>NZ_JBQTJC010000235.1:0-34624 GCF_052387495.1 Sphingosinicella sp. | reverse complement strand
GCGTGTAGCTCAGTGGTAGAGCACTGTGTTGACATCGCAGGGGTCGCAAGTTCAATCCTTGCCACGCCCACCATTTTTCCCTTCAGCTCAAGCGATTAACCCAGCCGCTCCGCGTGCCAGGCGAGGTGCTCGGCCATGAAGGTCGAGATGAAATAATAGCTGTGGTCGTAGCCGGGCTGCATCCGGAGCGTGATCGGGATGCCGGCCGCGGCGCAGGCTTGCGCCAGCAATTCGGGGCGGAGCTGCTCGGCGAGGAACTGGTCGGCCTCGCCCTGGTCGACGAGCAGCGCATCCAGTCGCGCCCCGTCCTCGATCAGTGCCACCGCGTCGTGGGCGCGCCAGCGGGCACGGTCGGCGCCCAGATAGCGGCCGAGCGCTTTCTCCCCCCATGGCACCCGGCTCGGCGCGGCGATCGGGGCGAAGGCGGAGACGCTGCGGTAGCGGCCGGGATGGCGGAGCGCTAGCGTGAGCGCGCCGTGGCCGCCCATCGAATGGCCCATGATCCCCTGCCGCGCCCGGTCCACGGGGAAATGATCGCCGAGGAGGGCCGGCAATTCCTCCGAAATGTAGCTGAACATGCGAAAGTGCCGCGCCCACAGCTCTTCGGTGGCGTCCACGTAGAAGCCCGCGCCCTGGCCGAGATCATAGGCCTCGTCATCCGGCACGTCCGGGCCGCGCGGACTCGTGTCCGGCGCGACGAAGATTAGCCCGAGCTCGGCGCAGGCGCGCCGATACTCGCCCTTCTCGGTGACGTTGGTGTGGGTGCAGGTGAGGCCGGAGAGGTACCAGACGACCGGGAGCTTCGCCCCGGCCTCGGCCCGCGGCGGGACGAAGACCGAGAAGGTCATTGCCGTGCCCGTCTCGCGGCTGGCGTGGCGATAGACCCCCTGGACGCCGCCGAAGCATTTGTTGGTCGAGAAGATCTCCAGCGCCGTCACGATCAGGCTGGCAGGCGGTGCAGCGCGCAGAGCTTGTTGCCGTCGGGATCGCGGAGATAAGCGAGGTAGAGCTGACCAAAGCTGCCTTCGCGTACGCCCGGCGGGTCCTCGATCGCGGTGCCGCCGGCCGCGACTCCGCGCGCGTGCCAGGCGTCGACCTCGTCCGGGCTGTCGAAGGCGAAGCCGATGGTCCCGCCATTGCTATGGGTCGCCGGTGCGCCGTCGATCGGCCGACCGACCATGAAGACGGCGCCCCTGCGGCCGTAGCTCAGGCGCCCCTTGTCGTCCGTCCTCGCCTCCTTCTCGAACAAGGCGTCGTAGAAGCGCCTGGCGCGGTCGAGGTCGTTCGATCCGATCATCATGTGGCTGAACATGGCTCTCTCCTTCCGGGCGGGCTCAGTAGATGACCACGCTGCGGATGCTCTCGCCCGCGTGCATCAGCTCGAAGCCCTTGTTGATCTCCTCGAGGCTGAGCACGTGCGTGATCATCGGGTCGATCGCGATCTTGCCGGTCATGTACCAGTCGACGATCTTCGGCACGTCGGTCCGCCCCCTCGTGCCGCCGAACGCGGTGCCTTTCCAGACCCGGCCGGTGACCAGCTGGAACGGGCGGGTGGCGATCTCCCTGCCGGCCTCGGCGACGCCGATGATGATGCACTCCCCCCCCCCGCGGTGGCAACATTCGAGTGCGGTGCGCATGACCTCGGTGTTGCCCGTGGCGTCGAAGGTGTAGTCGGCGCCGCCGTCGGTCAGTTCGACGATCTTGGCGACGATCTCGTCGCGGCTCATGCCCTTCGAGTTGAGGAAATGGGTCATGCCGAACTTGCGGCCCCATTCCTCGCGGGTCGCATTGATGTCGACGCCGACGATCCGGTCCGCGCCCACCAGCTTCGCGCCCTGGATCACGTTGAGGCCGATCCCGCCGAGCCCGAAT
This sequence comes from Sphingosinicella sp., assembly GCF_052387495.1. GTDB lineage: Bacteria > Pseudomonadota > Alphaproteobacteria > Sphingomonadales > Sphingomonadaceae > Allosphingosinicella. The sequence continues at coordinate 32,752 of NZ_JBQTJC010000235.1, read as the reverse complement.
ACGACGACATTCGCGCCCGGCTCGACCTTCGCCGTGTTGACCACCGCGCCGACGCCGGTGGTGACGCCGCAGCCGATGTAACAACTCGTCTGGAAGGGCGCATCCTCGCGGATTTTCGCCACCGCGATCTCGGGCAGCACGGTGAAGTTCGAGAAGGTCGAGCAGCCCATATAATGGAAGATCGTCTCGCCCTTGTACGAGAAGCGGCTGGTCCCGTCGGGCATCAGCCCCTTGCCCTGGGTCGCGCGGATCGCGGTGCACAGGTTGGTCTTGCCCGAGAGGCACGACTTACACTGGCGGCACTCGGGCGTGTACAGCGGGATCACGTGGTCGCCGGGCTTGACCGAGGTCACCCCTGGCCCGACCTCGCGCACCACGCCCGCGCCCTCGTGGCCGAGCACCGAGGGGAAGATCCCTTCGGAGTCGAGCCCGTCGAGCGTGTAGGCGTCCGTGTGGCAGATGCCGGTCGCCATGATCTCGACCAGCACTTCGCCGGCCTTGGGCCCCTCCAGATCGAGCTCGACGATCTCGAGCGGCTTCTTGACCTCGAAGGCGACGGCCGCGCGGGTTTTCATGCGTCTCTCCCTTGCGCCTTCGCCTAAGTCCGCCTCCGTCGGCTGGCAAGTCAGGTGCCGCGCGTGTCGCCGTAGAGGTGGATGTGGAGCCGGTCGGACCAGGCATAGCCCGCCGCCTCCGCGGGGCCGCGCAGGAGGGACTCGCGAGTGCGCAGTGTGGCACCATCGGTGCCTTCGGGCATGACCATGATGCGCTCGCACGGGATGCCGAAGCGTTCGGCGAGGGCCGCGATCTCATCGAGATCGCCGGGCTCGCGGACGACGAACTTGAACCAGGTGCTGTCGAGCGCGGCGAAGGCGGCGAGCGGCGCTGGCCGCAAAGCGAGTGCGGGGCGGTCTCCGGCATGGGCGAGCTTGGGCGAAACCATGAACAGGTCGACCGCTTCGCCCAGCGCGGCTGAGGGCGCGATCGTGCCGTTGGTTTCGACCTCGATCAGCAGCGCCGGGTTGTCGCGCTTCAGCCGGGCGATCAAGGCGGCCAGGGCCGCCTCCTGGATGAGCGGCTCGCCGCCGGTGAGGACAACGCCCGGAGCGGGCAGCGCCTCGACGGCTTCGGCAACCTCCTCGACCGACATCTCGATCGTCTCGGCATCGGGATCGAATTTGTGCGGCGCGCCCGGCCGGTCCTTCTCGTGCGGCCATTTCGTGCCATGCCAGTTCCACGTGTAGGGCGTGTCGCACCAGGTGCAGTGGAGGTTGCAGCCGGACAGGCGGACGAAGGTGCGGACCTCGCCCGCGCTCCGCCCCTCGCCCTGGATCGAGCGGAAGATTTCGGGCGTGCCCGGTTCGGTGACGGCCAGCCGCAGCATGGCTGCGTCCCTAGCCCAGAAGGAAGCGCCTGATCCATTCCCCGATGCGGGCATTGTCGTTGGGCGCATCTAGCGAGTCGAGAGCGGCGTCGGGATCGGGGAGGCGGTCGCGGCGGGCCTCGATCAGCGCCTTGGCGTAATCCGGCGCGAATTCCGGGTGGAACTGGAAGGAGATGGCCGGCTGGTCGCGCCAGGCGAGCGCGGCATAAGGCGTGAACAGCGAGGAGGCGATGACTTCGCTATTCGGCGGCTGCTGGACGATCTGGTCCTGGTGGGAGGCGGGGATCGCCACCGCGTGCGCGTCATCCATCCAGGGCCCGCGGCCGACGATCGGATAGGTGTGCAGGCCGATGCCCCAGCCCTTCGCGGACTTCTCGACATGGCCGCCGAACGCCTCGGCCATGACCTGGTGGCCAAAGCAGATCCCGACCAGCTTCGCCTTGCCCTTCTTCGCGCGCAGAAAAACGATCAATTCGCCGATCCAGGGCAGGGGCTCGTAGACACCGGCGGGTGATCCGGTCACCAGATAGGCGTCCGCCTCGTCCGGCTTCTCGCCGGAGGCGATATCGAAGCTCGCATAATCGAACCCCGCTCCGAGCAAACCCTCGAACATCGCCGGATAGCGCCCGAAGCGCGCGATCAGCGGCGCGGGCGGCGTCCCGGTCTCGAGGATGGCGAGCTTCAAGAGCTGCGCCGCTCCCGCTTCGCGGCGATCCTGAGGCGCAGGGCGTTGAGCCGGATGAAACCCGCCGCGTCGCGGTGGTCGTAGCCGGACTGGCCTTCCTCGAAGGTGACGAGATCCTGGTCGTAGAGGGAGAGCGGGCTTTCCCGGCCGATCACGGTCGCGTTGCCCTTGTAGAGCTTCAGGCGGACCGTGCCGCTGACATGCTCCTGGCTTTTGTCGATCAGCGCTTGGAGCATCTCGCGTTCGGGTGCGAACCAGAAGCCGTTGTAGATCAGCTCCGCGTAACGGGGCATGATCGAATCCTTCATGTGCATCGCGCCGCCGTCGAGGGTGATGCTCTCGATGCCGCGATGGGCGGCAAGCAGGATCGTCCCGCCGGGCGTCTCGTAGACGCCGCGCGATTTCATCCCGACGAAGCGGTTCTCGACCAGATCGAGCCGGCCGATGCCGTTGTCGTGGCCGAGCTGGTTGAGCTTCGTTAGCAAAGCGGCGGGAGACAGCGCCGCGCCGTCGATCGAGACGGGATCGCCGCGCTCGAAGCCGATCTCGATGATCGTCGGCGCGTCCGGGGCGTCCTCGGGCGAAATGGTCCGCTGGTGGACATATTCCGGCGCTTCAACCGCCGGATCCTCCAGCACCTTCCCTTCCGAGGATGAGTGGAGGAGGTTGGCATCGACCGAGAAAGGCGCGTCGCCTCTTTTGTCCTTCGCGATGGGAATCTGGTGCTTCTCGGCGAAGTCGATCAGCGCCTCGCGGCTGGCGAACTCCCACTCGCGCCAGGGGGCGATGACGCGGATGTCCGGCTCCAGCGCATAATAGCCCAATTCGAAACGGACCTGGTCGTTGCCCTTGCCCGTGGCGCCGTGGCAGACCGCGTCCGCGCCGACCGCCCTTGCGATCTCGATCTGGCGCTTGGCGATTAGCGGCCGGGCGATCGAGGTACCGAGCAGATACTGGCCCTCATAGAGGGTGTTCGCGCGGAACATCGGAAAGACGTAGTCGCGGACGAATTCCTCGCGCAGGTCGTCAATGAAGATGTTCTCCGGCTTGATGCCGAGCATCTCCGCTTTGCGCCGCGCCGGCTCCACCTCCTCGCCCTGGCCGAGATCGGCGGTGAAGGTGACGACCTCCGCGCCATATTCGGTCTGCAGCCATTTCAGGATGATCGAGGTGTCGAGGCCTCCCGAATAAGCGAGGACGACCTTGCGGGGCTTGTCGGCAGTCATGCGTAATTTTCCCTGGATCGGCCCATCAGCGCCTCGAACTTGGCGATGAGGGCGGGCACGGCGACGTCGTCGCGCGCGGCGATGAAGAGCGTGTCGTCGCCGGAAACCGTCCCCGCGACCTCCATCAGACCGGCATGGTCGATCGCCGAGGCGACGAGATGGGCGGAGCCGGGCGGCGTCCGGATGACGACAAGCTGGTCCGCCGCCTCGATCGACAGCGCCCATTCGGTCAGGATGCGCGAGAGCCGCCCGGCGCCCCAGTCGGCGGCGCCGATCTGATCGGGCAGCGCATAGGAAAGGACGCCGCCGCGCTTCACCTTGACCGCTCCGAGTTGCTCGAGATCGCGCGAGACGGTCGCCTGGGTGACGGCGAAGCCGAGCGCGGCGAGCCGCTCGGTCGCCTCCTCCTGGCTCGCCAACGTCTCCTCGCGGAGCAGCGCCGCGAGGCTGCGCAGTCGTCGGGTCCGGCTGTCGGTCACGACAGCACCCAGGCGAGCGCGCCGCGGGCGGTGTGCATGCGGTTCTCGGCCTGGCGCCAGACCGCGCTCTTCGCGCTCTCCATGACGCCGTGGGTGACCTCCTCGCCGCGGCGGGCGGGGAGGCAGTGGAGGAACCAGGCGTCTTCCGCCTTGGCCATCAGCGCCTCGTCGACCCGATAGCCGGCGAAGGCCTTCATACGGGCGTCGGCCTCGTCGTCCTGGCCCATCGAAACCCAGACGTCGGTATAGACGAAGCGGGCGCCCTTCACCGCCTCGGTCGGGTCCGCGACCTGCCGCACGCCGTCCGGCGCGTCGCGCAAGGCATAGCCGTCGGGGCTGGCGAGGGTGAGCTCGGCGCCGACCGCGACGCAGGCCTGGGCGAGGCTGCGCGCGACATTGTTGTCGGCATCGCCGACATAGGCGACCTTCGCGCCTTCGAGCTTCCCGAGCAATTGGTTCATGGTTAAAATATCGGCCAGAGCCTGAAGCGGATGGTCCTTGTCGGACAACCGGTTAACGACCGGAATTGAGACCGCGTCTGCCATTCGCGTGAGGTGCGAGTGGTCCATCACCCGCGCCGCGATCACGGCGTGGTAGCAGGCGAGGGTGCGCGCCACGTCCTCGGCGGTTTCACGCGTGTCGAGGCCGACCTCGTCCTTCTGGATGTAGACCGGATGGCCGCCCAATTGGACGACCGCCAGCTCGGTCGAGTTGCGGGTTCGCGCCGAGGGCTTCTGAAAAACGAGCGCCGCGCCCTTGCCGGCGAGCGGCCGGCCGAGCTCGGTGCGCTCGGAAAGCGCGAGAATCTCGGCGACGCCCTCGGGCCCGAGATCCGTGATGGTCAATAGGTCGCTGCTCACCAGTCTGCCTCCGTCTTGACCATCGTGCCGATGCCCTTGTCGGTCAGGATCTCGATCAGCAAGGCGTGCGGCACGCGGCCGTCGATGATGTGCGCCGAGCCGACCCCGCCCTCGACCGCGTCGGCGCAGGCGCGAAGTTTGGGGATCATGCCTTTCGACACACTTTCGTGTTCAATCCGCTCGCGCAGCTCGGCGGCGGTGAGGCGCGGGACCAGGCTCGCTTCGTCCGCCGGGTCCTCGAGCAGGCCCGGGGCGGCCGTCAGGTAGACGATCTTCTCCGCCGCCCTCGCCACCGCGATCGCCATCGCCGCCTCGTCGGCGGTGATGTTGTAGGGCTGGCCCGAGGGGTCGGCGCCGACGGTGGAGACGACCGGGGCGAGGCCTTGGTCGAGCAGGCCGTGCAGCCGCTCGGCGCGGACCTGCGCGACATCGCCGACGAAGCCGAGCGCCGGATCGCGCGGCCTGGTGATCAAGAGCCCACCATCCTCGCCGGCGACCGCGACCGCGACCGGATCGTCCGGCGATTCCTTGTTGATCGTCGCGACCAGGTTGCGGCTGACCTCGCCGACCAGCACCATGCGAACAATTCGGAGCGTCTCCGCATCGGTGACCCTGAGGCCGTCGCGGAACTCCGGCTCCTTGCCGACCTGCTTCATCATCGCGTCGACCTGCGGCCCGCCGCCGTGGACGAGCACGCAGCGCACGCCGACGCTGCGGAGCAGCAGCACATCCTGCGCGAGGGCGCGATCGAGCGCGGCGTCGATCGCGGCGCCGCCCAGCTTCACGACCACCGTCTTGCCGCGGAAGCGCTGGATATAGGGTAGGGCCTCGACGAGGACCCGGGCGGTGTCCGCGGCGCTCATCATGACGTGACCGAATTTTCCTTGATGTAGCCGGGGCCGAGATCGATGCCGATCGCGCGAGCGGAGCCGGTGCCGCCCGCGCCCACATCCACCTCGAGCTCGATCTTTTCGTTCTTCATATGCGTGGCGACGGCGGCGCGGTCGTGGTCGATCTCGATACCGCCGCGTGAGACTGCGATGCCGCCATAGGCCACGCTCGACGCCTCGGCCTCGAAGGCGATCCCGGCGGAGCCCGCGGCGGCGAGCAGCCGGCCCCAATAGGGGTCGGAGCCGTACCAGGAGCATTTGACGAGGTTGTTCTCGGCGATGTTCTTCGCCGCGATCCGCGCCTCCGCGTCGGAGGCGGCACCAGTGACGCGGAGCATCACCATCTTGGTCATCCCTTCCGCGTCGTGCGCCATCTGCAGGGTCAGCTCCTCGCAGACGCGGTGAACCGCGTCGGCGAATTCCTGCATGTTAGGGGCGCCGGCGCGGCCGTTGGCGAGGAGGATGACGGTGTCGTTGGTCGAGGTCGCGCCGTCCACGTTGAGGGTGTTGAAGGTGTGGTCGGCGGCGTCCCGGAGGATGCGCTGGAGCGCGTCCCTCGGCACGTCCGCGTCGGTGGTGAGGTAGGCGAGCATCGTTGCCATGTTGGGCGCGATCATCCCACAGCCCTTGGCCATGCCGCCCAAGGTAAAGGTCGAGCCCTTCACCACCGCTTCCTTCGCCACATGGTCGGTGGTGAGGATGCCCTTCGCCGCGTCGTGGCCGCCGGCCTTCGACAGCTTCTTCGCCAGCTTCGGGATGGCGGGGAGGATGACGTCCATCGGCAGCGGCGTGCCGATGATCCCGGTCGAGGAGACGAGGGCGTGGGCCTTGTCGATGCCGAGCGCTTCGGCCGCCGCCGCGCTCATCGCCTCGGCGTCGGCCATGCCTTTCGCGCCGGTCCCGGCATTGGCGTTGCCCGAATTGACGACGATCGCCGCCGCCTTGCCGCCGCTTGCCGCGAGCCGCGCGCGGTCGAGCACCACCGGCGGCGCGACGAACCTGTTCTGCGTGAACACGCCGACCGCGGTGACCGGCCGGCCGTCGTCGGTCGCGATCAGCGCCATGTCGTGCTTGCGCCGCTTGATCCCAGCATGACAGCCGGCGGCGACGAACCCGGGCGCGGCGGTGACGCTCATGGCCAGACTCCCACGCGCGGCAGCCCCGCTGTCTCGTCGAGACCGAGCATCAGATTGGCGCACTGGATCATCTGGCCGGCGGCGCCCTTCACGAGATTGTCGAGCGCGGCGATCGCCAGCACCCGCCCCGTCCGCGCATCGTAGCGGGCAGTGAGGTGGACGCTATTGGCGCCCAATGTCCATTTGGTCGAGGGCGGCCGCTCGGCGACGTGGACGAAGGGCTCGTCGGCATAGGCCTCCCTCAACGCCGCGAGCGGGTCGCAGGCTCCCTTGGCCTGCGCAGTGCAGGTCGCGAGGATGCCCCGGTTCATCGGCGCCAGGTGAGGCGTGAACAAGACTTTCCTGCCCAGCACCATCTCCATCTCAGCGGTGTGGCGGTGATTGAGCAGACCGTAGGCGGTGAAATTCTCGTCGATCGTATTGAAATGGGTTTCGTCCTTGAGGCCCTTGCCCGCGCCGCTCACGCCGGAGGCGGCGCTGACGTTGATCGTGTCGGGATCGATCAGGCCGAGCAGGGGCTTCAGCGCGAGGATCGCCGAGGTCGGATAGCAGCCGGCGGCGGCGACCGCCTTGGCCCCACGGATCGCGTCGCGGTTGAGCTCTGGGATGCCGTAGACGAAGCGGCCGAGCAGCTCCGGCGCCCGGTGCGGCTCCTTGTACCAGCGCTCGTAGGCGGCCGCGTCGTCGAGCCGGAAATCGGCGCCGAGATCGACGAAGGGAATGCCGCGCTCTAAAATTTCCGGCGCGATCGCTTGGCTATGCCCGTGCGGCAGCGCGGCGAAGACGAGGTCGATCCCCTCCAGCGCTTGCGGCTCGAAGCGCTCGACCGCGATCCCCGGATAGGCCGGCGCGAGATGGGGGTGGACCTCGGCGAGCGTGGCCCCCGCCTGACTCTCCCCGAACAGCCGCGCCGGGCGCAGCTCGGGATGCGCGGCGCAGAGCCGCAGCAGCTCCGCCCCGACATACCCGCTCGCACCAAGGATCGCTGTCCTGATCATCGCGGATGTATGCAATGAAACGAATAATTATGCAAGAACTAAGTAAGACTGTCTAACCGCCCTGCAGCGCGGTCCAGTCCGCGACCACGGTGGCCAGCACCTCCAGCGGCATATCGCCGTTCAGCAACACCGCGTCGTGGAAGGACTTGATGTCGAAGCGCTGGCCGAGGCGCTCGCGCGCCTGCGCGCGCAGACGGATGAACTCGTTGTGGCCGATCTTGTAGCTGCAGGCCTGGCCCGGCCAGACGACGTAGCGCTCGACCTCGCTGGTCGCCGAGATCGGATCGAGCCCGACCTCGTCGGTGAAATAGGCGATCGAGCGCTCGCGGCTCCAGCCGCGCGCGTGCATTCCGGTGTCCATCACGATCCGGGCGGCGCGGTACATGAAGCTCTGGATGCGGCCGATCCGCCCGACTGGAAATTCGCCATAGACTCCGGCCTCGTCGGCGAGCTGCTCGGCATAGAGCCCCCAGCCCTCGCCATAAGCGGGGATGCCGATGTTGCGGTGGAGGAGGGGGATCGCCTGGTTCTCGAGCACGATCGAGCCCTGCCAGAGATGGCCCGGGATGCTCTCGTGATAGGTGAGCGTCGGCAGCGCCCATTTCGGCCAGATCCGCGTGTCGACCAGGTTGATGTAGAAGGCGCCGGGACGCGAGCCGTCGAGGCTGGGCCCCTGCGCATAGCCGCGCGGTGCGCCGACCTCGATCGCCGGGGGCACCCGCTTGATCTCCATCGGCGAGGTCGGGATGGTCGCGAAATAATCGCCCATCCGGCCGCGCACGTCGGCCATCTGGCGATTGAGATCGGCGAGCAGCTCGGCGCGGCCGGCGTCGGTATTGGCATAGAGGTAGCGCGCCTGCGCGCGCAGCTCGTTGATCCGCGCCCCGACGCTGCCCCGGGTCAGGCCTTCGCGGCGGAGCAGGGGATCGACCTCGGCGCTGAGCTCGGCCATCTGGGCGAGGCCGATCTCGTGCGCCTCGTCCGGGGTGAGCGCGGTGCTGGTGTGGTAGCGCAGGCAGAGCTGGTAGAAGCGCTCGCCGTCGGGGAGGCGCCCGGCGGCGGGGCTCTGGCCGGCGCCGCGGCGGAGCTCGGCGAGCAGGCCGAGCTGACGGTCGAGCGCGTCGGCGATGCGGCCGTCGACGATCGCCGTCGCCTGCGTTTCCCAGTCGCCGGCGATGTTCTTCTCTCGTGCCCGCCGGACCAGCGAGCGAACCAGGCCCGCCTCGCGGCCGCGCTCGGCGCGCAGGTTCCGGGTCTGGGTCACCGCCTTGTCAAGGATGTAGCTTGGCGGGACGACGCCGCGGCCGGCATCGGCGCGGGCGCGGTCGACGTCATGGTTGATCGCGTCGCCGAACGCCTCCAATCGGGCGACATAGGCCTCGCAATCCTCGCGCGTGTCGATCCGATGCTGGCTGTCGAGGAAGTCCGGCACATTCTGATAGGCGCCGGTGAGCTGCGAGAGGACGTAGGGGATCGGGTAATTGTAGCCGCCGATCCCGCCATATTCGAACGTCTCGGCCTCCCGCATCCGCTCGCCGAGCCAGAGGACGGTGTCGTACCAATAGCGCTCCTGGCCCTGGAGGCGGGCGCGCTCGATCCGGCGCAGGCGCGGCAGATGGTCGATCAGCGGGCGGTAGGGCCCCATCTTGCCGGCGGGCGAGGCATCGCCGAGGCGGCTCTTCAGAAACGCCCGCTCGCCGGTGTCGAGGCCGAGCCCGGTCGCCATCTCCGGCGCCGCGCGGAGCATCCCCTCGAAGATGCTGTCGTAGAGCGCCCGCGCGTCGGCGGTCGCGGAGCGCGGCGCCATCCCGGCGCAGCCCGAGAGCGCGAGCGCTCCGGTGGCGGCGGAGCCGAGGAGGAACTGGCGGCGGTCGAGGGCGAAGGGCATAGAAGGCGCTCCCAATGCGTTATCCGGGACAGGCCAAAAGCCATGAACCGAAGCGCGCCCGAGGAAAAGGTTTTCGATGAGCGAACGTGACGACCCGACGCCCGCCGTCCGGATCGACGAGGATCGCGACGGCCCGCTCGAAATCGTTGGACGCACCCACCTCACCGCGACGGTGACCGGCACGGTGGTCGTCGCCGCCGGCGCCGAGCTGCGCCTCTCCGGCCAGGTGAACGGCGAAATCGTGGTCAGGCCGGGCGGAGAGCTCGTCCTGCTCGGCACGGTCAAGGGCGCCGTGATCAACGAGGGCGGCGCGGTCGGCATTTTCGGCTTCGTCGGCCGCGTCGAGGACCGGGGCGGCAAGGAGAGCTGGGTCTCGCGCGGGGCGATCGTCGGGGGGGTGCGCTCACCCCGGCCGATGAAGCTGAGCCGGTTCCTGGCCCTGAACGCGGGCGGCTAGGGCTGCTGCGCCTGCCCGTCGCGGCTGGCGGCGGGCGGCGCGAAGCTGATCCGGCCGATCTCGGAAACGGCGCCCCTGGCGAGCCGCCCCTCGACCAGCTCGTAGCCGAGCAAAGCGAAGATGCGGTTCCCGAGGAAGATCGGGCGCGCATTCCCGTACCAGTCGACGCACGAGGCCTGACAGCCGTCGTCGGTCACGCCGCGCACCTCGGCGGCGAGCTCGCCGGCGCGGGCGAAGCGGCGGTCGTCGCGGCGCAGGAACAGCATCGCCGCCGCGCTGCCGAAGAAGCGGCGATAGGCGGGCGCCACCTCTCGCCGGATCGGCAGGCCGAGCAGCCCCGAGGCGCCGTCCGGGCTGCTCGGGCGGAAGAAGAAGGCGTGGCTGCGCGTCTCGCCTTCCGAAGCGGAGGGTAGAAGGAAGAGATCGCCGAGCGCGGGCCGGCTGGCGCGCGGCAGCTCCACCGCCGTGAAGCCGAGATTCTCGTCCGCGTCACCGCCGATCACGATCGCGTCGCGGCCGATCGCGTCGATCCGCTCGACCGCGTGGCGGAGGTTGAGCGTCGTCGGCGGGCCGCCGCGCACCGGCGCGATCACGACGGGCGCTTCGCGCTCGCCTTCGCCGAATCTGCCGCCGCCATAGAGCAGGTGGTCGCCGACGAAGCGGTTGCGGAACGACCAGCTCGAGCCCGGCAGGCTCGGCAGCCTGCGATAGCGCGAGCTCGCGGCGCTTGATTGTCCGTCGCCGAACTCGGCGATGGGGAGACGCAGCAGCGCGATGCGGCCGCCGCTGACCTCTGGACTACCCATCGCGTCGCCGCCGCCTTCTTCCCGCACCAGGACATTGAGGATGCCGTCGACGGTGTCCTCGCGAAAGGCGAACTGATCCACCGGCGCGCCGCGTGCGCCGATCGCGGAGGGGCGCTCGCGCCCGAGCGGCAGCCGGTAGAGGAAAGCGTCGGGGAAGCGGCTGCGGCCGTCGCTCCACCAGAAATCGTGGACCCAGAGATAGACCGCGCCGGCGGAGACGTAGAAGGTGTGCGATTCCGGCCCGAGCACGCCGACCGCGGAGCAATCGAGCTGCTCGGCGGCGAGATCGCAGGTCGTCACGCTATGGAGGGTGTCGATCTCGATCTCCTCGGAACCGCTTATCCGGCGCATGCCGGGGACGATGAAGATCTGGTTGGGGCGCGCGATCCGGCGGAAGGGCCGGTCGCGGCCGGGCCCTTCCCATTTGCGCAGACCCGGCAAAGCCTCGAGCGGATCGTCCTCCCACTCGAGATAGAGCGGCGTGTAGAAGATCAGCCGGTTGCCGATCAGCCGCGACGCGTAGTTGCGCGAGGAATAATAATCGTTCGAGCGGAGGTGCCAGGCGTCCTGGAAGCGCAGCCGGCCGTCGGGCGACATGCGGAAGCGGTTGATCTCGGTGCCGCCGCGATCGTAGCTGTAGCCGACGACGACGATAAGATCGCCGGAGACCAGCATCTCGTCATACCAGTCGCCCTCGCCCGACACGCCGGGCGGGAAGGCGTAGATCGAATCCACCGGCCGCATCGATCCACCGGCGAGCGACACCGTGAACAGCCGGCCGCGGCGCAGGACGACGAGATGCTCGCCGATCACCTTGACGATGCCGCCCTCGTCGACATTGGCCTCTTGCGTATTGGTGATGTTCGGATTGCGGACCTGGGTTCCGGTGACCATTATCGAAGCTTCGGCACCGGGCAGGTCGCGCACCACCTCCTCGGCGACGTTCGCCTGCTGCAGCTCGATCTCCTGCTCGCTGACGACCATTGGCGTTGCGCCGGGAGCCGGTGGGGGTGGCGGAGGCGGTGGCGGCTCCGGCTCTCTGAGCCGCCGCAGGAACCGGCGCAAATCGGCATCCGAGCGAAAGGAGACGAGGCTGCCCGAGGCCTGAGGGCCGGCTGCCGCGCGCCTTCGGTCCTGGGCGGACGCGTCCTGGCCGGCGAAGAGCGTGGCCACGAGGGCCAGGGCCAGAAATGCAGCGACACGGCGGCTCAACCTCTCGACCACTCGACCCTCCCCAATCCTCGCCGATCACCATTCTTAGCGATCAATCCTCCTGCCTATGCACCCGGCCCCGGGCCATGACGAAGTTCATTTGCCTCAGCACGCCGACGTCGGCGAGCGGGTCGCCGCGGACGGCGACGATGTCGGCGCTGCGACCGGGCTCGATCGTGCCGACCTCGCCCGCGAGGCCAAGCAGGTCGGCGGCGTTGACCGTGGCCGCCTGGATCGCGCTCATCGGGGTCATGCCGTGCTGGACCATCAGCAGGAACTCGTCGGCGTTGCGGCCGTGCATCGAGACGCCGGCGTCGGTGCCGAAGGCGATCCGCACGCCCGCCGGGACCGCGCGCTGGAGCGACAGGCCGGTGATCGCGATCCGCCACTCGATCTTGCGCCGGACCTCGCCGAGATAGGCGTTCGGGTTGGTCCGCAGCCGCTCAATATAGCCGTTCACGGTGGAGAGCGTCGGCACGTAATAAGCGCGGCTGTTCCGCCACAGCCGCAGCGTCTCGTCGTCGAGCAAGGTGCCGTGCTCGATCGAATCGGCGCCGGCGCGCAGGGCCAGCGCGATGCCGTCCGCGCCATGGGCATGGACCGCGACGCGGCGGCCGTAGAGATGGGCGGTCTCGACGATCGCGCGGACCTCGTCCTCGAACATCTGGGCGCCGAGGCCGAGCCCGATGCGGCTGTTGACCCCGCCGGTGGTGGCGATCTTTATCACGTCGACGCCGCGCGCGATCTGGCGGCGTACCGCGCGGCGGCAATCGTCGGCCCCGTCGCAGGTGCTGCCCGATTCGCGCAGCACCTCGTGCAGCTCCTCGCGCATGCCGAGCGTCTCGTCCATATGGCCGCTGGTCGTGGAAAGGCTGGTCCCGGCGTCGACGATGCGCGGGCCGACCGCCCAGCCGCGCGCGATCGCGTCGCGCAGGCCGAGCGTGATCCCGTCCGGCGAGCCGAGGTTGCGCACGGTGGTGAAGCCCGCCTCGAGCGTCCGGCGCGCGTTGAACGCGGCCTCGTGGGCGCGCAGCGCGACATTCTCGGTCACGCCGGCGAGCTGGCCCTCGACCCCCGCCCGGTCGGAATCGAGGTGGACGTGGCTGTCGATCAGCCCGGGCAGCACGAAGCGGTCGCGCAGGTCGATCAGCCGCGCCCCGGCGGGCGGCTCGGCGAAGCCGTCCTGCACCGACTCGATCCGCCCGTCGCGGATCAGGATCGTCGCGTTGCGGCGCGGCGCTCGGCCGGGCCGGTCGAGCAGGGTGCCGGCATGGATGACGGTCACGCCCGGCTCGCCGGGGAGAGCAACGGGGCCCGACGGCGGCGGCGGTGGCGTCGCGGTCTGGGCGGAAATGGCGGCCGGGGCGGCGAGGGCGACGAGAAGCAACGACAAAAAAGCGGGGAAGCGCATGAACCTTGTCCCGATTCCGGAGGGAGGGATGAGGATAGCCGATCGAGCGCCGCCGCCAATCCCCAAAACGGGGCGTTCCGTCGCACGTTGTTGCGCCGCCGCAACAGAGGTGTCACATTCTTGCCGGCCCCGCTCATGACGACTGTTGCCAGCGCGCGACCTCAAGTATTTTGGCGGCTCCGATAAAGCAAAGGGGTCCACCATGCGCGCCAACCCGAACGCCTTCCGCAAGTCCGCCGCCTTCGCCGCCGCCTCGGTCATCGCGATCGCCATGGCGACTCCGGCCTGGGCGCAGGACCCGGTGCCGACCGCGACGCAGCAGGACGATGAGACGACCATCGTCGTCACCGCCACCTTGCGCGAGACCTCGCTGCTCGAAGTGCCCTTCTCGATCAACGCCCAGACCGAGGCCGACATCCAGCGTTCGGGCGCGACCACGGTCGAGGATCTGGCGCGCAATGTCGCCGGTCTCTCGATCCAGAATCTCGGCCCGGGTCAGAGCCAGGTCTCGGTGCGCGGCGTCTCCGCCGGTCAGGTCGTCCGCGACCAGCCGGGCGTGAAAGAGCAGGTTGGCGTCTATCTCGACGACAGCGTGATCTCGCTGTCGCTGTTCACGCCCGATCTCGACCTGTTCGATCTGAACCGCGTCGAGACTTTGCGCGGGCCGCAGGGCACCCTGTTCGGCGCCGGCTCGGTCGGCGGCACCTTGCGCTACATCACCAACCAGCCCGATCCGAGCGGGTTCAGCGCGATGATCGAGGGCAATCTCAACCTCGTCGACGGCGACGATTTCGGCGGCGCCCTGCGCGGCATGATCAACGTGCCTCTGGGCGGCGAGACGGCGCTCCGCGCGGTCGCTTATCACACCGAATATGGCGGCTTCATCAACGCCCTCGGCCCGGGCGGCGGCGAGGACATCAATGGCGGTCACCGCACCGGCGGCCGCCTGGCTTTGCGCTTCGAGCCGGCGCCCGGCATCGTGATCACGCCGCGCGTTCTCTATCAGGAGGTGCGCGCCGACGGCTTCAACCGGCAGGAGGTCTACAACCTCTATGCCAATCCCTTCACCGATCCGAACGTGCCTGGCGGGCGCGCGCCGGTGACCTTCGACGAGCGCGAGCAGTTCCTGCTGTTGCAGGAAGGCTTCGCCGACGACACCTTCCTCGCCGATCTCAACGCCAGCATCGATTTCGGCCCGGTAACGCTGACCTCGATCTCGACCTATATCAACCGCGACATCACGGTCAGCCGCGACGCCAGCGCGCTCACCGGCAGCGTCTCGGTCGATTTGGGCTATCCGGACGCGGGCGTGCTGCTGCCTTCGAACCTGGTAGACACCACCGATCTCGAGACCTTCTCGCAAGAGCTTCGCCTGGGCTCGAGCCAGAGCGGCCCGCTCCAATGGCTCGTCGGAATCTTCTATTCGGAGGTCGATCGCTTCTACCGCCAGCGCCTGCCCACCCCGGGCTATGACGCCTTCACCGACGCGACACTTGGCGCCGGCACCGCGGCGGCGACGACGCGCGCCGGCTTCCCCGCCAACTCGCCTTATGCCTCGGACCTGCCCTACGATATCCGCCAGTGGGCTGTGTTCGGCGAGGCGAGCTACGACATCACCGATCGCCTCACCGCGACCGCGGGCGGCCGCTATTACGACTTCCGGGAGGAACGGCGCTTCACGTCGAGCGGTCTCTTCTCGAATCTCGACGATCGCACCGACGAAACCGAGTCGAACGGCTTTTCGCCCCGCTTCATCCTGAGCTACGAGCCGGCCGACAATGTCCGCGTCAACGCGCAGGTGTCGAAGGGCTTCCGGCTGGGCGGCGTCAACGATCCCCTGAACATTCCGCTCTGCACGCCCGCCGACGCGGCGATCTTCGGCGGCTTCCAGGATTATGACGACGAGACCCTGTGGAACTACGAGCTCGGCGTCCGCGCCCAGCGCCGGGGCCTGAGCTTCGCCGCGGCGGCCTTCTACACCGACATCAACAACCTCCAGGTGACGCTGGACGCGGGCACCTGCTCGTCGCGCATCGTGTTCAACGTGCCGAGCGCGCACACGATGGGCGTCGAGGCCGAGCTTTCGGCCGAGGTGGCGGAAGGCTTCAACCTCTCGCTCGCCGGCTCGATCCTCGAAGCGGAGTTCGATTCCACCGTCCGCGACGGCAACGGCAACGTCATCGGCGGCATTCGCGAGAACAACCGCCTGCCGAGCGTGCCGCGCTTCCAGGTCTCGGCCAATGCGAGCTACGCCTTCCCGATCGCGGAGGACGCGGAGGCCTTCGTCGGTGCCTCGTTCCAGCATGTCGGGGCCCGCTACACCCAGCCGAGCGACCAGGAGAACAATCCGCGCAGCTTCGTCTCCGGCCTGCCCTTTGGCGGCGCGACCGGGAACAACGCGACCGTCGTCGACCTGAGGCTCCCATCCTACAATTACGTCAACCTGAGCGCGGGCATCGACTGGGACAACGGCCTCGGCGTGATGATCTACGTCACCAACCTGTTCGACGAGAACGCCCTCCTCTCCTTCGACCGCGAGCGCGGCGGGCGGGCGCGGCTGGGCTTCAACGTCGGCCAGCCCAGGACCTTCGGTATCACGCTGAGGAAGCGCTTCGGGTCCTGAGGTTGACCTCCTCCTCCCCGCGCGCGAAGCTCCGGCCTCGCCACGGGGAGGATCGGGGATGGCGGATCTCACGCGCCGCAAGCTGCTGATTGGCGCCGCCGGCACTGCGGTCGCGGCGTCGGTGGGCGGCCCTGTCCTGGGCCAGTCCGGTCGCCCGGACGTCGTCGTGATCGGCGCGGGCGTGTTCGGGGTATGGACGGCGCTGAAGCTGCAGGCGGCGGGCAAGCGGGTCGCCTTGGTCGACGCCTGGGGCCCGGCCAATGCCCGCGCCTCCTCCGGGGGCGAATCCCGGATGACGCGGGCGGTCTACGGCCCGGACGAGATCTACACCCGCATGGCGCTCGATTCGCTGCCCGAATGGCGGGCGCTGTCGGACCGCGCCGGCCTCCCGATCTTCGCCCCCGTCGGCGTGCTCTTCTTCTTCGGCGCCCCCCATCCCTATGCGACCGCGGCGATGGAGATGCATCGCCGGCTCGGCCTGTCGACCCGAATGCTCGATACGGCGGAGATGGCGCGCCGCTTCGCCGGCATCGACTTTGCGGGCATCGAGCTCGGCCTGTTCGAGCCCGATTTCGGCGTGCTGATGGCGCGCCGCGCTGTGCAGACGCTGGTACTGGAGTTCGTCCGCGCGGGCGGGGACTATGTCGCCGCCCGGGTCGCGCCGCCCTTGGCCGGTGCGGGACGCCTCGGCGAGATCCGGACGGACGCGGGGACCCGAATCGAAGCCGAAAGCTTCGTCTTCGCCGCCGGCCCCTGGCTGCCGCGACTGTTCCCGGACATCCTCGCGCGCCGCATCCGCGCCTCGCGGCAGGAGGTGTTCTTCTTCGCCCCGCCGCCCGGCGACGCCCGCTTCCAGCCCGGGCCGATGCCCGGCTGGGCCGATTTCAACGGCGGCGATCTCTATTACGGCATGCCGGACATGGAGGCGCGCGGTTTCAAGATCGCCTTCGACCGCCATGGGCCGGAGGCCGATCCCGACCAGGGCGACCGCACCTATTCGCCCGAAATGCTGGCCCAGGTTCGCGCTTATATGGCCCGCCGCTTCCCCGCCATGGCCGATCGCCCGCTCAACGAGGCGCGGGTCTGCCAATATGAGAACAGCGCCAACGGCGACCTCCTGATCGACCGCCACCCGGCGTGGGAGAACGTGACCATCGTCGGCGCCGGCTCCGGCCACGGCTTCAAGCACGGCCCCGCGGTCGGGCGCTATGCCGCGGACCTGGTGCTGGGCGGGCTCGGCCGTGTCGAGCCCCGCTTCTCGCTCGCCAGCAAAGGCGAGGTCGAGAATCGCGAGGTGCATTGATTAACTCCGCTTTTACCACGCTGATTTTGTTGCGCTCTTCTTTTCGGCTATCTTCGCCCCGCCGGCCGAGTCCCTGACCGCGACCTCGCGGCGCCGCCGGCCTGACGGGAGGCGATCATGGCCATCATCAACGGCACCCCTGGTGACGACGATCTGTTCGGCACCCCCGGCCACGACGAAATCTTCGGCTTCGACGGCAATGACAATCTGTTCGGCCTCGAGGGCGACGACCTGATGTTCGGCGGCGACGGCCACGATTTCCTGCGCGGCGGCGAAGGCGGCGATAAGCTGCACGGCGGCGCCGGCGACGACTTCCTGCGCGGCGACGCCGGCAATGACGAGCTCGACGGCGGTGACGGCTGGGACCGCGCCACCTACGCGATCGGCGCGGTCGGCGGGGTCACCGTCTCGCTGGCGATCCAGGGGGTGGCGCAGGACACCGGCAGCGCCGGCCTCGACATCCTGGTCGGCATCGAGCACCTCACCGGCACCCGCTTCGACGACGTGCTGACCGGCAATGACGGCGACAATTGGCTCTGGGGCGGCTCGGACGGCAGCGGCGTCACCGGCAACGACGTCATCTCGGCCGGCGGCGGCAACGACCTCGTCGAGGTCGGCGCCGGCACCCACAGCCTGGACGGCGGCGCCGGAATCGACACCTTGTCGCTGTTCGGCAATTCAAGCGACATCAGCGCGGACGGCGTCACCTTCAGCCTGCTGCTCCAGGGCGCGGCCCAGGACAGCGAGCAGGGCCTGATGACCGCGTCAGGCTTCGAAAACCTGTCCGGCTCGATCCACGACGATGCGCTCACCGGCGACGGCGGCGACAATTTGCTTGCCGGCGACCTCGGCAACGACATCCTGATCGGCGGCACCGGCGACGACATTCTCTACGGCGACGGCCGCGTCCTGATCGACGATCACGGCCTCGGCGGCTCCGGCCCGATCACGACCTTCGCCGACATCGCCGCCGTCTTCGCGCTGACGCCCGGCGACGACGTGCTCGACGGCGGCCGCGGCGACGACACGCTCAACGGCGGCGGCGGCGACGACGAGCTGACCGGCGGCCAGGGCCGCGACATCTTCGCCTTCGGCCCGGATTCGGGCGACGACCGGATCACCGATTTCCGCAACAACCAGGACACGATCCGCTTCGAGGGCGTGGCGGGCGTTGATGACTTCTCCGACCTCCTCATCACCCGCGTCGGCCGCGACACGCACATCACCTGGGGCGACGGCAGCGATTCGATCCTGCTCGAAGGCGTCAACCCGCGCGTCCTCGACGCGGGGGATTTTATCTTCATCTGAGGCGCGCGAGTGACCACGCCCGAGGCGCTGGCCGACACCGTCAGGCGGCTGGCCCTGGTCCGCGATCACGCCACCCGAGCAAGGAACGCCCGGGTTTCCTCCACGAGGCGATTGGATTCGGCGGCCATATGATTCGTTGCATCGCCGACGTCGCCCGACAGGTCGGCAGCCTCACCGGCAGCGACCCCGGCAGACAGCACCGCGGCCTGGATTTGCTGAACCAGGGAAGCGGCGCTGTCCGCGAACCGCTGAACGGCGTCCCCGACCACCGATTGGCGGCGAATGGCGTCGGAAACCGAAGCCGACACTGCCGCCATCTCCCCGAAGCCCGACTGCATCGAGTCGATCAGCTCGGACGCGTCCCTGACCGCCCTGGTCATTGACTCCAGCTTCCTGCGGACATCCTCTGTCGAAGAGGCAGTCTGGTTGGCGAGGGATCGGACTTCGCCGGCGACCACCGCGAAGCCTCGTCCCGCCTCACCCGCGCGCGCGGCCTCGATCGTCGCGTTGAGAGCGAGCAGATTGCTGCGGTGAGCGACGTCTGCGATGGTGCCGACGATGGTCTCGGCATCGCGCGCGGATTCGACCAAGGCTGAAAATTGCTGGCTGATCGCCCCATGGATCTGATGGACGCCGCCGGATGCTTGCTCCTGCGTCCCGAGGTCGCGCTGGATTTGGGTGAGCAGCCCGATCAGTTCGGCGGTGGACTCGAGAAGTTCCGTCGCGCCGACATCGGCGCGTTGTGCCTCGGTGGCGACGTCGGCGATCTGATCTCGCGTTTGGCTGCCATTCTCGGCAAGCCGGTGAGCTGAACTCCTTGTCTGTTCGGCCGACGCGGCAAGAGCGGTCGCGATGTGCAGGATCGACTGCTCGAAATCACGAGCCAGTCCATGCAACTCGGCCTTCCGTGCTTCCTGCGCCCTTGCCTGGGCCGACGCCGCGGCTTCCGCGGAGGCATGTTGCAGCCGCCAGTGCTCCTGCTCAGCCTTCGCGGCCATGACGGCCTGGTCGGCACGCGCCTGCGCCAGATCGGCCCCCGCTTGAAATTGCTGCTCGAACAGCCTTGCGTGAGCGACGACGCTGCGACCCAGCATGACGATGAAGACGCCCAGGAAGACAAACACTTCCCAAGTGACCGCAGAGAAGGATGCGTATGCGGCGGAAACCGTTACCGCCACCGCGAGAAAGGCGAGACTGGCCTCGATCACCGTCGAATAGCGCAGGGCGCCGACCGCGATGACACCTGCCATCACAGTCGTGATGATGATCTGTTGATCGAGGGTGGCAGCCGCCCCGGCGACGGACAGGAAGGTGAACCACCCGAGCGAAACGAACGCCGCCTGAACACAAAGTAGTCCGAGTTGTCGAACGGGTGCCGCCGCGCGCCAGTTGGTTTTCCTGTCGACGATCCATTTAAGCAAGGTGCCCGTGCTGACGGCGGCGTGAAACAGCGCCGCGTACAGGACGCCCTGAAAGAGGGGCCGATCGGACAATAAGGCAACGATGCTCGCGGTGACGATCAGCGTGATGAGAAAGGTGAGCGGATAGCTACCGGACGCGTTTCTCAGCTGCGACGCCACCATCTCGGGCGAACGTGCCGACCACCGATCGCGGATGCTGTCCACGAATGCCTTTGCGCGAACTCCGATCATCCTGCCCCATTTGATCGAATTTGGTTGCCAGCTCGTTAACTATGCACTCGGGCGTACGGGACCCCGGCTACGCGCCTGGGTGCAGTGGGTGGTTGCTTGCACGGCAAACGTGAACAAGACGAGAACAAATCTCTTTCCTACAACCCCGCTCCTCAGGCATAAGCTGGTCGGTTCGCCCCGACTCGAGGAGCCGCAGCATGCCTTCACCCGCCGTCCCCGCGCCGCCCGGCCTGCCCGGGCTCCCCGCCTTCCTCCGCTTCGCCCCGGTCCCCGTCCGCTCGCGCCGTGACGGCTGGTCGCCCGATCTCCAGTTTCGCTTCGTCCTCGATCTCGCGCGCGGGGCGGGGGTGGACGAGGCGGCGCGGCGGCTCGGGCGGTCGCGGCAGACCGCTTGTGCGCTGCGGCGCCGGGCCGGGGCCGAGGAATTTGCCGCCGCGTGGGACGCGGCCGTCGCCTTCGCCGCCCAGGCGCGCGGCGCCGCCTGGGCGTCCCGGCGGGTCGGCGCCGCGCCGGCTGGAATCGAGACCCTCTGGGTGCCGCGCTTCTATCGCGGGCGGCTGGTCGGCTACATCCAGCGCGACGATCTTTCCGGCGCGATGGCGCGCCTCGCCCGGCTCGACCGAGTCGCCGACCGGGTCGAGCGCGATCCGGCCTACGCCGCCGCGGTGCGTGCTGCTTCCGAGCGGCTCGGCCCGCTGCTCGGCGAAAGCTGACAAAGGCGACACGATGGCCCAAGCCGAACGGTCAAGTATGTCAGCTTTGACAGGCCGATCCCGGCTGCTACATTTCGGCGCGCTCCCGCATTTCACAGCGAAAGTCCGATCGACCATGCGCCTCTTCGCCGCTCTCCTCCTGCCGTTCGCCGCCGCCTCCGCCTTCGCTCAACCGGCCTCGGCCCCGCTCGCCTATCCGCCGACCGAACGCGGCGATGTGGTCGAGGAGCAGTTCGGCGAGCGGGTCGCGGACCCTTATCGCTGGCTCGAGAACGACGTGCGCGAGGATCCCCGCGTGCGGGCCTGGGTGACCGCGCAGAACGAGGTCACCAACCGCTTCCTCGCCACCCTGCCCGGGCGCGCCGCCTTCCGCGCGCGCATGACGCAGATGTACGATTACGAGCGCTTCGGCCTGCCCGAGCGCGCCGGCAGCCGCTATTTCTACACCCGCAACGACGGCCTGCAGAACCAGTCGGTCCTCTACGTCCGCGAGGGGCTGGAGGGCACGCCCCGGATGCTGATCGATCCCAACACCTGGTCGGCCGACGGCGCCACCGCGCTCGCCGAATGGGATCCGTCGGAGGACGGCCATCATCTCCTCTATTCGGTGCAGGACGGCGGCACCGACTGGCGCACCGTCCGTGTGCTCGACGTCGCCACCGGCCAGCCCACCTCGGACGAGGTGCGCTGGGTGAATTTCTCCAATCTCGACTGGGAGCATGACGGTTCGGGCTTCTTCTCTTCGCGCTTCCCCGAGCCCGCGCAGGGCGCGCAATTCCAGTCCTTGAACGAGAACCACGTCATCTATTTCCACCGCCTCGGCACGCCGCAGAGCGAGGACCGGCTGGTCTATGCGACGCCCGACCGGCCGCGCCTCAGCAACAATGGCGAGGTCTCCGAGGACGGACGCTGGCTGATCGTCTATTCGAGCGAGGGCACCGATGCCCGCTACGAGATCGCCCTGATCGATCTCACCCGCCCCGAAGCCCAGCCGCGCCGGCTGATCACGGGCATGGAGCATGACTGGACCTATCTCGGCAATTCGGGCGACACCTTCTACTGGCAGACCAACAACGGCGCCGCGCGCCAGCGCATCGTCGCCACCGATATCGCGCAGCCGGAGCTGACCATCCGCGAGCTCGTTCCCGAGGACGAAGCGACGCTGCGCGGCGCCTCGATCGTCGGCGACCGGTTGATCCTCACCTATCTGGTCGACGCCAAGAGCGAGGTGCGCACCTTCGATCTGAACGGCCGCCGCCTCGGCACGATCGAGCTGCCGGGGATCGGCACCACCGCGGGCTTCCAGGGCGACCAGGGCTCGACCGAGACCTTCTACAGCTTCGCCAGCTACAATCTGCCGGGCGCAATCTACCGCTACGACCCGGCGAGCGGCGAGAGCAGCGTCTTCGCCCAACCGCAGCTCGAGTTCGATCCCGCCCAATATGAGGTCCGCCAGGTCTTCTACCAGTCGCGCGACGGCACCCGGATTCCGATGTTCCTCGTCCACCGCCGCGATCTCGACCGGACCCGGCCGCAGCCGACTTTGCTCTACGGCTATGGCGGCTTCAACGCGCCGGAGCTGCCCCGCTACCAGCCCAAGTGGATGACCTGGGTCGACATGGGCGGCGTCCTCGCGGTCGCGAACCTGCGCGGCGGCGGCGAATATGGGCAAGCCTGGCACGACGCCGGGCGGCGCGCGAACAAGCAGAACGTGTTCGACGATTTCATCGCCGCGGGCGAATATCTGATCCGCGAGCGGGTGACGACCAACCGCCAGCTCGCGATTGAAGGCCGCTCGAACGGCGGCCTGCTCGTCGGCGCGGTGCTCAATCAGCGGCCGGACCTGTTCGCGGCGGCGCTTCCGACCGTCGGCGTGATGGACATGCTGCGCTTCGACCGCTTCACCGCCGGGCGCTATTGGGTCGACGATTACGGCTATCCGGATCGCGAGGCCGATTTCCGGATCCTGCGCGCCTACTCGCCCTATCACAACCTCCGGTCGGGCACGCGCTACCCGCCGATGCTGGTCACCACCGCCGACACCGACGACCGCGTCGTCCCGGGCCACAGCTTCAAATATATCGCTGCGGTGCAGGCGGCGGACCTCGGGCCGGGGCCGCATCTCATCCGCATCGAGACCCGCGCCGGCCACGGCTCGGGCAAGCCGACCGACAAGCAGATCGAGGAATATTCGGACATGTACGCCTTCATCGCCCATTTCACCGGCCTCGAGGTCCCGGCGGCGGGCGAGATGGGCGGGCGCTGAGCTGTTCATCCACCGCTCAGGCGGGATGAATGAAAAGGTCCTGGTCGGGGCGGCGTATCTCGCCCCAGCCATGTTTTTCGGGAGCCCGTATTCATGCTCAGGAAGATTCTGCTCGGCGCCGCGGCGTCGCTCGCCGCCTTCGTCGCTCTGCCCGCCGCCGCCGAGGCGCAAGGCTATTATCGCGACGGCTATTACGACCGCGGCTATTATGACGACGGCTATTACGACGACGGTTATTATGATCGCCGTTCGTATCGCGACAGCCGCCGCCGCTACCGGCGCGGCGACTATTACGGCCGCGGCCGCTATTATGACCGGCGCCGCTACGCGCGCAGCCGCTATCGCTGCGGCGACGGCACCACCGGCGCGATCGTCGGCGGCGCGACGGGCGCCCTCATCGGCCGCTCGATCGACCGCAACGACGGCCGCGGCCGCTACGGCCGCTATCGCGACAACGGCACCGGCGGGGCGATCGTCGGCGGCCTGATCGGCGCCCTCGTCGGCCGCGAGATCGACCGCGACTGCTGAGCTCTCACCGAGGGGGCCGCCGGTCCCCTCGGCCTATTCGGTCCAGGCCGGGTTCCACGCCACCTCCCAGAGGTGGCCGTCCGGATCGAGGAAATAGCCGGCATAGCCGCCGTAGAAGGTGTCCGCGGCCGGCTTGACCGGCGCGGCGCCCGCGGCGTGCGCCTGCGCCAGCACCGCGTCGACTTCGTCCTTCGACCCGACATTGTGGGCGAGCGCGAACTCGGTCGCGCTGCGCGGGCCGACCGGCAGGCCGGAATCGTGGGCGAGGCTCGCACGCGGCCAGAGGCCGAGCTTGAGGCCGTCCTCGAGCGCGAAGAAGGCGACCGCGCCATGCGCGAACTCGGTGCCGACGATCCCCTCGGTCGCGAGGCCCAGGCCGTCGCGGTAGAAAGCGACGGCCCGGGGGAGATCGTCGACGCCGAGCGTGACGAGGGTGATGCGCGGCTTCATGCCGTCGCGGCGAGGCCCTGGGCGAGCTCTTCGAGCTGCTCGGCGCATTTGCCCCAGCCTTCCTGGAAGCCCATTGCCTCGTGGGTCGCCTTGTCCGCCTCGTTGCGGTGGAGCGCGACGGCGCGGTAGAGCGTCTTGCCGTCGCCGGCATCGGCCATGGTGACGATCGCCGTCATCGGGAAGGATTCGCAGCCCTCGCCCGCTTCGGCCGGCCGGTAGCCGGGCGCGAGCGCGCTGGTCCAGACCAGCCGCTCGCCCTCGATCACCTCCAGCACGCAGCCGGGATTGCCGTGGCCGGTGTCGAAGCCGTCCGGGCCGACCATGCGCAGCCGGAAGATCCCGCCGGGGCGGAGGTCCAGCTCGAGCTCGCTGATCTCGTAGGGCTTGGGCGCGAACCATTGCTTCAGGAGCGTGGCATCGGTCCAGGCCCGCCAGACGAGATCGCGGGGGGCATCGAGGGTGCGTTCCAGCACCAGATCGTGTTTGTCGCTCATCAGTCTTCTCCTTCGTCTTGCAATGTTGCGAGAAAGGTCTCGAGCCGGTCGGCATTTGCTTCCCAGAGCGCGCGCTGCTCGGCGAACCAGCTTTCCGCGGCGCCCATCGCCGCCGGCTCGATCGAGACGGTGCGCACGCGGCCCTTCTTCGCCGATCTCACCAATCCGCTCGCTTCCAGCGCCTGGAGGTGCTGGAGGACGGCGGGGAGGCTCATCGGCAGCGGCCGCGCGAGGTCGCTCACCGATGCGGGGCCCCGGCTCAGCCGAGCCAGCATCCCGCGCCGCGTAGGATCGGCGAGGGCCTGGAAGGTGCGGTCGAGGAGGCTCGAATCGTTAAGCATTGGCTTAACTAACGCGACGATTTCCGATTGGCAAGATAGTTTAGCACTTGCTTAACTGTTCACCGCACGAATCCGTCATTCCAGCGAAAGCTGGAATCCCATTTTCTTGAATGGACGCAGCGAGGCAGGGAGATTCCAGCTTCCGCTGGAATGGGTGGGCGACTTGGCTTTACACGGACAAGACCCCTTCCTATCGCCCCGGCATGACGCTCCACCCCACCGACTCCATCCTCATCGTCGATTTCGGCAGCCAGGTGACCCAGCTGATCGCGCGGCGGGTGCGCGAGGCGGGGGTGTATAGCGAGATCGCGCCGTTCAACCGCGCCGACGAGGCGTTCGCGCGGTTGCAACCCAAGGGGATCATCCTCTCCGGCGGGCCCT
This sequence comes from Sphingosinicella sp., assembly GCF_052387495.1. GTDB lineage: Bacteria > Pseudomonadota > Alphaproteobacteria > Sphingomonadales > Sphingomonadaceae > Allosphingosinicella. The sequence continues at coordinate 7,261 of NZ_JBQTJC010000235.1, read as the reverse complement.
CCTCGGTGATGTGGGACGATTCCCCCCGTGCGCCGCAGCATTTCTTCGACGCCGGCCTGCCGATCCTCGCCATCTGCTACGGCCAGCAGACCATGGCGCACCAACTGGGCGGCCGGGTCGCGCCGTCGGACAATCGCGAGTTCGGCCGCGCCTATATCGACATCATAGGCGAGAGCGTCCTGTTCGACGGCCTCTGGCACAAGGGCGAGACCCACCAGGTCTGGATGAGCCATGGCGACCGGGTGGAGACGCTGCCCGAAGGCTTCAGCGTCGTCGCCGCCTCCGAGGGCGCGCCGTACGCGGTGGCGACCGACGAGATGCGGCGCTTCTTCAGCCTGATGTTCCACCCGGAGGTCGTCCACACGCCGGACGGGGGGAAGCTCCTCGCCAATTTCGTCCGCCACGTCTGCGGCTTGCCGGGCGACTGGACGATGGCCGAATATCGCCAGACCAAGCTCGCCGACATCCGCGCCCAGGTCGGGGACGGCAAGGTGATCTGCGGCCTTTCGGGCGGGGTCGACAGCGCGGTCGCGGCGGTGCTGATCCACGAGGCGATCGGGCATCAGCTGACCTGCGTCTTCGTCGACCACGGGCTGATGCGTCAGGCCGAGGCGGAGCAGGTCGTCTCGCTGTTCCGCAATCACTACAACATCCCGCTCGTCCATGTGGACGCGAGTGACCAGTTCCTCGGCGGTCTCGTCGGGCTCGACGAGCCCGAGGCGAAGCGCAAGCTGATCGGCAAGACCTTCATCGACATTTTCGAGGCGGAAGCCGCGAAGATCGGCGGCGCCGATTTCCTCGCCCAGGGCACGCTCTATCCCGATGTGATCGAGAGCGTCAGCTTCACCGGCGGGCCTTCGGTGACGATCAAGAGCCACCACAATGTCGGCGGCCTGCCCGAGCGGATGAACATGCAGCTGGTGGAGCCGCTCAGGGAATTGTTCAAGGACGAGGTCCGCGCGCTCGGCCGCGAACTCGGTCTCCCCGAAGCCTTCGTCGGGCGGCATCCTTTCCCGGGCCCTGGCCTCGCCATTCGCATTCCCGGCGAGGTAACGAAGGAGCGCTGCGACATCCTCCGCAAGGCGGACGCCATCTATCTGGAGGAGATCCGCAATGCGGGCCTCTACGACGCGATCTGGCAGGCCTTCGCGGTGCTGCTGCCGGTCAAGACCGTCGGCGTGATGGGCGACTATCGCACCTACGACCATGTCTGCGCGCTGAGGGCAGTGACTTCGACCGACGGCATGACCGCCGACATCTACCCCTTCGACGCCGCTTTCCTCAGCCGCGTCGCCACCCGGATCGTCAACGAGGTCAAGGGCATCAACCGGGTGGTCTATGACTATACGTCGAAGCCGCCAGGAACGATCGAGTGGGAGTGAGGCCTTTTCTGCGAGCCGTCCAAGGTCTCCGCAGAAAAGTTGAGGATGGTTGAGCCTTGCAGAGCGGGTGCGTCCAAACCTCCGACGTTGACCGGCGTGCGGGAGCCCCGGGCGATCAGCCGGCACTCCTGCCAGTCCGCATCATATTGCGCGCGGGTGGCGCCCGGGCGGTTGTAGAAGTGCGTATCGCGCAGATCGCGGGCGGCATCGCGCCCGATCTCTTCGGGGCCGTCGTTCGGGTCCGCGGGCGGCGGCGCCGGGACCGGCGGCGGCGAGGATCCGGTCGGCGCCAGAATCGTGTTTTGAGCCAGCACAGGCTGCAACGGCAAGGCCGCCGCGATCAGCGTGGCGGCACACAATTTCATGCGCATCGAATCGGCCTCCCCCCAGAGTTTGTAGGTAACCGGCTAGACAGGAAGGAGAAAATATAAAGCGGGACTAGTGCTCGCCGCTTGCCGCAGGGCGAGCGCCGCCGCTCTTGACGAACGCATAACTCCATGGTTATAGGACAAATCGATAACCAGTGAGTTATGTGAATCACATGGCCGAAGCACAGGACATGCTCTTCCGGACCCTTGCCGATCCGACCCGGCGGGCGCTGTTCGAGCGGCTCTGCCGCGAGGGCGAGCTGACGGTCGGAGCGTTGACCGCGCAGGCCGGGGTCTCGCAGCCCGCCGTATCGAAGCACCTTGGCCTGCTCAAGCGCGCCGGGCTGGTGCGCGACCGGCAGGATGGGCGGCAGACCCATTACGGCGCCCGGCCCGGCGCGCTGGCGCCGCTTGTCGACTGGACCGGACGGATGGCGGGGTTTTGGGAGGCGCGCTTCGACGATCTCGAGGATTTGCTGAGGAGGATGGACCAGTGACCGAACCGGCAGAGGAGCGGCGCACGGTTGTCGTCGAGCGCGAATTCCCGCATCCGCCGGAGAAGCTGTGGCGCGCGCTTACCCAGCCCCATCTGATCGAGGAGTGGCTGATGCGGAACGATTTCGCGCCGGCCGTCGGCCACAGCTTCAGCCTGCGCGGCGACTGGGGCGGCGTGCTCGACTGCGAGGTGCTCAACGTGGAGCCGCGCCGCGCGCTCGCCTATAGCTGGAACTTCGCGCACGAGGATCCGCCTACAATCTGGAGAGCGTGGTCACCTTCACGCTCACGCCGACCCCCGAGGGAACCCTGCTCCGCATGGAGCAGGCGGGCTTCCGGCCCGACCAGAAGCAGGCGCTCGGCGGCGCCAAATTCGGCTGGCAGAAGTTCCTCACCAACCTGCATGAGTTGCTGGAACGGATCGACTGAGGAGATCTGAGATGAACTGGAGCAAGGGAATCAGGCAATTCCATCGCTGGACGTCGATCGTCTTCGTGGTCGTCGTCGTCGCCATTTTCGGCCTGCTGGGCATGGGTCAGCAGCCAGCCCAATGGGTCTATTTCCTCCCGCTGCCGCCGCTCTTCCTGCTGATGCTCACCGGGCTTTACATGTTCTTCCAGCCTTATGTGATCCGGCGCCGCGGCGCGCGGCTGGCCGGCGCACCGGAGTAAAAGCGAATGACCAGGAAGCCCGTCCTGCTTTCCGGCGGCAATCCGCAGATTCCCAAGGGCTATGGCGAGGCGCCGGTCAAAGCCTATCTCGACGCGATGCCGGAGTGGAAGCAGGGTGTCGGGCGGCGGATCGACGCGATCGTCGCCAAGGCCGTGCCGGGCGTGCGCAAGGCGGTGAAGTGGAACTCCCCCTTCTATGGCGCGCCGGATGCGCCGCCGGATCATTGGTTCCTCAGCTTCCATGGCTTCGACCGCTACGTGAAGGTGACCTTCTTCCAGGGCGCGTCGCTCGAGCCGGCGCCGCCGGAGAAATCCAAATATCCGGATGTCCGCTATTCCCATGTCCACGAGGGCGAGGAGCTGGACGAAACCCGGTTCGCGGATTGGGTGACCCAGGCGAGCCGGTTGCCCGGCGAGAAGCTGTGAGGAGAGAAGGATGAGCGGTTCGGCGGAGATCGACGCGAAGATCGCAGGGCCCGGGGACTGGCGGGGCGAGGCGCTAGGGCGGGTCCGCGCGCTGATCCGGGAGGCGAAACCGGAGGTGGTCGAGACGGTGAAGTGGAGGAAGCCGACCAACCCGGCGGGCGTGCCGGTATGGGAGCATGCGGGCATGATCTGCACGGGCGAGACCTATCGGGACAAGGTGAAGCTCACCTTCGCGCGCGGCGCGGACCTTCCCGATCCGGCCGGGCTGTTCAACTCCAGCCTCGGCGGCAACACGGGCCGCGCGATCGATATCCGGGAGGGCGAGGAGATCGACAGCGAGGCGCTGAAAGCGCTGGTGCGGGCAGCGGCGGCGCTGAACGTGGCGAAAGCGCCCAGGGGTGGCTGAAAGGCTAGTGGCCGGGGGCATCCTCTTCAATCGGAGATCGTGTCCCCGGAATTGCCGTAATCGGCGATCGCCTGCGCTTCCGCGGCGGTCGCCGCCGCCGCCTCGTCGGCCCAGGCCGCGGCCAGCGCATAAGCGGGCTCGATCCCGGCGAGCGCCGCCTCGATCCGGCGCGGCGACACCGCGCAATCCTCGAGCGCGGCCGCGAACAAGGCGCGCAGCGCCGGCGCCTCGAGCACCACGTGCCGGCCGATCTCCTCGCCGTTGGTGCAGTCGGAGCGCTCGACCAGCACGGCCTGGATGCGGCCATGATTGCCACGCCAGAAGACGGCCGAGAACTGCAGGCGGGCGCCCCCGGCGGTCCGGCTCATCCGTACCATGCTGCCGCCGTCCGATTCCGCGACCTCCTCGACCAGCCAGCCGCTTACCTCCCGCTGCCGGGTCAGCCGGCTGTCCGGCTGCGCCGCGAGGATCGCGCCTCCAGCCAAGGTGAGAAGCAGGGCGCCGGCGGCGGCGAACGGGCGAAACGCGCGCATGGGGCGGCCTCCTTTCGCGCGACGGATAGCATGGCGGCGGCGCGGGCGGGAAGCGGGCGGGGCGGGCCGGATGACGCGGGTCGCGATGTCGGTGTGGTTGCTCATCGTTCTTGGCTGAACTGCACCAGATCCCAGAGGTTGCCGTAGAGGTCCTTGAACACGGCGACCTTGCCGTAAGCGTGGAGGGCGGGGGGGCGGACCCATTCGACGCCGGCGCGGGTGAAGGCGGCGTGATCGCGCGCGAAATCGTCGGTGGCGAGGAACAGGAAGACGCGGCCGCCGGACTGGTTGCCGATGAACGCCGCCTGCTCCGGCGTGGCGGCGCGGGCGAGGAGGATCGTCGTCGCCCGATCCGGCGCGCCGGGCGGGCGGATCGTGACCCATCTTTTGTTCTGCTCGGGCACCGGGCTGTCCTCGACGAGGATGAAGCCGAGCTTGCCGACGTAGAAATCGAGCGCCTCGTCATAATCGCGGACGATCAGGGCGACATGGGCGAGATGGGGCATCAGGCCGGCCCGGCGAGCGGCCAGCGGCCATGCTCGATATGGGTGGTCTTGCCGACGACGCTTTCGATCAGCAGGATTTCATCGACGATCCAGCCGATCGGCTCGATCTTCGCCGAGCCCAGCCGGTCGCCGCGATAGTTGATCGTCAGGTGCGGTTCGGGCGTCGTGCCGAGCATAAGCGGCGCGCGGCGCTCGAGGAGATGGCGGACCAAAGCCGCCTGGAACGCCCGCGCTTCGGAGAGGGGCGCCCGCGTGCGCAACGTCACTGCCTTGCGATTCTCAATCCGGTCGAAGGCGAGTGGGAAGCTGTGGCCCTCGAACGCGTCCAGCGAGGCGATCATGGCGGGAAGCCATTCGGGCGGCGCGTAATGGAGATCGAACAGCGAGAGCAGGGTGACGTGCAGCAGCTCGGGGCCACGCGCCGCGTCGTTGCGCGGCAATGCGGCGATCCGCGCCCCGACCTCGGACGGCGGCTTCGCCACGACATAAAGCGGATTGCGGGCGCGCATGTTTCCCTAGCCTAGTCGATGATCCGCATATCGCCCTCGGACTCCAGCCGGGCGAGGAAGTCCTTCATCTCCTTGAGGCGCTCGGGGCTGTGGCTCTCCCATTCCGTCACCTCGCCAGTGATCCGCAGCGGCTCCCGCGAGCGGTAGGATTGAGTCGGGTTGCCCGGGAATTTCTGGTCGGTGAGGTTGGGATCGTCCTCGAACGCGCCGGTCGGCTCGATGATGTAGATGCGCTCCGGTCCCTCGCCTTTGGCCAGCTCGCAGCCCCAGATCGCGGCGTCGAGCGTGCCGGAGAAATAGATCCAGGAGAGCTTGCGCTCCTGATAGTTGGAAGCGAAGCCGGGCGCGAGCAGCGCGCCCACGCTGAGGTCGGCGCGGGTGCCGTGGTAGAAGGGGCCGGTGGCGTCCCTGGCATAGGTCATCGCGCACGGATACCCGCTCGTGTCCGCTGCGCAAGGGTGACGAAAGTTGAGGAAGTTGAGACTTGCCAGGAGCCTCCGCTCCTTCTCCGCGAAAGGTCCCAATGTGCGCACTCGCCATGGGCGGCGATGAAGCCGCGCCGCGGCCGGGGCGCTCCGGAGCGCACGAATGTCACGAATGTCACGAATGTCACACGGAAACGGGGGGGTCATACCGCCCCGAAGAGGGGGCGCGCGGGGGTCTGAAGCTCCGCAAGGAGCGCCGCCGCGCGGGCCGCCGCGCGGGCGGGGCGATACGGGGCGAGGCCGGCTGAGTCGTTCATCGCGCAGCCTAGAACAGAAAAGGAACGCTGTAGGACAGTATTTTCTTCGCGATGTGCGATCAGAGCGGCACGGCACACCCCTGGCGCCGCTCGCCGCCGACGAGGAGATCGACGGCGATCGGATAGCGCCGGTCCGACATGCCGTCGGAGCAGCCCGGCGCGGCGCGGGTGGTGAGCTCGAACCTTTGGCCGCCGAGCGCGCCTGACCAGGTGCCGCCGCTCCCGTTCGCGGTGGGCGTGTAGCGGGTCCAGACGCGGGTGCCGGCCTGGTCCTCCGGATGCGAATAGGTGACGCAGCGCCCCTCGATCCGCGCGCCCCAGAACGGCTCGGTGCCGATCGCGCGAAGCGGCGCCAGCCGGAGCCGCTCGCTGCCCTGCATGAAGCAGGCGCCGGCACCCGCCACGGTCGCGGGCGGAAGGGAGGGCGGACCGGCGCCGGCGGCGCCATCGCCGCAGGCGGCCACGAAGGCGCGGGCGAGGTCGGCGGGCGGGGCGTGGTGCGGCCCGCTGTTCTGCGCGCCGTAATTGACCGCGACGGGGCCCGCGATGAGTGCGGCGAGATTGCCGGGCACCGCGCCGGCGCCGGTGACGCCGCCGCGCGCCGCATCGCCGCGCGTGTCGGCGACGAGCGCGACGACTTCGCCGCCGCTGCCGAACGAGAGCCGCTCCTCACTGCCGACCGGGCGGAAGGCCGGAACGTTGACGAGCAGCCGATTCGCGCCCGACGGGCAGAAGAAGCGGACCGTGGTGTCGCCGGACGCCGAGACGAGCGCCAGCGCGGCGCCCTCGCCGCTCGACTGGAGGTCCCAGCGCGCGCCGGCGGGGGCTTGCACCGGAGCGCCGGGCGCGACCGGCGCGGCGGCATTTGCGGCGCCGTTGGCCTCGGCCGGATCATCCCGGGCGCCGCCGCATGCGGTCAGCAGCAGCGAGGCGGCGGCGATCGGGCCGGACAAGCGCATCATCTCTCTCCTCTGGTCAGGCGCGCGCGCGAGTCCCGCTTGTGCGCCACCGGAGGCTGAACTCGGCCGGGCCCCGGAGGTTGCCCGAGAGGCAAGCTTGAGCGGCGCGCGCGAGAGCGGCTCAACAGGGAGGGAAGGGCGGCTCAGCCCCGCGGGCATCGCCTCCACACGGCTTCCGTCGCCTCGTCGCGCGGCCAATCGTAGCGCCGCCACCGGAATTCGTCTCGGCCTTCGACATAAGCCCACCAGAGGACCGGATCGCCC
>NZ_JBQTJC010000234.1:0-12029 GCF_052387495.1 Sphingosinicella sp. | reverse complement strand
AACATCGAGCGGGGCGGCGGGCTAGGGGAATTCCGGAAATTCTTGGGTGATCTCGAGAACGCATATCTGTCCGTCTATCTCCTGCCGACACAGCGGGAACTGCGCCACCTTGAGCGGCGGTTGCCCTTTCCTCTCGAATATCTCGGCTTCGACTTCGTCGCCATGCGCCACAATGAAATGGCCTTCGCGGACCCATCCTGGATTCATCCGAAGGATCACCTTGAGATCACAAGGATCACGATCCAGTCGCCGGGGTGGATTGAACTGGTCGGCTCGTTGAATCCGCTTCAGCAAATCAGGGAATATCTGAAGGACCGTCACGAGCGGAGAAAGGACAGAGAATGGCGCTGGGAAACTGAGAAGCAGCGAGCGCTGGCCGAACTCGAAATCCTCCGAATACAGGCTGAGCGCGAACGGGTGGGGGCAATCAGCGAATTCAACGAGTTGTTGCGGCGCATGGATATCAGCCCGGAGCAGCGTCAGAAAATCCTGTGGGAGCGCGTCGGAGTGCCGTTAGCGCGGTTGGGGCATCACCAAGATACGGGGCTTCTCGGAAGCCAAAATGAGAATATCGATGGGAAACCGGAGTAGCGGGGTTGAGCTTAACGAGGATCGGAAATTGCTTGCTCCGGACTGCAATGGTGGGATTCGCCAACAGTTCACTCGACAACCGCTAGGAGCCGACAGGCTTTGAAGATGAAAAAAAGCCGGAAGCCTAGACCGACCAAAGCGGCTGCGATCCGCGCCCCGCTTTGCGCGGACTTTCTTATCATTGCTGCGCTGGAGGAAGAACGGGATGCGGTCCTGCGGGCTTTGGGGCGCCCGAAGAAGCTCGACAAGGAACCTGCCGATATCCACACTTACCACGCCGCGCGCGTGAAAAGCTCGCGCAGGGACGGCTCAACCTACGATGTTGTGGTTACGTGCCTCTTGAATATGGGGCCGGTCAGTGCCGCCGCTCAGGCGGCTTTGGTCGCGGGACGGTGGAAGCCAAAATATGTCCTGCTGGTCGGCATCGCTTGCGGCGTGCGCGGAGAAGTTGAACTTGGTGACGTTTTGATCGCTACGCAGGTGGCGGATTATACTTTGGGCAAACGCCAAAACGGTGAGCGGGAAATCCGTTGGAATGTCTCTCCATGTGCCGCCTCCCTGCTTGATTGCGCCATAAATATCTCGGCGGCGTGGGGTCGGGGTATATCGACCAGCCGACCGGGCGACGGTGTGCCGACGCCCCGCAAGGGCGTCGTAGCCTCTGGGGGTGATGTGGTCTCCGACGACGAGGTCGTCGCAGACTACAATAAGTATTGGCCCAAGCTCGTAGGGATTGAAATGGAGGCGGGTGGCGTGGCGCAAGCCTTGCACCAGGCGCCCGAGCGTCCCGATTTTTTGATGGTCAAGAGCGTGTCGGATTTTGGGTCCGATAAGCACGATCCCGACGTTCTGCCTTGGCGTCCATATGCTTGCGATGTCGCAGCAGCGTTCGCCCGCGCGGTGATTGAGAGCGGACCCTTTGCAAAGGTCCCGACAGACCCCCGTCAAGAGAAACGCGAGGAGGAGGTCCGCGAGGCCGAACGGCGCTGGAGCTATCTTCAGGATCAGGAGGTGCTCGGCGTGGATGTCCTGTTCATCCTCAAGAGCCCGGTGGGTCGGGAATGGCTGGAGCGAGTGTTAGAGAACACAAGGATCTCGTTTTCGAGGGATGGCCCCTCATACAAGCTCGCCATCACCCTAAAGCTCGCGCCGGCTCCGAACACCAAGGAATTCTCATATCGCTGGGAGCAGCCGCTTTGCGCTTTTTGGGAGGTATATGAGGCGGACCCTTCGATATGGGTTCGGCGAGTGTGGCCAGAACCCCGTAAGTTCACGCGCGTCTCTGGGTTTGAAGCGCAGATACCCTGGTCGGCGTTCAAGCTCGATTTCGTGAAGCTCAGGGAATTGGCCCAATGCGACCACGTGGGAATGGGGATACCGCCTGAAGCGTTTTCCGCGGGTGTGAAAGAATTCAGGGTCCGCTTTCACGGCGATCAGTTCACATTCTCGCTCGACCTCTCGGATCATGGCCTTGAGTTCCTGCACGAGATGGCGAGCACGCATCATCGGGTTGCGGACGGCAAACCTCAGGCACGCCTGAGTCTAGGCACGGGCTTCAGCGGCATCCAGTTGCTAGAGATGTTCAGGAAGCAGCTCTTTCCAGAGTTTCACGAGACGGAGCGCAAGAAGCAGGGCGTCTTCGGCGGTATCGGTGGAGTGGGCGGTCGATCAATCAGCTTCTACCCGGCGATGCCGCCCGGGTTCATGAAAAGCGCGGAGGCAGACGAATATACCGTCAGGATCAAAGTTCCGGACACGAAGGGCATTGCCGCGCGCATAACAGAATTGGAAGCTGCTGTGGAGTCGAACACAGCGGACGCTGATACCTATGGCGAGCTCGCCGCTCGTTACTCAAACGATGGACGACTGCTAGACGCGATCAGATGTCTCGAGCAGGCCATCGTCCACGGTTGCGACACCCCCGATATCCACGGGCTGCTTGGCGAGTCGCTCTACCACCTGGGCAGGATCGAGGAGGCGTTCAACCATTATTCCATCGCGGCTGGACTCGAGCCGGAAAGCGCCAACGCCCAATGCGGCCTCGGAATGTGCAAGAGCGCGTTGGGGAACAACGCCGAGGCATTCGAGCATTTCGAAGTTGCTGCACGCCTAGCCCCCTCGCAGCACAGTCATCAGGCAAACTATGGCATGGCTTTGGCGCAACAGGAAAGATATCAAGAGGCAATCCCTGTGTACGAGCATGCACTCAAGCTTGCTCCCCACGACAGCAACAGCTTACTTTTTTTAGCCATCCTCTATGATTGCGAAGGGGACTTCGAGAGCGCCAAATCGAGACTCGAAGAAGCCATTCGCATAGGGCCGAACGACGCGGAAGCGCGTGAACACCTCGGCCGAATCCTGGCGAAAGCCGGCAATCACGAGGAAGCGCTGCCCCTCTTGCGGCACGCCATAGAGATCGAGCCAACCAAGCATCGGTACGAACTGCTTGGAGGCTCGCTGGAAGCGCTGCAGGAATGGGAGAAGGGTGAGGCTGCATTCCGAGACGCGCTAGCTCTGGAGCCCGATGATCCCCAGTCTCTCCTTGGCTTGGGCGTAATGATCGCCAACCAGCAAAGACATGCCGAAGCGATCCCTTACATCGAAGCGGCGCTCAAGTCCGATCCCTGCCATGCCGAGGGAATAAAGCTCCTAGCGCAAGTCCGCGAGGCGGCCGTACGCCACGGCCAGCTTTAGCGGCGAGGCGAATTTCAGAACCATGATGGGAGGACCCCAGTGACACACATTCGCATTTTGCATCGAGACCCAAACGGAGCGATTTTCGACGGCGGCGAAGATTTTGCGCCGGAGCACTTCGCCGGCCAAGTGCCAATGATTGGCGACATGATCGTCAATCCGGGCGTGCTCCAGGGCCAAGATCGCCAACTACCTCAGAATCGGCAAATTTGGAAAGTCGTTGGACGCGTGTTCAACCCGAGGGACAACGAGGATTATGTGTCGCTGATTGTCGAGAGCCGCGACGGCAATTTAGCGGACGAGGCCTTTCTCTAAAGCCCTATGTTCGGAGCAAGGGCAGGTAGCGGTACTGGACAACCAAGCCGATTTGTTATGCTAGATTGGGCTTTCTCCAGCTTGCAGTTTCGTAAGCCGCACTCCCCCACGTTCATCATGCGGAGAGAGGAGGCTTGGGAAGCCATCAAATCCGCGCCGTCGCGGTGGTACGTCTATACGATGTGGCGCTTCGATCGGGGTTCGCCGGTCCCGTTTTACGTGGGAAAGGGTCGCGGTTATCGCGCGATGCATCACGAGCTTCCGTCCAAGGGCGGCCGCAATCCCCACAAACAGCGGATCATTGATCGACATATGGCGCAAGGAATGTGGATCGGATACTCGCTCTCTTTCTACGTCTCTGAGCGGTCTGCTTTCCGAGCGGAGCGCCGCCTGATTGCGTCGTTCGGCCGCAGACGGTCGGGCACGGGCGTACTTGCAAATCTAACTGACGGTGGCGAGGGAACAGCCGGACACATCGGCTTGCGTGGCAATACGAACCCTCGCGCAAGGGCGATTGTCGCCGATGGCGAGCCCTTTACTTATGTCGGAGCTGCGGCGCGGAGGCTCGGCGTAGATACGACAGTCATTATCCACCGCATCAGGAATGGCTGGCCTGGCTATTATTATCAGGACGAAGGCCAGAGGCCGCAGAAAGCAGGGATCACTCAGCGTTATCGAAAGGAAATCTCGGTCCTAGGGACAGTTTACCCGTCCCTGAGTGAGGCTGCTCAAGCCACGGGGATGGGCTTTCGCATGATAGCAGCCAGAGTGACGCGGGGTTGGGAGGGCTACCTTTATGTCGCAGACGGGCCTCGCCCCCGTCGAGAAAAGGGAAGGCGCAGCGATAATGTAGCTGTCATCGTCAGGGGCGAGCGCTTCCCCAGCATTGCGATCGCTGCGGCTGCTACAGGTGAGAGCGTCGCGAAAATCGGCAAGCGGTGCGGCAGCTCCAATTTTCCCGATTACCTCTTCGAGGATCCGACGAGGCTGAAGGAGGAGAAGACAAAGCCGCCGGTCGAACCCGTGCCAGTGATGATCTCGGGGCGCCGATACGACAGTCTTGGCGAGGCGGGGCGGCAGCACGGTCTAACTGAAGGCGGAGTCGCATACCGATGCGCAAGTGGCGCTTTCCCGGATTGGTCCTTTGTCGATGCGACCAGGAATGCCGCCGAAGCCTTCGAGCCTCAATTTTCGTCAAACCCAAAGACCGTATGGATCAATGGAGTGGATTACCCGAGCCAATCCGCCGCCGCCCGTTCTGAAGGAATCGACATCAATACGCTCAAAAAGCGGTGTGTGAGCACGTCTTTCCCCGGCTACGTATCGGCCGATCCACAACTACAGAAGCGCCTACCGAAAGACGGCCGGCCGGGCCTGCTTCAAGTGATGATCGAGGGAGTCACTTATCGATCTGTGAGCGCGGCGGCTCGAAGCCTTGGGCTTCAACGGATCGAAGTTAGGCGGCGGTGCGGGAGCGCCGATTGGCCGAGATGGAATCTGGAATCAACCGCATCCCAGGAGCCATAATGCTCAATTCTTTTCCGAAGCCGGCTCGCTTGGCGAAGAAATGGAGATGGGACGTACAATTATTCGGCGAGCCGAGCCGCCAGCCCGGAGAAGCCGAGATACCCGAGCACCGCCAGAACGAGCAGGGGGCCGAGCAACTTCATCACCCCTGCAAATACGGAGCTGGCCGCCTTTCCGGACAGCGCGTTCGCAATATCCGTAATGTCCCTGTGCGTTTTCACCCCAGTGAAGCCGCCGTCCATCTGCTTGTACTTCACGAGGCGCAGCCACCGCACTCGCAGTCGCTGGCGAAGCGTAGGGCGTGTGTCGAGGCTACCGACCATCTCGTATGCCACTAAATCGCGCAAGTCGCGCGCAAGCCGGTCCCTCAGCCGAGCGGCTGAGATACGGCCTATCCGCAGAAAAATCAGCTTCTCGTGGACCCTTCCGAGGTCTGACTGAGGCGGATACAGCGCCACCATACAGTGGCCCGTGGGGCCAGCGGAATAGACAAGGGAAGCGCCGTTCTCGGACGCAGGCTTGCCCTCAAGCGTAAACCTTCTCATTGGCCGGTGTCCGAACGAGAACTGCAGCGTCTCCTTCACCTCGTCGAAGGCGTGGAAACCGGTATAGGCCTCGAGTTCGGCGAAGCCACCGATCCGCGCGCAGATCGCGGGAGCTTCGCGCTTAGCGATCACCTTGAACGCCCGCATCTCGTGTTCGTAGTCCTTGAAGGCACGCCATCCGGGGTAGAACGGGTTTTGCAGGCGTGGACCCGGAGCGGCGTGGAGGGCCTCGCGGGCCGTGATTGATTCGTCCCGATCCTCGCTCACTTCACTCGTCCCCGCTAGACCCATGTGCAGAAGGTGGTGGCGCGGACCGCGAGCACAACCCGCGCATCTCTAAACGGATTAGGCAGCTAACAGCACCTTCTCGCATGGTACCAGAAAACCGGCCCAAGCTGCCATTAGCCGCCGTCGGCGTTCGAAGAAGTTGGTTCGACGGTAGGCCGCCTCAACGCGGTCCACGAGCTTATGCGCGAGCGCCTTGTCCACGACCTCTTTCGGGAACTCTGTTAGTTCAGCCGCCCAGTCCGTGAAGCTGCTGCGGAAGCCATGGACCGTGATCTTCGGTAGCCCGAGGTCGCGCAGGACCTTTGTCATAGTCATATCGCTGAGTGGCTTCTTCCCGAAGGTTGAAAAGACGAGGCCTTCGTCCGAAGTCCTTAACGACCACCGTCGCCGAAGGATCACCACGGCTTCGGCTGACAGCGGGACGACATGTGGTTGGCGCATTTTCATGCGAGACGCAGGGATTGACCAAATCGCTGCGTCCAAATCGAACTCAGGCCAAGTCGCGAGGCGCGTTTCGCCCGAACGGACTGCGTTGTAGATCGTGAAGAGCAGAGCGTCCCGGCCGGCTGTGTCGGGCAACGCCGCGAGGCGCAGCACCAGCCCCGGAACGTCCGCGTAGGGCATCGCTACGAAGTGGTTTTCCTCGACAGGCTGGCGCGGGAGCCCCTTTGAGACGGAGCGGAGCGAAGCTTCGTGAGGGAACCACCCCATGATGTGCGAGTATTCCAGCACCGTTCGGACACGCTGCAGGATGCGCCGGGCGGTCTCGGGGATCGCAAGCCAGATCGGCGCCAGCGCGTCCCGCACCATCGCGCTCGAAACTTGGTCCACTTGCGCTTTGCCGATGTGCGGGAAGATGTGGTTATCGAGAGAGGCCAGCCAAGAGGCGCAATGGTGCTTGTTGCGCCACCCGCCCTTGATCGCCTCGTGGCAGGCGCGCGCGGCTTCGGCGAAGGACGGGATTACAGCCCTCGCGGGGCGGTCCTTTTGCGCGACACCCTCACCGCTCTTGAGCGAGACGAGCAGTTCAGCGGCTTTCGTTCGCGCTTCAGCGAGCTTCACGACCGTAGCCGATCCCAGCCCGAAATCCTGCCGCTTGCCGTCCACCTGTGCACGCAGGACCCATGAACGCGACCCGCTGGGCCGAACCATTAAATAGAGCCCTTTGCCGTCCGCATGGCGACCCGGCTTCGCGTGTTTGACCTCAAGAGGTGTAAGCATTTTCGTCTCCTCTCGTCCCTCATCCGGTCCCACACTAGCCCGTGGCTCTAGTGGGATTTCGAGGGGCAGTCCGAGACGAACCGATTGCCGAAAATGGAAGAGAAGCAAATACTTAGGGACGTCTCGGGTTGCCCTGAGACACCAAGATTATAGACCTCGGCTCCACCATTTCGAAGGCTTCGCATCCACGACTCCGTCTCGGGGCTCGACCGGATCATCTACTACAATCTCGCCAGCGGCGCGCTTTGCTTCGACGCCGACGGCAATGGTGGCGGCGCAGTGCGCGGTGCTATCCGGAGCGCCCGCCCTCGCGGCGAGCGACTTCGTCGCAATCTGATAAGACGGCCGCGGCGGCAGCAAGGAAACGGGCCGTGCCGCTCGGATGGGGTATCTCATTGGCTGCGTTCCCGCGGCCGTCGCCGGGTCAACCCCCGGAATCGAACGCCAGAGCCCTTCATGCGTTAGGGTGCGCAGGAGGAAGAACATGCCAAGCAAGCATCCGCCGCCGGGCGAGCAGCCGGTCAAGCTGCCGGACGACCTCGAGGAGAATCCCGGCATCGGTCAGTCCAAGGGACTATTCGGCCGCACCAGCCAAAAGGATCTCGACCTCGTCGAGGGCGAGAGCACGATTGAGGGCGACGTCGAAAACGCCGCGCCGGTCGAAAAGGATTCCGCAGCGGACGATCTCGGCCGCACCAACGACTGACCGGACGAGTTCGCCGGGCGGCTGAACCGCTCAGCCGCCGACGCCGAAGGTGTAGAAGAGGCCGAGGCCGCCGGAGAGCTGGCTGCGCGAGCCGAAGGTCCGCACGATCGGCGAATCGGCGGCGTCGCCGATCAGCCGGTCGTAGCCCGCATAGCCGTAAATGCCCCAGTTGCGGCCGAGCATGTGGGTGAGGCCGGCGCTGACGCCGACCGAATGGAAGCCGCCCCCCGGATCGTAGACCGGCAGGCCCGTCGCCAGCGAAACCGCGGGCGTCACGCCGAAATAGGCGTCGTGATAATTGCCGTCGGCGATGCGCGCGCGCGGGCCGATGGTGAAGACGTAAGTGTTGCCGTCGGTGGCCACGAAATCCAGCGCGACGTCGCCGTTCCAGCCTTCATGGCCGCCGATGCCGCGGCGGCCTTCGACCCGGATTCGAAAGCTCCGGCCCAGATAGACCTGGGCGAAGCCGCCCGCCTCGACCGTGAAGCCGACCTCGCCGACGGGCGCGCCGACATCGGCCTCCTCGCGCTTGCTCTGGAAGCGAACCGCCGGGCCGAAATCGAAGGCGCTGTCATGGCCGAGCAGGCCGAAACCCCAGCCATCATCCGGCGCTCCGATGCGGAGTGGCGCGCCCTCGCGGCGGAGCCCGCCGATCACCAACGGCGCGAGGCCGACCTCGTCCGAGCCCGGATATTTGGGGACGAACTGGGCGCCGCCGCCGACGGTGACGATCCAGCCCCGGTCGCCGTCGCCGTCCTGCGCGGCGGCGGGCGTGGCGAGGAGGGCGAAAGCGGCGGCGCCAATCAGGGCGGCCGGGCGGAAAGGGGCTGTGTTTCTCATCTTCGCCAGAACGGCTCTCCCCGAAGTTCGTTGCGGACGCTTCACAAAAAAAGCTGCATCTATTCAAACTCAAGGATCACGGCGTCGACCGCGAGGCTGTCGCCGGGCCAGGCCGTTACCGCCTTCACGATGCCCGCTTTCTCGGCGCGCAGGATATTCTCCATCTTCATCGCCTCGACCACGGCGAGCGGCTGGCCCGCCTCGACCTCGGCGCCTTCTTCGACATGGAGCGCGGTGAGCAGGCCGGGCATCGGGCAGATCAGATATTTGCTGAGGTCGGGCGGGGCCTTCTCGATCATGTGGCGGGAGAGCGCGGCGACATGGGCCGGATAGACGGTGATCTCGTGGCGACGCCCCCGCGTTCCGAGTAGCCAGCCGCCGCGTCGCTTCGTTACGTTGATCGTTAGCGTCAGATCGCCTGCCGTCGCGGTCGCCACGCGGTCGCCAGGCTCCCAGGTGAGCTCGCCCTCGATCCGCTCGTCGCCCACCATCGCATGGCCTTCGCCGAGGGTAACGTGCAAATCTCGGCCGTCGATCCGTACTGTCCAGTCGCAAGGGACGAGAATCGGATCGCCGAGTTGGCCGGACACCATCCGCGCTCGTGCGGCTTCGCTGAATGACATGCCGGCCGCCACCGCCGCCAGCCCCTTCAGGAGCGCCTCGCTCGCCGGGGCGCCGGCGAAGCCTTCCGGATATTCCTCGGCGATGAAGCCGGTGGTGAGCTCGCCTGAACGGAAGCGTGGGTGCTGCATCAGGGCGGAGAGGAAATCGACATTGGGGCCGATCCCGTCGATGCGGAAGGCATCGAGCGCCTCGATCTGGCGGTCGATCGCCGCCTCGCGGGTCGCGCCGTAGGTGACCAGCTTGGCGATCATCGGATCGTAGAATATCGAGACCTCGCCGCCCTCGGCGACGCCGTCGTCGACGCGCACGCCTTCCTTCGCGCGCGGCGGCCGGTAGTGGACGAGGCGGCCGGTGGAGGGCAGGAAGCCGCGATAGGGGTCCTCGGCATAGACCCGGGTCTCAACCGCCCAACCGAGCATCGCCACCGCGCTCTGCCCGAAGCCGAGCCGCTCGCCCGCGGCGACGCGGATCATCTGCTCGACGAGGTCGACGCCGGCGACCTGCTCGGTTACCGGATGCTCGACCTGGAGCCGGGTGTTCATCTCGAGGAAGTAGAAGCCGCGATCGGCGCCGGCGATGAACTCGACCGTGCCCGCCGAATGATAGCCGACCGCCCGGGCGAGCGCGACGGCCTGCTCGCCCATCGCCTTGCGCATTTCGGGCGTGACGAAGGGAGAGGGGGCCTCCTCGACGACTTTCTGGTGGCGGCGCTGGATCGAGCATTCGCGCTCGCCGAGATAGACCATGTTGCCGAAGCGGTCGCCGAGCAGCTGGATCTCGATGTGGCGCGGACTCTCGATGAACTTCTCGATGAAGACGCGGTCGTCGCCGAAGCTGGCGAGGCCCTCGCGCTTCGTCGCCTCGAAGCCCTCGCGCACGTCCGTCTCGGTCCAGGCGAGCCGCATGCCCTTGCCGCCGCCGCCGGCCGAGGCCTTCATCATCACCGGATAGCCGATCTCCGAGGCGATCCGGATGGCCTCGTCGGTGTCCGCGATCTCGCCGAGATAACCGGGAACGACGCTGACCCCCGCCTCCCTGGCGAGCTTCTTCGATTCGATCTTGTCGCCCATCGCGGCGATGGCTTGCGCAGGCGGGCCGATGAAGACGATCCCGGCTTCCTCGAGCGCCCGGGCGAAGCCCTCGCGCTCGGAGAGGAAGCCATAGCCGGGATGCACCGCCTCGGCTCCGGTCGCCTTGCAGGCGTCGACGATCAACTCAGCCTTGAGGTAGGATTCCGAGGCCGGCGGCGGGCCGAGCCGGACGCTCTCGTCCGCCATCCGAACATGCGGCGCCCGCGCGTCGGCATCCGAATAGACCGCGACCGTCGCGATCCCCATCCTGCGCGCCGTGCGGATCACGCGGCACGCAATCTCGCCCCGGTTCGCGATCAGGATTTTCTTGAACATGCGGCCTATTGATCGAGGATCAGGGCGCGGAGCTGGGCGGTCCGCGCCTCGGTGATACGGGCGCGGCAGCCGTTGTAGAGCAGCGGCTCGGCGCTGCCGCCGCGCATCGCGTAGCTGTCCACCGTGCAATGGGCGTCGCGGAAGGCGATCCAGGCACGCTGCGCCTCGCGCAGGCGGCTCTCGCCACTCGGGCGGCCGTCGTCCATATCCTCATCCTGGCCGCGCACGTAGGCGAGGACCCGTGGCCACGTTTCGTTGAGCGCGCGGTCGGCCTGCTCGAAATCGCGCGCGGCGCACCCGTTCATGTCCTGCTGGGTCTGCGGATCGCGGCAGTCCAGCGGCGGCTCCTGCGCCGACACCAGCAGGCTGAGAAGTACGATGATCATTCGGCTGCCTCCCTCGATAGCTCCTTCGCCGCCGTCGGCTTCAGGCCAAGTCTGGCGAAGAGGGCGGCGTCGGCATCCGTGCCGGCATTGCCGGTGGTGAGCAGCCTGTCGCCGGTGAAGATGCTGTTCGCGCCGGCGAGGAAGCAGAGCGCCTGGGTGCTCTCGCTCATGCTCTCGCGCCCGGCGGACAGGCGGACCATCGAACGCGGCATCGCAATGCGCGCCACCGCGACGGTGCGGACGAACTCGATCTCGTCGATCCTCGCGAGTGGCGTATCGGCGAGCATATCGCCCAAGACGGTGCCTTTGATCGGCACGAGGGCATTGATCGGCACGCTCTCGGGATGGGCCGGGAGCGTGGCGAGGGCGTGAAGGAAGCCGATCCGGTCCGCGCGGCTCTCGCCCATGCCAAGGATGCCGCCGCAGCACACCGCCATGCCGGAGGCGCGGACCGCCTCCAGCGTGTCCAGCCGCTCCTGCCAGGTCCGCGTGTGGATGATCTCGCCATAATATTCGGGCGAGGTATCGAGATTGTGGTTGTAATAATCGAGACCCGCTTCGGCGAGGCGGTCGGCCTGTTCCCGGGTCAGCATGCCCAGCGTCATGCAGGTCTCCAGCCCCATCTCCTTCACCCCCGCTACCATAGCGCACAGGGCGTCCATGTCGCGGTCCTTGGGCTCTCGCCAGGCGGCGCCCATGCAGAAGCGGCCCGATCCGGCCGCCCTGGCGTCCGCGGCGGCGGCGAGGACCACATCGACGTCCATCAGCTTCTCGGCCTTGAGCCCCGTCTTCGCGTGGGCGGATTGCGAGCAATAGCCGCAATCCTCCGGGCAGCCGCCGGTCTTGATGCTGAGCAGGGTCGAGAGCTGCACCTCGTTCGGCGCGT
>NZ_JBQTJC010000233.1:0-1634 GCF_052387495.1 Sphingosinicella sp. | reverse complement strand
AGGCCGCGCCGCCAGGCCAGGTCGCGACGCTCGGGATTGAAGATCTCGCGGTCGATGCCACGCGTCCAGATGCCGACGTCATAGTTCATCCGCTGGTCGCGGAGCAGCTGCGCCATCGAATCGGAGGTCGCGAAGATAGCGTCTCAACGCCGGTAGAAGCGGCGCAGCAAGGCGAGCACGAGCGGCTCGAGGAAGGCGAGCCCGTAATAGCGCGGATAGGTCTCGAACCTTGTGTGGACCGAGGCGATCACGGGTAGGTCCCATTTGCGCGCCAGCGTCACCGCGCGGTGGCCGGTAATGTCGGGGCTGGCGACGTGGATGATGTTGGGACGAAAGGCCCTCAAGTCCCGCTTCGCGCGGGGCGGGATCGCCATTCCCACTCTATATTCGGAGCGCCCCGGGATCGGCAGCGCCGGAAGCGAGATCAGCTCGCCCTTGGGCTCGAAGGCGGGAGTCTTGGTGGTCGGCGAATAGACGCGCACCGCCGCGCCCTGGCGCAGCAGGTAGTCGGCGAGCCGGTTCAGCGCCTGGTTCGCCCCGTCGCGGACGTAATTGTAATTGCCGCTGAAGATGGCGACGCGAAGCCCGGTCACGTCCATCAGGGCTCGTCCCGCCGCGGATGATCGCGAAAGAAGCGCCGCACGCGCCGAATCCAGATGATCGGCGGCACGATCAGGAGCGCGAGCAGGAAGAGGGCGAAGGCTTCTTTCATGGCTCCGTTCAAATGAAAGCACCCCGCCGGACCGACCGGCGGGGCGCTTCAGTTTCGCTTGCGCCCCGAGGGACTATTCCTCGGTGCCTTCGGCGCCCGCTTCGACCGGGGTTTCGGTCTCGGCCTTCGCCTCCTCGAGATATTCCCCGGCGTCGGCGTCGGTGCCGTGGCCGCTCGGCGTCACCGCGGCGAGCGGATCCGCCTGGATCGCAGCCTCCATGCCTTGGGCGAGCTCGGCCTCGTGCTCCTCGGCCGCCGAATTGGCGGCGATGAGCGCCTCCTGGAGCGAGCGCTGCTGGGCGCGGAGCGCCGCGTCGCGCGACGAGGCCGCGACCCGCATCCGCTTCATGCCCGCGCCGGTGCCGGCCGGAATCAGGCGGCCGACGATGACGTTCTCCTTGAGGCCTTCGAGGTCGTCGACCTTGCCCTGCACCGAAGCCTCGGTGAGGACCCGGGTCGTCTCCTGGAAGGAGGCGGCCGAGATGAAGCTGCGGGTCTGCAGGCTCGCCTTGGTGATGCCGAGCAGCACCGGCTTGCCTTCCGCGGGCTTCTTCCGGCCGGGCATCGCCTTCAGCCTGGCATTGGCCTCGTTCATCTCCTGCCGGTCGATCTGCTCGCCGACCAGGAAGGTGGAATCGCCGGATTCGGTGATCTCGACCTTCTGCAGCATCTGGCGAACGATCACCTCGATATGCTTGTCGTTGATCTTAACGCCCTGCAATCGATAGACTTCCTGGATTTCCGAGACGAGATATTCGGCCAGCGCCTTGACCCCGAGCACCTCGAGGATGTCGTGCGGATCGGGCGAGCCGCCGATCAGATTGTCGCCGCGCTTGACGAAATCGCCTTCCTGGACGTCGATCACCTTGGACTTGGGGATCAGATACTCGACCGGCTCGCCGCCCTCGTCGGGGATGATCGC
>NZ_JBQTJC010000232.1:0-18911 GCF_052387495.1 Sphingosinicella sp. | reverse complement strand
GCTTCCGGCTATAGCTTCATATAGCAGAGGCGTCAGAACTGGGCGGAGCTTGCGTCAGCGCTCGTTCCGCATCATTTTCCCGCCCGCGATGCAGCGTGGCTCCCATCTCGTCGCCGCCGACCGCGGCTTCGTCACCGGCGGCGGGCTGGCCGCGCGGCTCTTCGCCGGGGGCTTTCGGCGCGTGCTCGACCGAATCGATGCCGGTCTCGCGCAGGGTCGGATCGATGTCTCGCTGCCCGACGGCTCGAGCCGGACGCTCGGCGGGCGTGGGCCAGGGCCGCACGCCATCGTCCATCTGAGAAGCTGGCGGGCGCTCGTCAGGCTCGCCGCCTCGGGCTCGGTCGGCTGGTACAAGGCCTGGGCGAAGGGCGAATGGAGCAGCCTCGACCCGGTTGCTCTTTTCGACTTGTTCATGCGCAACGCCGGCAGCCTCGGCGACACGGCACGCGCCAAGGGGCTGTGGCGGGCGGTGAACTGGCTCGGCCATCGGCTGCGCGCCAACGACAGGCGGCGGGCCCGCCGCAACATCGCCCATCATTACGATCTCGGAAACGATTTCTACGGCGCCTGGCTCGATGCGGGCATGACTTATTCGAGCGCGATCTTCGCCGAGCCGATTTCCGCCGACGAGCCGCTCGAGGCCGCGCAGGAACGCAAGGTCCGGCTGCTGCTCGACCGGCTGGCATTGAAGCCCGGCGACCGCCTGCTCGAAACCGGCTGCGGCTGGGGCGGCCTCGCCGAGATCGCCGCGCGTGATTATGGCGTTCACGTCACCGGGCTCACGCTGTCTGCCGAACAGAAGGCCTATGCCGAGGCGCGGCTCGGCCGCGCCGGCCTGGCCGACCGTGCCGAAATCCGGCTGTGCGACTATCGCGACGCGGAAGGGCGCTTCGACGCGATCGCGTCGGTCGAGATGGTCGAGGCGGTCGGCCAGGAATATTGGCCCGCCTATCTCGAAAGCATCGCAAGGCTACTCAGGCCCGGCGGCCGCGCGGCACTCCAGCTCATCTCGATCCGTGAGGATCTGTTCGATCGCTACGCGGCGAACACCGATTTCATCCAGACCTATATCTTCCCCGGCGGCCTGCTGATCAGCGAGGCGCGCTTCCGCGAGATCGCCGCGCGCTCCGGCCTCGAATGGCGCGACCGAGAGGGCTACGGCCTCCATTATGCCGAAACGCTGAAGCGCTGGCGCGGGAGCTACGAGGCCGCGGTCCGCGAAGCGGGCCTCCCGGACGGCTTTGGCGAGCCGTTTCACGATTTGTGGCGCTACTACCTCATGTATTGCGAGGGCGGTTTCCGCGCCGGAGGCATCGACGTGGCACAGGTGACGTTGGCGAAAAGCTAGCCGTCGACGTCGATCCGGACGCCGGTCTCGAAATCCTCGCCAAGCAGCTTGACGATCGCGTCGCCGACCGCGCTCGGTGGCTTCAGAGTCGCCGGGTCTTCGCCCGGAAAGGCGCGGGCGCGCATCACCGTCGCGGTGGCGCCGGGATTGAGGATCGCGACCTTGATCCCGGTGACGTTGCCGACTTCCTGCGCATAAGCGGTGGCGAGGCTCTCCAGCGCCGCCTTGGAGGCGGCATAGGCGCCCCAATAAGCGCGCGACGCCTCGCCGACGCTCGACGAGATCGCGAGCACGCGTCCCGCCTCGCTCTGCCGCAGCATCGGATCGAAGGCGGCGATCAACGCCTGCTGCGCGAGCACGTTGAGGGTCAGGACCCTGTTGAATTCCTTGCCGTCGATCTGCGCGACCGGCCCCAGCGTGCCGAGCATCGCGGCGTTGAGCACGAGCACGTCGAGCGCCTGCCAGCGCCCCGCGATCGCTTGTGCCAGCCGCGCGATGCTGTCGCTCTCGGTCAGGTCCATCGGCGCGATCGTCGCCGCGCCGCCGGCGCCGTGGATCCGCTCCTCGACGGCCTCAAGGTCGGCAGCTGTGCGCGCAGTGAGGACGACATGCGCGCCCTCCGCGGCCAGCGCCTCGGCGGTCGCCGCGCCGATCCCCCGGCTGGCGCCCGTGACCAGCGCCAGCTTGCCGTCGAGGAAGCCGGGCATCAGGCGTAGCGCTCGGCCGGAATGAGCTGGCCGTGCTGCTCCGCGTCCTCATGGTCGGTGAGGCGGGTCGGGTACGCGCCGGAGAAGCAGGCATCGCAAAATTGCGGCTGGTCGGTGTCACGCATGTCTTCGCCGAGCGCCCGGTACAGGCCGTCGATCGAGAGGAAGGCGAGGCTGTTCGCCTTGATGTAGGCGTTCATCTCGGCGACGTTCATCTGCGCGGCGAGCAGTTTCTTCCGCTCCGGCGTGTCGACGCCGTAGAAGCAGGAGTGGCGGGTCGGCGGGCTCGCGATCCGCATGTGGACCTCGCGCGCGCCGGCCTCGCGCAGCATCTGCACGATCTTCAGGCTCGTCGTCCCGCGCACGATCGAATCGTCGATGAGCACGAGCTTCTTGCCGGCGATCAGCGCGCTGTTGGCATTGTGCTTGAGCTTGACGCCGAGGTGGCGAACCTGGTCGCCCGGCTGGATGAAGGTGCGCCCGACATAATGCGAGCGGATGATGCCGAGCTCGAACGGGATGCCGCTTTCCTGCGCATAGCCGATCGCCGCCGGCACGCCCGAATCGGGGACGGGCACGACATAGTCCGCCTCGACCGGATTCTCGCGCGCCAGCTCGGCCCCGATCGCCTTGCGCACCGTATAAACCGACGACCCGTCGACGATCGAATCGGGCCGCGAGAAATAGACATGCTCGAAGATGCAGGGCCGCGGCCGCATCGGCGCGAAGGGGCGGTGGCTCTCGACGCCGCGCTCGGAGACGACGATCAGCTCGCCGGGCTCGACGGTGCGGATGTAGGTCGCGCCGATCACGTCCAGCGCGACCGTCTCCGAAGCGAAGACATAGGCGTCGCCGAGCCGGCCCATAACGAGCGGGCGGATGCCGAGCGGATCGCGGCAGCCGATCATTCCCTCCTCGGTCAGGCAGGCTAGGCTGTAGGCGCCCTCGACCTGCTTGAGCGCGTCGATGAAGCGATCGAGCAGGCTGCGGAAGCTCGAAGTGGCGACGAGGTGAATGATCACCTCGGTGTCGCTGGTCGACTGGAAGATCGAGCCGCGCGCGTTCAATTCGCGCCGCAGCCGCATCGCGTTCGAGATGTTGCCGTTATGCGCCACCGCGAAGCCGCCGGTCGAAAGCTCGGCGTAAAGAGGCTGGACGTTGCGGAGCGCCGTCTCTCCCGTCGTCGAATAGCGGACATGGCCGATCGCGGCGCGCCCGGCGAGCGAGCGGATGATGCTGTCCATGTCGAAATTGCCGGCGACATGACCCATCGCGCGGTGGCTGTGGAACGCCTTGCCGTCGAAGCTGGTGATGCCGGCGGCCTCCTGGCCGCGATGCTGGAGCGCATGGAGGCCCAAGGCGGTCACCGCGGCGGCGGTTTCGGCGCCCCAGATGCCGAACACGCCGCACTCCTCGCGCAGCTTGTCGTCTTCGAACGGATTGGTGGTGAGCATGGCCATCCCGGTTACGCGGTTGGCCCGGCCATATAGGGTCGCGCTTGCGCTTTGTCGCCCCCACAAGCGCAAAGAATCGGTCATCCTCCCGTCACGGCCGGGTCGCTTGACGCTAACGTAAAGGGAACCTAGTCCTGCGCCATGTCCGAAACAGCGCTCCATTCCGACTATCGCCCCGAGGGCCGCGCCGAGCGCAGCTACACGATCACCCAATTGTGCGATGAATTCGGGGTCACCGCCCGGGCCTTGCGCTTCTACGAGGACGAGGGACTGATCGCGCCGCGCCGCGCCGGCCTGTCGCGCATCTATTCCTGGCGCGACCGCGCCCGGCTCGCCTGGATATTGCGCGGCAAGCGCGTGGGCTTCAGCCTCGCGGACATCCGCGAGATGATCGACCTCTACGACGTCGGCGACGGCCGCCACGAGCAGCGCCGGGTGACGCTGGAGAAATGCCGCGGCCGGGCCGAACTGCTCAGGAAGCAGAAGCTCGACATCGACGCCACGATCGACGAGCTTGAGCGCTTCATCGCGATGGTCGAGGCGGCCGAGCCTGCGACAACCGAATAGACTTCAGGGGAGGGACCCATGCCCAGCTACACCGCGCCCGTCCGCGACACCCGCTACGTGCTCGAGCAGGTGCTCGGGATCGACCGCTATTCGAACCTCCCGGGGTTCGAAAATGCCACGCCCGACATGATCGAGGCGATCCTGACCGAGGGCGGCCGCTTCGCCGCCGAGGTGCTCCACCCGCTCAACCGCTCCGGCGACGAGGAAGGCTGCACCCGCCACGAGGATGGCTCGGTGACCACGCCCGAGGGCTTCAAGGAGGCCTACAGCCAGTTCGTCGAGGCCGGCTGGACGACGCTCTCGGCGCCCGAGCAATATGGCGGCCAGGGCCTGCCCTCGGTGCTCGCCACCGCGGTGACCGAATATCTGCTCTCCGCCAACCAGGCGTTCGAAATGTATAACGGCCTCACCCAGGGCGCGATCGCCTCGATCCTGGTCAAGGGCTCGGAGGAGCAGAAGAATACCTATCTGCCCAACATGGTCTCGGGCCGCTGGACGGGCACGATGAACCTCACCGAGCCGCATTGCGGCACCGATCTCGGGCTGCTCAAGACCAAGGCGGAGCCGCAGGCGGACGGCACCTACAGGATCACCGGCACCAAGATCTTCATCTCGGCCGGCGAGCACGATCTGGCGGAGAACATCATCCACCTCGTTCTCGCCAAAATCGCCGGTGCCCCGGACAATGTGAAGGGCATCTCGCTCTTCATCGTGCCCAAATTCCTCGTCAATGCGGACGGCTCGATCGGCGAGCGCAACGGCGTGTCGTGCGGCTCGATCGAGGAGAAGATGGGTATCCACGGCAATTCGACCTGCCTGCTCAACTATGACGGCGCGACGGGTTATCTGATCGGCGAGGCGGAGAAGGGCCTCGCGGCGATGTTCATCATGATGAACGCGGCCCGCCTCGGCGTCGGCCTGCAGGGCCTCGCCCAGGGCGAGATCGCCTATCAGAACGGCGTCGCCTATGCCCGCGAGCGGCGACAGGGGCGGGCGCTGATGCCCGACGCCCGCGATCCCGACGCCAAGGCCGATCCGATCATCGTCCATCCCGACGTCCGCCGCATGCTGATGGAGGCGAAGGCGTTCAACGAGGGCGCCCGGGCGCTCGTATTGTGGGGCGCGCTCCAGGTCGATATCGGCCGCAAGGCGCAGACGGAGGAGGAGCGCGAGGCGGCCAACGATCTGCTCGGCCTGCTCACCCCGGTGATCAAGGGCTATATGACCGACAAGGGCTTCGAGGCCGCGGTCAACATGCAGCAGGTCTATGGCGGCCACGGCTATATCCGCGAATGGGGGATGGAGCAGTTCGTCCGCGACGCCCGCATCGCCCAGATCTACGAAGGCACGAACGGCGTCCAGGCGCTCGACCTCGTCGGGCGCAAATTGGGCGCCAATAGCGGCCGCGCTATCCAGGAATTCTTCCGGATCGTCGCCGAGGAGGTCGGCGCGGCGAAGGCGAACGAGAAGCTGGCGGGAATCGCCGGCGCGCTCGAGCGCGCCAGCAACGATCTCCAGACCGCGTCGATGTGGCTGATGCAGAACGCGCTGGCCAATGCGAACAATGCCGGCGCGGCCTCTTATCCGTACATGACGATGCTCGGCACCACCGCGCTCGGCCTGATGTGGCTGCGCATGGCCAAGGCGAGCGCCGAGGCGCTGGCCGAGGGGACCGAAGACCCCGCCTTCCACGAGAACAAGCTGATCACGGCCCGCTTCTTCGCCGAGAAGGTGATGCCCGAGACGAATGCGCTCCGGCGAAAGATCGAGGCCGGCTCCGAAAGCCTGATGGCGTTGCCCGCAGAGGCTTTCTAAATGCTATTGGCGGCCCTGGCATTCGCCCAGGCCGCCATATCGCCGACTTGTGGCGATGATGCCGGCTATGGCGAAGTTCAGCGCTGTGAAATTCAGCGCGAGGCATTCGATGTCCTCGATGCCGCGAGCCGTCCAGCGGCCGCGACCCTAGGCGAGGAAGCAATTCGGTTCTCCTACGGCCCAGCGATGCCCACCGGCCGAGCGATCATCGTGGAACTCGTTCCCGATGGTGACCGGAACGCCGCAGTTCGGTTCTTCTGGCTTTCCGGGAATCGGGAGGCCGGCTGGCAGAGGCAAGGCCGTCTTTCCACCTATATTCCGGCGGCGCGCTATCGGCAGGCGGCCTCGACGATTGATCACCTACTCAGGCAATACGAGCTGTCGCCTCGGGCCGAGGACGGGCCTATTTGCCTGGATGGCCCGGAATATCGAACTGAACGAGTTCGCAACGGTCAGGTGGTGACGCTGGAAGGCTGGTGCCCTAGGCATTCCCAAGAGACCCATCCGAATCCACGGATTGCCGGCCTGCTTCTGCCGACGATTTGCCCTCATTTGCTTCGGCGCTACCCGAATGATCGGCTGCAGAGACGTGATTGCGATCGTTGGCGTGAGACAGCGCGCCAAAATCGGCTGGACTGAGTCGCGCTTAGCTCGCGCTCACTTTTTTTGGCCCGCCGCGCCTGGTCGTTGAAGAGCGATCAACGTGGGCTTCGAGGAATTGTCGCGGCGCTACACCGCAGTGGGCTGATCAGCCCCCGCCGATTCCATGATAGCCAAGAAGTGGCGGGCGCAGTGTCTCAAGCATCGCCTGCCGCTCCTCCCGCGTCATCCCGAGCGCCCAGGTCCAGGCGGCGTCGTAATCGTAGGGGCCGGGGATTTGGCGTTCGATCCAGACCATGCGATCGGCGAAGTCGCGGCCGTAGAGGTCGGCCCAGACGTCGTAGAGGAAGAGATAGAGCAGGCGGTGGTCGTCCAGCCCCGCCGGGCGCGGCAGGCCGGCGAGCAGGCGGTGGCCCATTTCGTGGACGAGCGTGGCGCGCTTGTAGCGCGGCGAATAGCTCGCGCTGAGCCGCATCGTCCGCCCGTCTAGGCTGGTCATCGGCGGCCCGCGGCGAACCAGCACCTCCAACGGCGTCGCCGGAAAGCTGAGCCCGCTATGTGCTTCGAGGGCGGCCACGATGTGCGGGCCCTCCGCCTCCCAGATCGCGCGATATTCGTCCGTCGCCCCGGCATGTTCGGGCGCGAGCGGGGCGAACGAGACAGGTGTCGGGGCCTGCGCGGAGAGCAGGCAGGCAAGCACGGCAACCAAGAGGCGAGGCTTTCTGTCCATGGCGCGCCGCAGACTATTCCGGTCTCGCCGCGCGTCAATCGGCGGGCCACTTGCCACCCGGCCCAAGTCATGATCAGCTTCGCCTCGGGAGGGAGGGCGCAATGCTGGTCACCGAGCTCATCCGCCGCGGCGCGGCCTGGCATGGCGACAGGATGGCCCTGTTGTTCGGCGACGAGACGCTGACGTTCCGTCAGGTCGACCGGCTCTCCAGCCAGATCGCGCACGCCCTCGCCGGCATCGGGCTCGGCAAGGGCAGCCCGGTCGCCCTGCTGCTCGACAACGGCCTGTTCTCGATTCCGTGCGACTTCGGCTGCAACAAGGCCGGGCTGACCCGCACCCCGCTCAACGGCCGCCTCTCGCTCGCCGAGCACAAGGCGATGCTCGAGCTGATCGGGACGAAGACCCTGATCTACGGTTCCTCCCAGATCGAGCGGGCCGCCGCGCTGCAAGGCGAGCTTCCCGAGCTCGCTTTTTACGGCCTCGGCGACAGCGAGGTAGGCCCTGATTTGCTCACGCTCGCCGCGCGCGCCCCGGAGTCCGATCCGCGCCTGCCGATCGGGCCGGACGACGTCGCGCTCGCCTTGTTCACCTCGGGCACGACGGGCAAGCTCAAGGCCGCCCAGCACACCCAGGCGACCTATGCCGCGGTGGTCCACAACGTGCTCTCGAACCTGATCGACCCGAAACCCGGCGAGATCATGCTCCATGCCGCCTCGATGATCCATGCCAGCGGCACCTTCGTCGTGCCCTACTGGATCCGCGGCGGCGCGGCGGCGATCCTGCCCGGCTTCTCGCCCGCCGATTATGTCGCGGCGATCGAGCGCTGGCGGCCGACCGCGCTCAATCTCGTCCCGACCATGCTTCAGATGCTGTTCCAGCTTCCGCACATCGAGGAGGCGGATTTCTCGTCGGTCGAGACGATCCTCTACGGTGCCTCGCCGATGCCGCGCCCGGTGCTGGAGAAGGGCCTCGGCCTCTGGGGCCCGGTCTTCGTCCAATATTACGGGCAGACCGAAGCGCCGCTCGCGATCTGCGCGCTCTCGAAGGGCGACCATGTCGGCGCGAGCGCCGAGCGGCTGCTCTCCTGCGGCCGACCGAGCGTCGAATGCGAGGTCCGGCTGGTCGACGAGGCGGGCGAAGACGCGCCGCCTGGCGAACCCGGCGAGATCGTGCTGCGCGCGCCCTTCGTGATGAAGGGCTATGCCGATCCGGAAATCGAGGCCTTCCTCCCCGGCACGCGCTGGCTCCGCACCCGCGACATCGGCCGCTTCGACAACGAGGGCTATCTCACCCTCGTCGACCGCACCTCCGACATGATCGTGACCGGCGGTTACAACGTCTATCCGCGCGAGGTGGAGGACGTGCTCTCGGCCCACCCCGCCGTCGCGCAGGTTGCGGTGATCGGCGTGCCGGACGAGACCTGGGTCGAGGCGGTGATGGCGTTCGTCGTGCTGCACGACGGACAGGAGCCGGACGAAGGCGCGCTGATCGCCCACGCCCACCAAAGCCTCGCCCGCTACAAGGCGCCCAAGTCGGTGCGCTTCGTCGAGTCGATCCCGCTGAGCCCGGTTGGCAAGCCGCTCCGCCGGGCGCTGCGCGAGCCCTTCTGGGCGGGGCGGGAACGGCGGGTATGAGCGTCAAGGTCGAGCGCAGCGGCGCCGTGGTCACCGTCTTCATCGACCGGCCCGAGCGCCGCAACGCCGTCGATCCGGCAACCGCCCAGGCGCTGCGCGACGCCTTCGATGCGTTCGAGAGGGACGAAAGCGCCGCGGTCGCGGTGCTGACCGGAACGGGGGGCCATTTCTGCGCGGGCTACGATCTCAAGGCGTTCGCCGACGCGGGCGTCGATTACGATCCCGAAGCGGAAGGGCCGATGGGGCCGACGCGTCGCTTGCTGTCGAAGCCGGTGATCGCGGCGGTCGAGGGTTATGCGGTGGCGGGCGGGCTCGAGCTCGCTTTGTGGTGCGACCTGCGCGTCGCCGCCGAGAGCGCGACCTTCGGCGTCTTCTGCCGGCGCTGGGGGGTGCCTTTGATCGACGGCGGCACCGTGAGGTTGCCGCGCATCGTCGGGCAGGGGCGGGCGCTCGACATGATCCTCACCGGGCGGCCGGTCGGCGCACAGGAGGCGCTGGCGATGGGCCTTGCCAATCGGGTCGTCCCCGCCGGCGAAGCGCGGGCCGAAGCCGAGCGCCTCGCCGCCGAAATCGCCCGCTTCCCTCAGCTTTGCGTGAGGACCGATCGCGCCTCCGCTTATGCCGCGTTGGACGCCGGCTTGAGCGAGGCGCTTCGGGCCGAAGCCGTCGCCGGCGGCACCCCGGTGCGCGAAGGCGCGCGGGCCGGCGCGGCGCGCTTCGCCGAGGGGCGCGGCAGAGGCGGCGGCTTCGACGAAATCTGAGCGCGTTGCGGCTTGATTGCGGCGCCGAAATAGCGGACCCTCCACCCGCGCCGGACTCGCGGCGCCATCCTGAGGGGGATCGCCATGGAATATATGTTCATGCCGCTGAAGCGGTATTTCGACTTTTCCGGCCGCTCGCGGCGGAAGGAATATTGGATGTTCTTCCTATTCGCGATGGCGCTTTACATCGTCGCGATGGTCCTGGACTCGATGCTCGGCCTAGGCGGAACGACCGAAACCTACTCGGACTTCGGCGAGGGCGGCGCCTCGGTCGGCTTCAACTCGACCGGGGGCATCCTCACCATGATCGTGGCGCTGGCCTTGCTCATTCCGAGCATTGCCGTTGCCGTGCGCCGGATGCACGACAACGACAAATCGGGCTGGTTCGTCCTGATCCCGATCTACGGCGCGATCGGCGTCTGGTTCTTCGAAGGGACGCGCGGCCCGAACCGCTTCGGTTCCGATCCGAAGGGCGGCGACAAGGCGGAAGCGTTCACCTGAGGCCGTGAGCCACAAGCCAGCGTAAAGGGGGAACGGGAATGGAATATATGTTCATGCCATTGAAGCGCTACGCCGATTTTTCCGGCCGTTCGCGCCGCATGGAATATTGGATGTGGGTCCTGTTCCAGTTCCTCCTTTACCTGGCTCTGTGGGTGGTCTTCTTCGCGCTCGCCGGCGCGGCGATCCTGTCCGGCGATCTCGAAGGCGCCTTCGCCGCCGGCATGGGCATCGTCGTCTTTGCGCTGATCTACGTGGTGGTCTGGCTCGCCTTCCTCGTGCCCTCGCTCGCGGTGACGGTTCGGCGCCTGCACGACACCAACCGCTCGGGCTGGTGGATCGGCGGCTTCCTGCTCGCCTATCTCGGCCTCACCGTCGTCAACGTCGCGATGATGGGCGTCGCGGCGCAGTCGCCGGAGTCGCTGGGCGCGGTCGGCGCGGTCTACGGCATCATCGGCCTTGCCATATTCGGCTACGCCATCGTCCTGCTCGTCTTCCTGTTCCTTGACGGTACGCCCGGGCCGAACCGCTACGGGCCGGACCCGAAGGGGCGGGCGAACGCCGGCGAAATCTTCGCCTGAGCCGCGCGATTTGCGTCCCGGTTGCGGCCCGCCGGGCGGCGCACTAATTAGGGCCTCCTTTTTCGTGCCCCTGTGGCGGAATTGGTAGACGCGCTCGACTCAAAATCGAGTTCCGCAAGGAGTGCCCGTTCGACTCGGGCCAGGGGCACCAAAGTTTCGTCTCGCGACCCTCTTCTCAGCCGCCGCCGCCTCGGGCATGGTCGGCGGGGAAGGGAGCGAGGCCTAAGTGTCCGAAGCCGACAGCGAACCGTCGATCGCCGCGCCCGAAGCAGTGCCGGCACTCGAGCCGGAGGCGACCGCCTACCGGCGCGACCGGCTGCTCGCCGCGCTCACCCTGATGTTCGGCACCGCGCTCGTCCTCGCCATGCCCTTCGCGCTGCGCGCCGGGGCCGAGTTCTTCCTCCCCGTCACCGCCGCTTTGGTGATCGCGATCGCGCTCGTGCCGGTGCTCGAATGGCTCGAGCGGCGGCGGGTGCCCTCGGCGCTGGCCGCCTTCTTCTGCGTGATCCTGTTCCTCGCCATGGCCAATATCGCGGTCGCGGCGATCGTCTTTCCGGCCGCCCAATGGTTCCAGCTGCTGCCCGAGCGGATCGGTCAGCTGCGCGAGACGCTCGCGCCGATCGTCCAGATCTATTCGGATCTCGAGGAATTCGTCGCCAACGTCATCCGCGAGTTCGGCGGCAGCTCGCCCTCGGCGCCGCAGGCGGTGCGGGTCGAGCCGCCCAATTCGCTGCTCCAGATCATCGCCGCCTCGGCCCCCTTCGCCGCGATCCAGATGTTCTTCGCCGTGCTGGTGATCTTCTTCTTCCTCTCCGGCTGGACCCGGATGCGCAAGCGCACGATCACGACCCGGGCGAGCTTCGACGGGGCGATGACCACCGCCCGCGTGATCCAGCAGGTCGTCGACGCGACCTCGGCCTATCTCGGCACGATCACTTTGGTGAACATCGGCATGGGTCTGGTCGTCGCTTTGGTCGTCCACCTGCTGGGCATGCCGACGCCGCTGATGTGGGGCGGCATCGCGGCTTTGCTCAACTATATCCCCTATCTCGGTCCGATCGCAGCCGCCTTGCTGCTGGCGCTCGGTGGGCTGATGACCTTCACCGATCCCTGGTACGCCCTGCTCCCGGCGATCGCCTTCGTCGTCATCCACATGGTCGAGGCGAACCTGGTGACGCCCGCAGTGGTCGGGCGGCGGCTGACGATCAACCCGCTGATGATCCTGCTCTCATTGAGCTTCTGGGCGTGGGTCTGGGGGACGACCGGAGCGCTGCTCGCGGTGCCGCTGCTGATCATCTTCCGCACCATCCTCGACGCCGCCGGCAAGCCCGATATCGCCGGCTTTCTGTTCGAGGAAGGCACCTTGATTCACGAGCATCAGGAGGAGCCGCGGCCGCCGCCGCGCCCGGCCTGAAAACCCGCCCGTCGCTCGCTTGACAGGGGGGGTGGGCTCCACTACCTCGCCCGCCTGCTTACGCGGGTGTAGCTCAGTTGGTTAGAGCGCCGGCCTGTCACGCCGGAGGTCGCGGGTTCAAGTCCCGTCACTCGCGCCATTTCCTGAATCTGCCGGTTTCCATCCAGCGAAGCAGCGGCTTCAGCGGCAGGATCCAGGCGAGTCCGGCGACCAGATAGTAGATGACGTGCAGCCAGCGCGGCGCGCCCGCGATCAGCGGCGCGACGCTCGCCACGAGCACCGCCCAGCCGGCGATGAGGAGCAGGATCAAAGCGATGCCCGCGGGCTGGCGCCAGCTCGGCTCTAGCCGCACGAAATCCACTCCTTCGGCGTGGCGATGGCGTCGAGCTTCATGTCCCAGGGCTCGGCGGGAAGCGGTGCGTCGCTGACCTGCGCGTCCCAGGCGAGGCCTACGGTAAAGACCGGGCCGCCGCTCTCGCGGAGATGGGCGAGGGCGCGATCGTAATGGCCCTTGCCATGGCCGATCCGCGTGCCGCACCGATCGGCCAGGACGAGCGGCACCAGCACGACGTGGGGCGCCAGCGCCTCGGCCTCCGCGGCAGGTTGCAACACGCCCCACGGACTCGCCTCGGTTGCCGGGCCTTCCCGCCAGAGAAAGCGCGAATCCCGTTCCGCGAACCAGGGGAAGCCGACCCGCTGGCCGGGGTCGAGCAGGGAGAGCAGGGGCAATGGGCTGATCTCGTCCCGCAGCGGATGATAGGCGCCGACGATGCCGGCATGGATCAGATGGGGCAGGACCACCTCGGCGAGCCGCCGCTCCAGCGTGTCGCGCAGCTCCGGCGTCAAGCTCGCGGCATAGTCGCGGCGCCGCCGGAGGCCTTCGGCCCGGAGCGCGCTCTTGTCAGCAGTGGGTGACGGGACCGCCATAGCCGTTTGCCTGGAATATCCTCTGACGCCTCAACGTCAGGTGGGGACCATATACGTCGGGCCAAGACCCGGGCAGGGACAGTCCCCTAGGATGCTTATGGCTCAGGGATGTTCGCTGAGGCTCGTACAGGGCAGTACCCGTCAGCTCCTATCTAGTCGCTGGGGGTGGCGCGCTCAAGCGTCTCGGCGAAATTCTCCATCCGTGCCGCGAGCCGCTCAAGTGCTTCCGCGACCGCGGGATCGGGCGGCGGCGGGACCGGATCGGGCAGGCCCATGCCGGAACGCACTTCCTTGAGATCGTCCGCGATGAGCAGGGCGGCGAAGAGGAGCTGGCGCGTTTCCGGCAGATTGCCGAGCGCGCCGGCGGCATCGTGCGCGCGCCGGTCGACAGTCGCGGCGAGGTTGCGCAGATGCTCTTCCTCGCCGTCCTTGCAGGCGACGGTGTAGCGGCGCCCGCCGATCTCGACGTCGATATTCGCCATTAGCGGGCTTCTCCCTCGCGGATCAGGCCGTCGATCTGCCCGATCGCGCCCGCGACCTGGCGGCGCAGCGCGTCGTGCGCGTCGCGGAGGCGGCGGTAGGAATCGCTCTCCTCGGGAGCGGGCGGCGGGGGTGGCGGACGATTGGCGGCGGTTTCGATACGCGCGAGCGCCCGCTCGATGCGGGCGACGGCATCAAGGGCGCGCTGGTCGGCCATGGCCCCTCGCATAGCATGCCTGTTCCGCGCGGCAAGCCGCCACGGTTGACGCTTGGGCCATGGGCGATAAAGGAACCGCAGCGCCCTCCCGCGCCCATCGCCGCCGAATCCGACCTTCGAAGGGACCGCATGCCCGCCGACACGAGAACGCTCGCCAATGCCGTCAGGGCCTTGTCGATGGATGCCGTGCAGGCGGCGAACAGCGGCCATCCGGGCATGCCGATGGGCATGGCCGACGACGCCACCGTCCTCTGGACCGAATATCTGAAGCACGACCCCGCCGACCCCGCCTGGCCCGACCGCGACCGCTTCGTCCTCTCGGCCGGCCACGGCTCGATGCTGATCTACAGCCTGCTCCATCTCACCGGCTACGAACGGCCGACGCTGGAAGACATCAGGGGCTTCCGCCAGCTCGGCAGCCCCTGCGCGGGGCACCCCGAGAATTTCCTCCTCGACGGCGTCGAGGCGACAACGGGGCCGCTCGGGCAGGGCGTGGCGATGGCGGTCGGCATGGCGATCGCCGAGCGCCACCTAAATGCCGAATTCGGCGACGATCTCGTCGATCATCGCACTTGGGTGATCGCCGGCGACGGGTGCCTGATGGAAGGCGTCAATCACGAAGCGGCGGGGCTCGCCGGCCATCTCGGGCTCGGCCGGCTGAACGTGATCTGGGACGACAACCGCATCACCATCGACGGCGGCACCGACCTTTCGACCTCCGAGGATATCGAGGCGCGCTACGCGGCCTATGGCTGGCATGTCACCCGCTGCGACGGGCTCGACGCCGACGACGTGCGCCGCGCCTATGACGAGGCGCTGGCCGATCCGCGCCCCTCGCTGATCGCCTGCCGTACGATCATCGGCTACGGAGCGCCCAACAAGCAGGGCACCGCCGCGACCCACGGCGCCGCGCTGGGCGAGGATGAGGTCGCGGCCGCGCGCGCCGAGCTGGGCTGGGAGCATCCGGCCTTCGAAATCCCGGCCGGCATTCTCGAGTCATGGCGTCAGGCCGGTCGCCGAAGCCAGGGCGCCCATGCGGACTGGAAGGCCCGCCTCGCCGCGAGCAATCAGGGCACGGAGTTCAGCCGCCGCATGGCCGGCGCGCTTCCGGAGAGCTTTTCGCTCAGCGATTACATCCAGGGCTTGGTCGACGAGCCGCAGAAGATGGCGACGCGCAAGGCATCCGAGCTGGCGCTCGGCGCGATCAACGCGCAATTGCTCGAGACGATCGGCGGATCGGCCGACCTGACTGGTTCGAACAACACCAAAACAAAGGATCAGAACCCGCTCACAAAAGACGATTATTCCGGCCGCTACCTCTATTATGGCATCCGCGAGTTCGGCATGGCGGCGGCGATGAACGGCATGGCGCTGCACGGCGGCGTGATCCCTTATGGCGGCACCTTCCTGATCTTCTCCGATTATTGCCGGCCGGCAATTCGGCTTTCGGCCTTGCAGCAAGCCCGTGTGATCTACGTCATGACTCACGATTCGATCGGGCTCGGCGAGGATGGGCCGACGCA
Organism: Sphingosinicella sp.; assembly: GCF_052387495.1. Classification (GTDB taxonomy): domain Bacteria; phylum Pseudomonadota; class Alphaproteobacteria; order Sphingomonadales; family Sphingomonadaceae; genus Allosphingosinicella. The sequence continues at coordinate 3,655 of NZ_JBQTJC010000232.1, read as the reverse complement.
TCAGCCGATCGAGCAGCTGATGGGCCTGCGCGCCATGCCCAATCTCCACGTCTACCGGCCCGCCGACGCGGTCGAGACGGCGGAATGCTGGGAGCTAGCGCTGCGCGAGGCCGCGACGCCCTCGGTGCTCGCGCTGAGCCGTCAGAATCTGGGTCAGCTGCGCCACAAGGCGACCGAGAATCTGTGCGCGAAGGGCGCCTATCTGCTGCGCGACGGCGGCGAGGGCCGGCGAGTGGTGCTGCTCGCCACCGGCTCCGAGGTGGCGCTGGCGCTCGACGTCGCCGACGCGCTCGACGAGCGGGGGGTCGGCGCCGACGTCCTCTCGATGCCCTGCTGGGAACGGTTCGACGCGCAGCCGGACGATTATCGTGCGGAGTTGATCCCGGAAGACGCCCTGATCGTCTCGATCGAAGCGGGCGCGACCCTGGGCTGGGAGCGCTATACCGGCCGCGCCGGCCTCAATATCGGCCTCGACCGCTTCGGCGCCTCCGCGCCGGCGGCCGACCTGTTCTAGCGCTTCGGCTTCACCGCCGAAGCGATCGTGCCGCGCGTGGTCGCGGCGCTCTATGCTCAAGGAGATCAATGAGATGACGACCAGAGTTGCGATCAACGGCTTCGGGCGGATCGGGCGGCTCGTCGCGCGCGCGATCCTCGAGAACAAGGATTGCGGGCTTGAGCTGGTGGCGATCAACGACCTCGCCGACGCCGAATCCAACGCGCTCCTGTTTAAGCGCGATTCGGTCCATGGCGCCTATCCGGGCGAGGTCGTCGCCTCGGGCGACGCCTTGATCGTCGACGGTCGTCGTATCCGCGTCACCGCCGAGCGCGACCCCGGCAAGCTGCCGCATGGCGAGGAAGAGGTGGACATCGCGCTCGAATGCACCGGCTTCTTCGCGGACCGTGAGAAGGCCGGCATGCATCTCACTGCGGGCGCGAAGAAAGTCCTGATCTCCGCCCCGGCGAAGGCCGTCGACCTCACCGTCGTCTACGGCGTCAATCACGACAAGTTGAAGGCCGAGCACGAGATCGTCTCCAACGCCTCGTGCACGACCAACTGCCTCGCCCCGGTCGCCAAGGTGCTCAACGACACGGTCGGCATCGAGCGCGGGCTGATGACCACCATCCACGCCTACACCAACGACCAGAAGATCCTCGACCAGATCCATTCGGACAAACGTCGCGCCCGCGCCGCCGGCATGTCGATGATTCCGACCACCACCGGCGCCGCCCGCGCGGTCGGCGAGGTGCTTCCCGAATTGAAAGGCAAGCTGGACGGCTCCGCGGTGCGCGTGCCGACGCCCAACGTCAGCCTGGTCGATCTCACCTTCACACCGCGCCGCGACACTTCGGTCGAGGAGATCAACGGCGCGCTCAGGGCCGCCTCGGAGAGCGGCCCGCTCGCCGGCATCCTCGCCTTCACCGACGAGCCCCTCGTCTCGATCGACTTCAACCACAATCCCGCGAGCTCGACGGTCGACAGCCTCGAGACCGCGGTGCTGGAAGGCAAGCTGGTCCGCGTCCTGTCCTGGTACGACAATGAATGGGGCTTCTCGAACCGGATGGTCGACACGGCCGCGGCGATGGCTCGCCTGCTATGACCAACTCCGTCATACCGGCGAAGGCCGGTATCTCAGCGAGCAGGTCCGCGACTTCTTGTCCTGGGATCCCGGCCTTCGCCGGGATGACGGGATAGGTGACGTCATGCCGTCGTTCCGGACCCTCGACGATCTCGGTGACATCGCAGGCAAGCGCGTGCTGGTCCGTGAGGATCTCAACGTACCGATGCGGGACGGCGCGGTGAGCGACGATACGCGGCTGCGCGCGGCGGTGCCGACCGTGGCCGAGCTCGCCGACAAGGGCGCGATCGTCCTCGTCCTCGCCCATTTCGGGCGGCCAAAGGTGCCGGCGCCGGAATTTTCGACCGCTTTGGTCACCCGGCCCTTCTCCGAGGTGCTCGGCCGGCCCGTCCGCTACATCGACTGGGAGGGCGACGCCGAGGCGGTGGCGACGCTCCAGCCGGGCGACGTCGCTTTGCTTGAGAACACGCGTTTCTTCGGCGGCGAGGAGAAGAACGATCCGGCCGTGGTCGAGCGCTTCGCGCGGCTCGGCGACCTCTACGTCAACGACGCCTTCTCCGCCGCCCACCGCGCCCATGCCTCGACCGAAGGCCTCGCCCACGCGCTCCCCGCTTATGCCGGCCGCGCAATGGAAAGGGAGCTGAAGGCGCTCAAAGCGGCGCTCGGCGCGCCCGAACGGCCGGTCGCGGCGGTCGTCGGCGGCGCCAAAGTCTCGACCAAGCTCGACGTGCTTCGAAACCTGGTTGGCAGGGTCGATCACCTGATCATCGGCGGCGGCATGGCCAACACCTTCCTCGCCGCGCGCGGGATCGCGATCGGCAAGAGCCTCGCCGAGCGCGACCTTGCCGGGACGGCCGAGGAGATACTCTACGCCGCCGACAAGGCGGGATGCACCGTCCACCTGCCGTACGACGTGGTCGTTGCTAAAGAATTCACTCCTCATCCGCCGAGCCTGCGCACCTGCAATGTCCACGAGGTCGCCGCGGACGAGATGATCCTCGACATCGGTCCCGCCGCGGTCGAGGCGCTGGCCGACGTGCTCAAGACCTGCCGTACCCTGGTCTGGAACGGCCCCCTGGGCGCGTTCGAGACGCCGCCCTTCGACGCCGCCACCGTCGCGCTCGCCCGCACCGCCGCCGCCTTGACGCAGGAGGGCAGCCTGATCTCCGTCGCGGGCGGCGGTGACACTGTCGCGGCGCTCAACCAGGCCGGCGTCGCAGACGACTTCACCTTCGTCTCCACCGCCGGCGGCGCCTTTCTCGAATGGATGGAAGGCAAGGAACTGCCAGGCGTGAAGGCGCTTTATCAGTGAGACAGATCGCGAGGATATTTTCGATGCCAGACCCCAAGATGACCGCGCAGATGGAAAGTGGCCGAGGCTTCATCGCGGCGCTCGACCAGAGCGGCGGTTCCACGCCCAAGGCGCTCAAGGGCTACGGGATCGAGGAGGGCGCCTGGTCCAGCGACGAAGAGATGTTCGGCCTGATCCACCAGATGCGCTCCCGCATCATCACCTCGCCCGCCTTCACCGGCGACAAGGTGATCGGCGCGATCCTGTTCGAGCGGACGATGGACGGCGAGATCGACGGCAAGCCGGTGCCGCGGGTGCTGAACGAACGCGGCGTCGTGCCCTTCATCAAGATCGACAAGGGCCTCGAGGACGAAGCGAACGGCGTCCAGCTGATGAAACCGATGCCCGGGCTCGACGCGCTACTCGCCCGCGCCCGGAGCCTCGGCGTGTTCGGGACCAAGGAGCGCTCGGTGATCCACCTCGCCGATGCCGAGGGCATCGCCGCCGTGGTACGCCAGCAGTTCGAAGTCGCGCGGCAGGTGTTTGGCCATGGCCTCGTCCCGATCATCGAGCCCGAGGTCAACATCAAAAGTGCCGAGCGCGCCGAGGCCGACCGCATCCTGCTGGACGAACTCACCAAGGCGCTCGACGCGCTGCCCGGCGACGACAAGGTGATGCTCAAATTGAGTCTGCCGGTAGAGCCTGGCCTGTTCGATCCGCTCGTCGATCATCCCCGCGTGCTCCGCATCGTCGCGCTCTCCGGCGGCTATTCGCGCCCGGAGCCTCG
>NZ_JBQTJC010000231.1:0-9623 GCF_052387495.1 Sphingosinicella sp. | reverse complement strand
GATATTGTTCATCCGCGGGAAGGCCATGTCCGGCGCGCCGATCATCAGCGGCACGAACCAGTTGCCGAAGCCGCCGATCATCGCCGGCATCACCATGAAGAAGACCATGATCAGGCCGTGCGCGCTGATCAGCACGTTCCACAGATGAAGCGCGGTGTTCTCGTCGACGGCGCCGCCGGCCATCATCCCGGCCCAGGCCTCGAGATGCTGGATGCCCGGCTCGGCCAGCTCCCAGCGCATCAGCCCGGAAATGCCGCCGCCGATGATCCCCGCGACCACCGCGAAGATCAGGTAGAGTGTGCCGATATCCTTGTGATTGGTCGACATGAACCAGCGGACGAAGAAGCCCGGCTTGTGGTCGGCGTCATGGTGCGCCGCGTGGGCGTGGTCGGCCTCGAAATGGGCGGCGTTTGCTGCTGTGTCGGTCATCTTCTCTGCTGCCGCCTCAATTGGTGGGTGCGCTCTGGTTGGTGGTGGCCGGCGCCGCGGCCGCCGCGACGACGTTGGCCGGCGCCGGAGTCGATGCGGTGGACCCGCCGGCGGCGACGGCGGGCGCCGGGGCGGGCGCGGGCCGGGCGGTGCCCGGCATCGTGCCGCCGCGCGAGGCGACCCAGGCCCGGAATTGCTCCTGGGTCACGACCTCGACCGCTATCGGCATGTAGCCGTGGCGGGCGCCGCACAGTTCGTAGCAGACGCCGTAATAGACGCCCGGCCGCTCGGCGCGGAACCAGGTTTCGTTGAGGCGGCCTGGGACGGCATCGATCTTCACCCAGAAGGCCGGGATGCCCCAGGCGTGGATGACGTCGGAGGAGGTCACGATCACCTTCACGACCGCGCCCACCGGCACGACGACGCGCTCGTCGGCGGCGAGCTGCCGCGGCTCGCCGCGCGCGTCGGCTTGGTCGTCGGGCAGCATGTTGGCGGTGAACTCGATGCCGTGGTCGGGATATTCGTAGCCCCAGTTCCACTGGTTGCCGGTCGCCTTGATCGTGAGGTCGGCGGCCGGCGGCGCATATTGGTGGGCGAGCAGCCGGATCGAGGGCACCGCGATCACCACCAGAATCAGGACAGGCACGAGCGTCCAGACCACCTCCAGCGTGGTGTTGTGGCTGGTCCGCGACGGGGTCGGGTTGGCGCCGCGGCGGTAGCGGAACATCACCCAGCCGAGCAGGGCCAGCACGAAGAGCGAGATCAGGGTGATCAGCGGCATCAGGATGATGTTGTGGAACCAGGCCGCCTCCTGTCCGAACTCGGTGACCTGGTCCTGCAGGCCGTAGCGGCCGTCGGGCTGGCCGATGCTCGGCGTCGGCGCGGTGCGGGCCGGAGGCGGCGGCGTCGCGGCCGCCGGCGCGGGCGTGGCGGCTTCGCCCGCGGTGGGTGCGGGCGCCTGTGCATTGGCCTGCTCGATCGGCGCGGACTGGGCGGTCGGCAGCGCGGCCGTGGCCGCCGCGGCGATGCTGGGCGCCAGGCCGAACGCGGCGGCGATGGCGAGGAGCTTGGAAAGAGTCTTCATCTAATCCCCTGTCTGCCGCCAGGTGAAAACGGCAGGATTCGCGGCCCCCGAAGGGGCTTCGCGCCGGCCTTATAGGCACGTCCCCCCAGTGGCTCAAGCATGTTGCGAGAGGGCGGCGCGGCGCTTGAAGCGGACCCGCCCGGCCCCTATCAAACAGGGGCCGCTACAGCCTTTGGAAGAGCGATGAACGAAGACGAGGTCCTGGCCGAGTTCCGCGCCGCCGGCGCGCTGCTGGAGGGGCATTTCATCCTCTCCTCGGTCCTGCACAGCCCGCGCTATCTGCAATGCGCGCGGGTTCTGATGGATCCGATGCGCGCCTCCCGGCTCGCCTCCGCGCTCGCGGCGACGCTGCCGCGCGAGCTGCGCGCGCAGATCGAGATCGTCGTCTCGCCCGCGATGGGCGGGGTGATCATCGGCCACGAAATGGGCCGGGCGCTGGGCGTCGAGGCGCTGTTCGTCGAGCGCCCGTCGGGCAGCTTCGAGCTGCGCCGCGGATTCGGTCTCAAGCCCGGCCAGAAGGTGCTGCTCGTCGAGGATGTGGTGACCACCGGCCTCTCCTCGAGCGAGGCGATGCGCGCGATCGAGGAAGCGGGCGGCGAGGTGATCGCCGCAGCCTCGCTGGTCGATCGCTCCGGCGGCGCGGCCGATCTCGGCGTGCCTTTCTTCCCGCTCGTCCGCCTCAGCGTGCCGAGCTACGCCGCGGATGAGATTCCGCCCGAGCTCGCCGCGCTGCCCGCCGAAAAGCCCGGGAGCCGGAAGCCTGTCCTGAGCGGGGCCGAAGGGGCGGCGTGAGCCACGCCCTTCGCCTCGGCGTGAACATCGATCACGTCGCCACCATCCGCAATGCGCGCGGCGGCGACCATCCCGATCCCGTGCGCGCCGCTTTCGCCGCCGCCGAGGCGGGCGCCGACGGCATCACCGCCCACCTGCGCGAGGATCGGCGCCACATCACCGACGCGGATATCGACCGGCTGATGGCGCGGCTCGACATCCCGCTGAACCTGGAAATGGCGGCGACCGAGGAGATGCTGGAGATCGCGCTCCGCCACCGCCCGCACGCCGCCTGCCTCGTTCCGGAAAAGCGCGAGGAGCGGACCACCGAGGGTGGGCTCGACGCCGCCGGGCAGCACAACCATCTGGCTTATTATGTCGACAAGCTGGGGGCGGCGAACATCCGGGTCAGCCTGTTCGTCGAGCCCGATCCGGCCCAGATCGAAGCGGCGATCCGCCTAGGCGCGCCGGTCGTCGAGTTCCACACCGGCCGCTACGCGCATTTGGAGGGCGAGGCCCGCGCGGTGGAGCTCCGGCGCCTCGCCGACGCCGCCGCGCTCGCGGCGAAGAACGGCATCGAGCCCCATGCCGGCCACGGCCTCAGCTTCGACAACGTCCAGGCCGTCGCCGCCATCCCGCAGCTTCGAGAGCTCAATATCGGCCATTTCCTCGTCGGCGAGGCGATCTTCACCGGCCTGGACGCCAGCGTGAGGCGGATGCGCGAGCTGATGGACGAGGCGTGGGGATGAGCGTTTCTCGTCATCCCGGCGAAGGCCGGGATCTCAGGACAAGAAGTCTCGGCGGGTCTCCCCGAGACCCCGGCCTTCGCCGGGGTGACGGCCTGTGGGGGCCGTCATGATCGTCGGCTTCGGTTCCGACCTCTGCAATATCGAGCGGATTCAGAACTCGCTCGACCGCTTCGGCGCGCGCTTCATCGCCCGCGTCTTCACCGCGACCGAGGCGGCCAAGGCGGAAAGCCGCCCCTTCACCCGCGCCGGCACCTTCGCCAAGCGCTTCGCCGCCAAGGAGGCCTTTTCCAAGGCAGTGGGCACCGGCTTCAGGCGCGGTGTCTTCATGAAGGACATCGGCGTGGTCAATCTCGCCTCTGGCGCGCCCACCCTCGCGCTCAGCGGCGGCGCCAAGGAGAGGCTTGACGCGCTGATCCCGCCGGGCCACGCCCCGCGCATTCACCTGACGATGACCGACGACCACCCGTTCGCGATGGCGGTCGTGATCATCGAAGCATTGCCCGAGGAGCGTTGAGTGACCGACAGCGACCGCCAGCACGCGGCCGACATGCCCGACGAGGCCGCCCCGGCCGCCACGCCGGCCGAACCCGCGGCGATCTCGGCAGACGGCGCGCCCCCGGCCGCCGCGCCGCCGGCGAAGCAGGGCACCGACTGGTGGGGCGAGATCAAGGCGATCTTCTGGCTCGTCCTCGCCGTGCTCGGCTTCCACTCGTTCATCGCCAAACCCTTCTACATCCCGTCGGAATCGATGATGCCGGTGCTGCTGAAGGGCGACAGGCTGGTGGTCAGCAAATATCCCTATGGCTGGTCGTGGGTCAGCCCAAGCTTCCACATCCTGCCGCGCTGGCCGGGGCGGCTGTGGGGCGAGATGCCCGAGCGCGGCGATATCGTCATCGTCACTCCGCCGGGGCAGAGCAGCGACTATATCAAGCGCGTCATCGGCCTGCCCGGCGACACGATCGAGCTGATCGACGGCACCATCTATCTGAACGGCCAGGCGGTGCGCCGCGAGCCGCGCCCGGCGGCGATGCTGCCGATCGACGACAATCTCCCCTGCCTGCCCGATCTCACCGGCGATTTCCGCGTACGCGGCGCGGACGGGCAGATGTATTGCCGGCTGCCGATCTTCCGTGAGACCCTGCCCAATGGCGTCTCCTACGACACGATCGACATCGGCTATATCGCCCAGGCCGACGATTTCGCGCGGATCACGATCCCCGCCGGTCACGTCTTCCTGATGGGCGACAATCGCGATCACAGCGCCGACAGCCGCTTCCCGGCCGGCGGCCCGAGCGGCGGCCTTGGCGGACCGGTGCCGTGGGAGAATCTCGGCGGCCGCGCCGAGTTCATCACCTTCAGCCTCGACGGCAGCTCGTCCTACTTCAACCCGATCAGCTGGTTCACCGCCTTGCGCGGCGGCCGCGCGGGCAGTTCGCTCCGCCCCGATCGCGCCGCGCCGCCACCGGACGGCAACCGGCAGTGACCGACCAAAGGGGCCTCGACGAGGAAGAGCTCGAGCAGCTCGACGAGCGCGGCCCCACCGATCTCAGCGACCCCCTGATCCGGCGCGAGCTCAAGAAGGCCGCGGTCTGGTTCGGCGTCGCGATCGCGGTGGCGGCGGTGATCGTCCTCGCCCAGCCGCTTCTCCTGATCTTCGGCGGAATCGTCTTCGCGGCGATCCTCGACGGCGGCACCCGCCTCCTGGGACGCGTGCTGCCGATCGGCCGGGGCTGGCGGCTGCTGATCGTCTCCCTCGCCGCGGTCGGCTTCCTCGTCGGCACGGTCTGGCTCGCCGGGGTCCAGCTCACATATCAGGCGGCGATCCTGCGCGACACGGTGGCGCTGCAGGTCAACCGGCTGCTGGAATGGGGCGCCGCCTACGGGCTCGGCGTCGAGACGGTCGAGCCGCAGCAGCTCGTCGAGCAGGCGATGAGCTCGCTCGGGCGGCTCACCTCGGCCGTCTCCAGCGTGCTCGGCGGGCTCACCAACCTCGTGATGATCGTCGTCATCGGCCTGTTCATCGCGATCGAGCCCCGGATTTACGAGCGCGGCATCGCCTGGATGCTGCCGAACGAGATGCGCGGCCGCTTCTACCGGACCTCCGACCGGGTCGGAAAGACGCTGCGCCACCTGATGGCCGGCCGGCTGCTCGGGATGGCGGTGGAGGGCGTCGGCACCTGGCTGCTGCTGCTCGCCGGCGGCGTGCCGATGGCGGCCTTGCTCGGCCTCCTCACCGGCATCCTCGCCTTCCTTCCCAATATCGGCGCGATCGTCTCGGGCATCCTGATCATCCTGATCGGCTTTTCGGTGAATGTGGAAACCGGCCTGTGGGCGGTGGCGGTCTATGTCATCGTTCAGATCGTCGATGGGTATCTGATCGTGCCCTATGTCGCGCGCAAGACGGTCGATCTCGCCCCGGCGTTGGTGCTCGGCGCGCAGGTCGTCTTCGGCGCCCTGTTCGGCATCCTCGGCCTCGCTTTGGCCGATCCGATGATCGCGATGATCAAGGCCGCGCTCGAGCAGAAGTCGGCGGACGACGAAGCCGAGGAGGAGCGCCCGCCGCCCGAGCCCCGGGCGAAAGCGGCGCCCGCCTGAGCCGCGCTTACTGGCGGTTGCCGACCGGCGGTGGCGTCGCCTCGGCGCCCGGTGGCAATCCCTCCGCCCCTGGCGGCAGCGCGCCCGGCGGCAGGCCATCGGCGCCCGGCGGCGGCGCGCCCGGCGGGCCCATCATGTTCTGCATCGCCGCCATCCCCGGCGCGATCTGCAGGACGCGGATGTCGAAGACGAGCGTATCTTCCGCGCCGAAGGGCGCGCCCGGCGGCATCGGCCCCTGGACGTGCTGGCCGGGCGGAATCCAGATCCGGTAGCGCCCGCCCGCCTGCATCAGCTGCATCGCCTCGCCGAAGCCGGGGAAGACCCGGTCGGTGCTGGCGACGAAGGGCTGGCCGGTCTGGTCGCTATCCTCGATCTGGGTGCCGTCGAGCTTGGTCAGGCGATAGCGCATCGCGACCAGATCGGCCGGGGTCACGGTCGGGCCGTCGCCCGCGACGATCGTCTGGAAGCGGACGCCGGATTCGGTGGTGATGATCTGGAGCCGCCCGGTCCCGACCCAGGCCAGGGCCGCGCCCGCGACGCAGAGCACCAGCAGAGCCAGCCACAATTTGAGCACCGTTCCCTTGGCGAGGGGGCGAATCGGCACGGCGGTGACGGCGGACATGGCTTCCCCCAAACGAGAACGGGCGGCGATGGGTCTATCGCCGCCCGGTCACTCACTCAACCCGTCATCCCGGCGAAGGCCGGGATCTCAGGACAAGTATGCTCGGAATTGCTCGCTGGGACCCCGGCTTTCGCCGGGGTGACGGGATCAACGCACCCCGTCGCGCTCTGCCCGCTTGCGTTCGAGCTTGCGCGCGCGCCGGATCGCGGCGGCCCGCTCGCGGGCGCGCTTCTCGCTCGGCTTCTCATAGTGGCGGCGGAGCTTCATCTCGCGATAGACGCCCTCGCGCTGCAGCTTCTTCTTCAAGGCGCGCAGCGCCTGGTCGACATTGTTATCGCGGACGATGATTTGCATAAAAGCTCGCCACTCTTCCTTTGCTCAAGAAACCCGGTTGCATGAAAAATGTTGCCGCGAAGCGAGGGCCCCGCGGCGCAGGGGCGTGCCCCTAGCAGAGCAGCCCCCCCGGCGCAAGGCTCAGCGCCCCGAGGCGCGCCTGCGCCCGCCGCCCATCGGCTTGACCGCGCCGGCATAACGCCCGCGCTGGCCCTGCGGCCGCGGCTGCCACCTACGCTCTTCATGGCGCGGCATCGGCACGGCAACCCGCGACGAAGCGATCCGCGCCGCCTCGGCGTTGAAGCCCGGCGGCAGCGGCGCCTCCTCGATCCGCTGACGGGTCAGCTTCTCGATATCGCGGAGATACGCCCGCTCGTCCGGCGCGCAATAAGCGATCGCGATGCCCGCCGCGCCGGCGCGCGCGGTGCGGCCGATCCGGTGGACATATTGCTCGGCGACGTTGGGCAGCTCGAAATTGATCACGTGGCTGACGCCGGAGACATCGATGCCGCGCGCGGCGATGTCGGTCGCGACGAGGATGCGGACCTCGCCCGCCTTGAACAGGCCGAGCGCCTTCTCGCGCTGCGGCTGGCTCTTGTTGCCGTGGATCGCGTTGGCGGCGATGCCGTTGCCGGCGAGCAGCTTCACGATCCGGTCGGCGCCGTGCTTGGTGCGGCTGAAGATCAGCACCCGGTCCATGTTGCCGCGCTCGGAAAAGCCGGTGCGCAGCATCATCGTCAGCAGCGCCTGCTTCTCGCGCTGGTCGCAGAAGCTGACGAACTGCTCGACCCGCTCGACCGTGGTCGCGGCCGGGGCGACTCGGACCTCGCCGGGATCGGTGAGGAACTTGTCGGCGAGCTCGCGGATCGCCTTGGGCATGGTCGCCGAGAAGAACAGGGTCTGCCTCTTCTCGGGCAGCCACTTCACGATCTGCTTGAGGGCGTGGATGAAGCCCAGGTCCATCATCTGATCGGCTTCGTCGAGGACGAGGATCTCGACCTCGCGCAAGGACAGCATGCGCTGCTCGATCAGGTCGATCAGCCGGCCCGGCGTGGCGACGAGGACGTCGACGCCGCGCTCGAGCGCGCGGCGCTGCTTGCCGATCGGCACGCCGCCGAAGGCGGTGGTGACGGAAAGCCGCGCGAAGCGGCTATAGGCGGCGGCACTCTCCGCGATCTGGCTGGCCAGCTCGCGGGTCGGCGCCAGCACCAGCATCCGGCAGGTCTGCGGCCGCGGCACGCGCCGCGCGGCGCTCAGCCGGTCGATCGAGGGCAGCATGAAGGCGGCGGTCTTGCCGGTGCCGGTCTGGGCGATGCCGAGCAGGTCGCGACCCTTCAAGAGGGTCGGGATCGCCTGCATCTGGATCGGCGTCGGCTGCGCATAATTCTTCTGCGCGAGCGCCTGGAGGACGGGCTGCGACAGCCCGAGGGATTGGAATGACATGGTAGGATAGACTCACTTCGTGCGGCGCGTCGCGCAGCCCCAATGGGCGCGCGATGCGCGGCGGGTTCTGAACGACCCGCGTGAAAAGGGAAGCTCTTGGGAAATTACGAAGCGGAGCCGCGGCGGTTCACCCGCCTGTTCACGCTGCATGACGCCTCGCTGAGGGGGCATATGCATGCTGCAGTGCAAAAAGTCAATGGGAATGGCGGCTAAGGGTGGAAAGCAGACATTCTACACCTCCGCGCCCTCATCGCGGCCGGGCGACAATCATGGTGGCGGTGGTGCCATCAGCGGTGTTGATGAAAGTGTAGGTGCCATCGCCATTGTCCACGACCCGCCGGCACAAGAGTGCTAAACCGTCGCCCCAAACGCAGACCGCCCCATCCCGGAATCCAAACCTGCCTTCGAACACAACCGCACCGTGTCCGCCTTCCCGCTGATAGGCGCCGTTCGCGCGGAAAAACTCGCCCGGCCCATCGTACCCGCCGCCGCCGTCATGCACATAGTTATCGAAAAGCAGCTCCCGGAGCGCATGATCCTGCAATGGCACCGGGGTTGGCAAAGTGGCCGCCGCCGTTGATCTTTGAGTAGAGCCCGGGCCCGAAGACGCCAACATCAAGAGAACCAAAGCGACCTTTAGCATTCGAAGAGCATGCAACGCTCCTCGAATGTCCGCAATGGGTCGTTTTCGGACCCGCGAAAAACCATTTTCCTACAGCCACCCGAATCGGCGATAGAATGGGGATGGACCAGCCCCACGCCCTCCCGCCCCGCCTCGTCGCCTTGCTCCAGGATATGCCGCTGGAGGAGCTCGCCTTCGTCGCCGTCCCGGTGCGCGCGCGGCATGACGGGTGGACGAAGGCGCGCCAGCAGGGCTTCATCCTCCGCCTCGCGCTCGGCGGCTGCGTGACCCTTGCCGCCAAGGCGGTCGGCAAGACCAAGGCGAGCGCCTATCGCCTGAGGGAGCGGCCGGGCGCGGAAAGCTTCGCCGCCGCCTGGGACCGGGCCCTGGGCTGGGGCCGGAGCCGCGCGGTCGATCTCGGCATGGAGCGGGCGATCCTCGGCGAGGAGGTGCCGGTCATGTATCGCGGCCGCCGCGTCGGCACGCGGCAGGTCCACGACAACCGTCTCCTGATCGCGGTGCTGAACGCGATCGGTCCGCTCGCGCCCGACCCGACGCCGGGCGACGATCCGAACCTCGCGTTCAGGCGCGCGCTCGATGCGCTTGCGCCCGATCCCGCGCCCACTGAAATCGCTGGATTTTCTCGCGGGATATGAGGTGACTTGGTATACTTCCGCCGCCCGCCCCGCCCGCCTCAGTCCTTCTTGGACTTCTTGGCTTTGCCGTTCGCGCCCGCGCGGCCGCGGCGGGCGAGGGCGACCGCGCCCGCGGTCGCGGCGATCACGCCGGCGCCGATGGCGGCCGAAGTCTTGGGATTGGCCTTCGCCTTGTCGGCAAGGCCGCGCGCGCCGTCGATCAGGAAGGCGCCGCGCGAGGCTTCGGCCTCCGGCTCGGCAACGGCGTGGGGTATGGCGGAGTTGGGAATGCGGGACATGAACGTACGCTCCACAAAAAGGATCGATGCCGGGCCAACGA
>NZ_JBQTJC010000230.1:0-3112 GCF_052387495.1 Sphingosinicella sp. | reverse complement strand
CACCCAAGAATTTCCGGAATTCGCCTAGCCCGCCGCCCCGCTCGATGTTTAACTGAACCGTTCCACGCTCGATCGCCATTCTTCTTCTCCCCCTGTGTCGCTCTTTCTCGCTAGTTGGTGCCCGCGGCGCGGTCCACGCCAGTCCCCTAATACTTTACGGGAGCCTTTCGCGAAATAAGCCGCAGTACGATGTTTGGCTTGGCTCCGAAGCCCGATTGGCCGGCGGCGCGCGCGCTTTTGATGAGTCTCCGACTTTGTATCGGTAGCCGGTGTCCATTTAGCTGCTCTTCGTTCGGAAGGCCCCGGCACGGCATTGCGTGCAACCCGACAGGCATCTACGCGGCTGACAGATGGGATCTAGGATATGGCTGTCGAACGGCTCCGCGAAATTGTGTTCATAGCTGTCCGTACACTGTTCGCCCAAATAGAAGGCGGACGGGTCCGGTGCGAAAGCGAAGCCACCCTCCAGCTCCATCTGGGTCGGGTAATCACGACCGTTGGCGACCTCGCGCTAGTTCACCCACGCGAGACGTTTTCGATCGAGTTGGAAAAACCCCTGCCAGGAGCGAAGCGGGGTCGCATTGACATTTGGTTTAGGCTCACAAGCGCCGATGACCGGGAGTGTCGATGCGCCATCGAGCTGAAATTCTTCAAGAAGGCGAACCAGCGCGAGCCGAATAACCGCTACGAAGTGTTCAAAGACATCGCTCGCCTAGAGTGCTGCAAGGACGTGGCAGATCTAGGCTTCATGCTCGTTGCGACGGATCATCCCCACTACGTCGATCAAGAGGTCTATTCACCCGACACGCAGGATTTTGACCTACGACACGGCAAATCATATTTGGCTGGGAGGCAGATGGTCTACCGGACACCGAAGCCTCACGGACCCCCGATTACACTAACGCACGACTACAATTTCACGTGGACCGACGCGACCAGCCAACTCCGTTATATGCTGTTGGAGGTGACGCCCGACCTCGTTGTATGAGGAGGCGATGGTCAAGAAATTCCGCCTCTTAATCTGGCGCTGAGTGAGACGTAGGGCCAAGGGAAATGCCGAGAAATGTCGAAGGTGCTGCTCGTCCAAGGCTCGGGCGCTAGGCACGATGCTGACAGGGACGACCTTGGTCCGGGGATGCTGCGACTGCCCATCCAACGTGGATAGCGGCTCGGTAGCTTTGCTCCCAACTATGATGCAGCCTCGGTCTGCGGAGGCGCCGGCAGGACTGTGGAAGCACCGCTATCCATCATGGCCTGCGCTTCCTCGATAAGGTCGTTCTGCCCGGCCATCGCCGCGATCTCACCGAAGGCAATCAACGCCATCGTAGCTGCGAATTGTATGACTTCGAGAATGGCTTCATCCTCAAAGGAGGGCTCGATGTAATCGCCCTGAAGCCGATGGCTGACCTGATGGATGCCGCCATGAGTGTAGCCGTTCATCGCCTTCCACCCCTTGTCCTTGACGCTCGACAGGAGGTTGTCCTGGAATGGCGGAGCCGCTTCGAGAGCCTCAATCAACTCCCACATCATCGGTTTGATCTCGTCTTTTTCGACGAACGCCTCGATCTCAGTATCAGTCGCCCGATGGTGCAGCCAGGCGCCGCGCACGAAGCACTCGAACTCGCAGCGGACCAACGCGAATGCACTTGCGTAGTTTTTGGCAGCGACCAATCGGAGGATGCCCGCAGCGTGCTCCAGCGCCAGGTCGAAGAGCTGCGCTGGAATGCGATGGCGGTGATCCCCTTTTAACTCAATGCCATGAAGCTTCCGATCGATCCAGGCGAGCAGATCACCCGCCTTTGATATGCCCGCCTTTACCGCGTCGGATTGAGGTAAGTGTTGCATGATAGGGTTTTCGTTGTTGATGCCAACTTCTGCTGTCGCTTCGCCCGCCATGATCTATTGGAGAGTTTTTTCGCGCAACCCAATTGCCGATTTTGTTGCACGATTTTTGTCGCGCGCCGGCGACGGCGTTCCGAAGGCACCGTTAACTCCACGAAGGAGCGGCGTATAGCCGGCTCTACCGCCCCAAGCCGCGTCCCCTTCCCCAGCCTATCCACTGCGGCAGCGTCTGGGAAAGCGGCTTCTCCATAAATGGCGGCATGCCGAGATCACTGCTTCGCCGGCGCAACAGGGACTCGACCTGCGGGTCGCGTTCCAGGCTCTTTGCCATACCTGTCATCTGATCGGCGATGCGCCTAGCGCTCCCTTCATCTCCGCGCCGTTCGAACATCTCATGCCGGTCGCCGAGCTGCCGCCAGGTTTTCACAAAGTGATCTGCGCGGAATTGCGGATCGGTTCGGTGCCGGCGCTCCCACTCCATCGCATTGATGGCATTCCTGGAAGTGCCCGCTGCCGTCTCCCCGATCATCTGCATGTCGCGAACGAATGCCGCGCGGAGGTCGCGAGCCCCATCCGGCCTCACCGCGTCGAGCGCGTGACGCGCTGAGTCAAACTCGGCGCGCTGGGTGGGGAACTCTTCCAGTCCGCCTTCGCGCATCCGGACGATTTCCGCCGTTGTCCTGGCAAAGCGTACAACTGCCTCATGCAAGGAGGATCGCGAAGCGGGAGCCGCCCGCCCTGGCGTGGGTGGAACCCTCGGACCATCGAACATGTCGAGCTGCCGGGCCGGGCCAGCCGGCGCCGATAGAACAATCGCTCGCCGGTCGGCGAACTCCCGCGCATAATCCGAGGCCATATCCTTGCCCCGCTCGCGCGAGAGCGCCCGGACGAGCTTGCCCCGATCGGCGAAGTCGTCGCCGCCATAATGCAGGTCGACACGGTCGCGATGGCGGGAAAGCCCGACATAAGCGGCATGGCGATCCAGGCCAGGCGTCGCAAGCACGCGCACCCGATCAACCGTCACGCCCTGGGCTTTGTGGATCGTCGCCGCATAGCCGTGATCGACATGCGCATAATCCTTGAGGTCGAAGGCGACGGCGCGCCCGTCGTCGAGCAACACGGCCATCCGCACGGCGCTGACGCTCTCAACCCGGCCGAGCGAGCCGTTCTTGACGCCGAGGCCTCGCTCGTTCCTCAGGAACATGATCCGGTCGCCCGCCGCGAACTGCCGAAGCCCACGCTCCGCGCGGATGGTCACCTCCTCGCCGAG
>NZ_JBQTJC010000229.1:0-6886 GCF_052387495.1 Sphingosinicella sp. | reverse complement strand
GGCCGGCGCGGGCTGCAGGAGCGCCGCCGCCGCCGAGATGAAGCAAAGTCTCGATCTGCGCACAAAAAGCCCCTTTTCCCCGAAACATAGTCGGGAGGCTGGGCAGCAGCAATTGGAATCAAGACTTTATCAGAGCCGGCCGAAGCCCTGGTTGCTCGGCGCCTTGTGGCCGACATTGCCGCGCTGGGCGAGCGGATTGGTCTCGGCGAGGAGCTGGTCGAGCGTCGTGCGATAGAGCGCGCGCAATTGCGCTACCTGGGGCAGGATATGATCCGGGAAGAGCCGGATCTCGACCGCGTGGCGGCCGGCATCCTCGATCTCCTCGGCGAGCCCGCCCAGCGCCGTCGCGCCGAACTGCCGCGCCTCGGACTTGAGGGTGTGGGCGGGGAGGATCAGCGCGGCCGCCTCGCGGGCGTGCATCGCCGCCTCGATCGCCGCCACCGCTTTCTCGCCGTCCTCATGGAAATAGCCGAGGATGCGCACGAAGCTGGCCCCCAATTCCGCGCGCATGCGCGAGAATTCGGCCCAGTCGACCACGGATTCGGCGGCAGCGTCCACTCGTGCTTCCCTTCGCTGCGACAAGCCCCGTGAGCTTACCCGCGCCAGGTAAACAGCCTGTTGACGCGCCGACCCCAAAGCCACCGTAGCCGCCCGAACGGAATGGTTAACGCGGCGGTGACTTTGCGCCCGTCCCGAACGGATTTCGCGACGCGCGTGCGTGGAGGCGGACGGGGACGGCGCCGAAGCCCAATTCACGGCGGATGCCGTTGACGAGGTAGCGCAGGTAAGAATCCGGGAGCTGATCGACGCGGGTGCCGAACAGGACGAAGCTCGGCGGGCGGGTGTTGACCTGGGTGATGTAGCGCAGCTTAATCCGCTTGCCGCCCGGCGCGGGCGGCGGATTCTTCTCGACCGCTTCCTCGAACCAACGGTTCAATTGGCCGGTCGAGACCCGCTGCGACCAGGCCTCGCGCACCTCGAAGGCGGCGGCGAGGAGCTGGTCGATGCCCTTGCCGGTCCGGCCCGAGACGGTGAGCAGGGGGATGCCCCGCGCCTGGCTCAGACCCTCTTCGAGCGCCGCCTTGATGCCGTTGAACAGGCTGCTGCCTTCCTCGGCCACGTCCCATTTGTTGATCGCGACGATCAGCGCCCGGCCTTCCCGCAGGGCGGAATCGGCGATCTTGAGATCCTGCGCCTCCAGCCCGCGCGTGCCGTCGAGGAGGAGCACGACGACCTCGGCGAAATCGACCGCGCGGCGGGCGTCGGCGACCGAGAGCTTCTCGAGCTTGTACTCGACCTTCGCCTTTTTTCGCATCCCCGCCGTGTCGATCAGCCGAACCGGGCGGACATTTCCGTCCTTGTCTTGCCAGGACCAGTCGACCGCGATCGAATCGCGCGTGATCCCGGCCTCGGGGCCGGTGATCAGCCGGTCCTGGCCGAGCATGCGGTTGATCAGGGTCGACTTGCCGGCATTGGGGCGGCCGACGATGGCGAGCTTGAGCGGGCCTTCGCCTGCTTCACCCGCCTCGTCCTCGTCTTCGGCGGTGCGCTCGACATGGGGGCGGAGCTGCTCGAACAGGTCGGCGATGCCCTCGCCATGCTCGGCGCTGATCGCGATCGGCTCGCCGAGGCCGAGGTTGTACGCTTCGAGCAGCCCCGCCTCGCCGGCGCGGCCTTCCGCCTTGTTGGCGGCGAGGATCACCGGCGTCGTCTCGGAGCGCAGCCAGCGGCCGATCTCCTCGTCGAGGGGGGTGGTGCCCGCGCGTGCGTCGATCAGGAACAGCGCGGCATCCGCCTCGCGCACCGCAGCGACGGTCTGCGCGCGCATCCGCCCCGGCAGGGTCGCCGGATTCTCGTCCTCATAGCCGGCGGTGTCGATCACCCGGAAATCGAGGCCTAGCAGGTTCGCCTCGCCCTCGCGCCGGTCGCGGGTGACGCCGGGCCGGTCGTCGACAAGCGCCTGCCGCCTGCCGACCAGACGGTTGAACAAGGTGGACTTGCCGACATTGGGCCGGCCGACGATCGCGATGGTGGGCAGCTTGGCCATGAGACCGGCCGCCCTGCCCGCTTACCTCCAGGCGGTCAACCGGCCGTCGTCGGAGAGGATGTAGAGCGTGTTGTTGGCGACCACTGGCGCCAGCGAGAAGGTCGTATTCGACTCGACCGTCGCCAGGATGCTGCCGTCCACCGGGGAGACATAGGCGATCTGGCCCCGACTGCTGGTCAGGATCAGCCGGTTGCCGGCGAGGATCGGGCCGCGCCAGAAGATCGGATCGCGCCCTGGAGTCATCAGGCTGCGCCCCGGCGCGTCACTGCGGCCCGGGCGGCGCTCGCGCGGCGGCACGCGGAAGGCGGGGAGCTGGGCGATCCAGCGCACCCGGCCCGACGAGCGGGCAAGCGCGAGCAATTGCGCCCGGTCGGTGACGACGAAGACCCAGTCGCCCGCCACCCACGGCGTCGAGATGCCCGCGATGTTCAGCTCCCAGGCGCGCTGGCCGGTGATCAGCTCGACCGCGACCATGCGGCCGCCCTGGCCGACCGCGAAGACGCGGCCATTGTCGATCACGGGATCGGCGTCGATGTCGGAGATCGTGCCGACGATGGTGCTGATCCCGGTCCGCGCCAAGGCGTCCTGCCAGACGACCTGGCCGTTTTCGTAGCGATAGGCGGTGAGCTCGCCCGACGAATAGCCGGCGACGAGGGTGCTCTGCGCGAAGGCGGGCGAGGCGACGCCGAACACGCCGGCGAGCTCGAAGGAGGCGCTGCCCGTCCAGCGCCGCTCGCCGGTGGCGGCGTCGAGCGTGTAGAGCTGGTTATCCTGGCTCAGCACCCAGACATTGTCGCCGGCGATGGTCGGGGCGCCGCGCAAGGGACCGCCCGGCTTGACCAGCCACACCTGCGCGCCGGTGGCAGCATCGAGCGCGGCCGCGTCGCCCGCTCCGTTGGTGACGTAGATGCGGCCGCCGTCATAGGCGACGCCGCCGCCGAACAGGGTCTCGGACGGCGAATTTTCGCCGCGCACCTGGGTCTGCCAGAGCTGCGCACCGGTATCGGCGCTGAACGCGCGGACCACGGCGCGGGTGTCGATCGTGTATACGCGGCCGTCGGCGACGACCGGCTCGGAGCCGAGACGCGCGCGATTGCTGCTGCCTGCACCGATGCTGACGCTCCAGGCTTCGCCGAGGGTGTCGCCGAGCGCGACATGGCCCATCGACTTGGCGGCGTTGCCGCCCGATTGCGCCCATTCGGGGTTGAGGATCGGGCCGGGGACCGAGACCGGGAGATCGGCCAAAGCCGGATCGGCCGTGATCCGCGCCTCGCTGGCGAGCACCGGGGTGCGCGTGCCGAGCGTGGGCGTGTTGCGGCGATCGCCGCCGCCGAACGTGCCGCACCCGCCCAGCAGAGCGACGATGACCAGGCCTAACGCGATACGCTTCATTGGGCTTTTTCCCTCGTTGCGGCCTGGTTGCCGTCGGCGGGCGGATTGCCCGCTTCGTCGGGCTGGCCGCGGCTGGTTTCATTCTGCGGCAGCGCGTCCACGCCGAGCGCGCCGGCCATCTGGATGGCGCGGGTGCGGATCGACGGCGGCACCGTCTCGTCGCGGCCGATCTGGCCGAACAGTGGCCCGGCGAGATCGGGCCGGTTCATCCGCAGATGGGCGATGCCGACCATCTCGCCGGCCGAGCCGAACCAGGCCTGGCCGGGCCGGGCGAGCGGGCGCAGGCGCTGGATCACCTGCTGCGGCTGGAGGCTGTCGAATTCGAGCGCGGTCTGGCGGACCAAAGCGGCGTGGCGATAGGGCTCGGCGAGGCCTTCGTCGTCGGCGATGGCGCGCAGGGTGGCGATCGCCGCGGCATTGTTGTTCGCGGCGAGCTGGACGTTCGCCGGGGCGAAGAGCGCCGCGGCGCGATAGCCGTCAATATCGCTGTTCGCCAGTTCGTCGATCTTGGGCATGGCGGCGTTGCGGTTGCCGGCCTCCAGGCTCTGCATCGCGCTGACCAGCGCCTCGCCCTGGTCGCCGGCCTGGGCTTCGCTGCGCGCCTGCCACCAGAAATAGCCGCCGATCGCGCCGAGCAGCAGCACGAAACCGGCGACAATCGCCCAGCCATAGCGCCTGACGATCGTGTTCATCCGCTCCTTGCGGAGCTCCTCGTCGACCTCGCGAAGGAAAACCTCGCCGTCGTTGGGCTTGATCGCCAATCTCTTCTCCACTCCAGGGACGCGCCGCTCGAGGCAGCGTTTCCCCCTTCAAAAACGATGCTTGGCGCCCGCCCCGGACGCGCCGGCGGGCGCGCCCCCACGCGCTCATTACAGACGCGCTCGCCGAAGGGAAAGACCCCTCATTTCGGGCGATAAATCTGCTCCTCGGTCGGGAAGGCGCGGGCCTTCACGTCGCGGGCATAGGATTCGGCCGCCGCGCCGATCTCGGCGGCGAGATCGCCGAAGCGCTTGACGAAGCGCGGGGTCCGCTCGAACAGGCCGAGCATGTCCTCGGTGACGAGGATCTGGCCGTCGCATTGCGCCGACGCGCCGATCCCGATCGTCGGGCAGGGCACGATCCGGGTCGCCTCGGCCGCGATCTCCTCCATCACGCCTTCGAGGACGAGCGCGAAGCAGCCGGCCTCCGCGACCGCCCTGGCGTCGGCGAGCACCTTCTTCGCCTCCGCCTCGTCGCGGCCGCGGGCGCGATAGCCGCCGAGCGCGTTCACCGCCTGCGGGGTCAGGCCGACATGGCCGATCACCGGAATGCCGCGCTTCGAGAGGAAGGCGATCGTCTCCGCCATCGCCTCGCCGCCCTCCAGCTTGACCGCCGCGGCGCCGGTTTCCTTGAGCACCCGCGCCGCATTGCGGAAGGCCTGTTCGGGGGACTCCTCGTAGGAGCCGAACGGCATGTCGACGGCGACCAGAGCGTGCCACGAGCCGCGCACCACCGCCGCGCCGTGCGCGCACATCATTTCGAGCGTCACCGGGATCGTCGAAGGCAGGCCGTAGATGACCTGCCCCAGGCTGTCGCCGACGAGCAGGAAATCGCAATGCGGATCGAGCAATTGCGCCATCCGCATCGTGTAGGCGGTCAGCGAGACGATCGGCTCCTTGCCCTTGCGCGCCATGATCGCCGGCGCGGTCAGACGCTTCATCGGCGCCGGGCTGGGCGTGGCGCGGCTCGTCGCCGTGTCGATCGTGTAGGTGGACATGGCCGAACGCTTAGCCGATTTGCTGCGGCGCGGCAAAGCGCGGGTCGCGGCTCGTTCTTAAATTGGCCGGGGCTGGCGCATGGCTGGGGATCAGACGCGGCGCCCATGGGTGAAAACCACGAAAGCTGCCCGGCGCCCCGTGCTGAAGGTCTGCAATGCGCCCAATGCGGTCGTGCAGGCTTCAGTCGCGCTGTCCCGTAAGCGGACGTTGGGGGGTGCGCCTGTCCAGAGTGATCCAAAGCCTGAACGCCCAGGCTCCGTCTTCTCTAAATCAGCCCTTGCATCTTCATTAGGATCACCTAAATTAGGTTCTACTAATGGAGATGGGCATGAGCATCGGGCTTCCTGCATCTGAGTTCACACGTCATGCGGGCGAGGCCACAAGCATACTGAAAGTGCTGGCCAATCAGTTTCGGCTGCTGACCCTGTGTTATCTGGCTGAGAGTGGCGAGCTGTCGGTTGGGGAACTCGTCGATCGCGTGGGGCTCAGCCAATCGGCCTTGTCGCAGCATCTCGCCAAGCTGCGCGAGGAAGGGCTCGTTGCCACCAGAAAGGAAGCCCAGACGGTCTTCTACCGCGTCTGCGATCCGAAGGCAGAACAGCTGCTCGCGCTTCTCCATGACCTCTTCTGCCCGGAACTCCGTCAGTCGAGCGCCACCAGAACCAGGGGAAGCTGATCATGGACAAGGACATCAATCTCGAGCGAGCCGCTGCCCAAGTGCAGGCCGTGTTGCAGGGAAAAATTCGTACGCCGCACGTGAAGGCCTTCTTCGACGAGCCGACCTTTACCGCCAGCTACGTCGTGCATGACGCCGCGACCAAGATCGCCGCGATCATCGACAGCGTCCTCGACTTCGATCAGCCTTCGGGGCGGACGAGCTTCGAATCCGCCAACGCCATGATCGCCTATGTCGAGGCGGAAGGCCTCAAGGTCGAGTGGCTGCTCGAGACGCATGCCCACGCCGATCACCTGTCGGCCGCGCCCTATCTCCAGGAGAAGCTTGGCGGCAAGCTCGTCATCGGCGCTGAGATCGTCACAGTCCAGAACGTGTTCGGCAAGATCTTCAACGAAGGGACGCGTTTCGCCCGCGACGGCTCGCAGTTCGACCGGCTGCTCGTCGACGGCGACAAGCTGATGATTGGCGAGATTCCCCTGATCGCGCTCTATGTTCCTGGCCATACGCCGGCGGACATGGCCTACACCATCGGCGACGCCGTGTTCACTGGCGATACCATGTTCATGCCGGACTACGGCTCGGCACGGGCGGACTTCCCCGGCGGTGACGCTCGTCAACTCTACCGTTCGGTCCGCCGCCTGATGAAGCTGCCGGACCGGAGCCGCGTGTTCCTATGCCACGACTACAAGGCGCCGAACCGCGACGAATATGTCTGGGAGTCGACCATACTCGCCGAGCGGACCGGCAACGTCCACGTGCACGAGGGCGTGAGCGAGGAGGATTTCGTCGAGATGCGCACGCAGCGCGACGCGACCCTCTCGATGCCGAAGCTCATCCTGCCGTCGATCCAGGTCAACATGCGCGGCGGCCGGATGCCGGCGCCTGAGGAAAACGGCGTCAGCTACCTCAAGCTCCCGCTCAACCAGCTCTAAGCGGAGACGAAAGTCGTGGATACGATGACGCCATTGATGGCGATCGGCGGCGGCTTGCTGATCGGGTCCGCCGCCGCGCTCC
>NZ_JBQTJC010000228.1:0-4387 GCF_052387495.1 Sphingosinicella sp. | reverse complement strand
CGTCCCACCGAAGCGAACAGCTTCGTCACCACCGCCGCCTATACCGCCGCGCCGATCGTCTCGCGGGTGATCGCGCGCGCCGGCCCGCTGCTCGGAGTCATTCCGAGCGAAACCCGCGACATCGATGTTTCGGGGCTGATGCCGGCGCCCGAAACGCCGGCGCCCTGATGCGGCTGGGGACGCTGACCGGAAGCGAGGACCCGACGAGCGTGACCGGCTTTGCGATCGATCACCGGAAAGTGGCGCCGGGCACGGTGTTCGGCGCCTTCGCCGGGACCCGCTTCAACGGCGAGGATTTCATCGCCGACGCGGTCCGCTCGGGCGCGATCGCCGTGGTCGCGCGGCCCGAGGCGCGAGTCGAGGGCGCCGCCCACATCGCCGCCGATGAGCCCCGGCGGGACTTCGCCCGCCTCGCCGCCAAATTCTTCCAGCCCTTCCCGAAGACGGTCGTCGCGGTCACCGGCACGAACGGCAAGACCTCCAACGTCGAACTCTGCCGTCAGCTCTGGCGGATGGCGGGCCACCCCTCGGCGAGCATCGGCACCCTGGGCGTCACCACGGCCGACGATCAGGTGACGACCGGCCTCACCACGCCCGACATCGTCACCTTCCTCTCCAACATGGCCGGGCTCGAGCGGATGGGGATCACCCACGCCGCGTTCGAGGCCTCGAGCCACGGTCTCGCCCAGTACCGCACCGAGGGCCTGCCGGTCCGGGCTGCGGCTTTTACGAATTTCAGCCGCGACCATCTCGACTATCACGGGACGATGGAAGCGTATTTCGAAGCGAAGATGCGGCTGTTCGAGGAGGTCGTCGAGCCGGACGGCACGGCCGTGATCTGGATGGACGATCCCAAATCGGCCGAGGTGCTCGCGCGCTGCGCGGCGCGCGGCCTCGCCACGCTCACCGTCGGCAAGGCAGGGGAGACGCTGAGGCTCGTGGAGCGCGAGACGACTCCGCTGGGGCAGAAGCTGACCGTCGAGGCGGACGGGCGGAGTCATGTCGTGACGCTGGCGCTGATCGGCGCCTATCAGGCCGCCAACGCGCTCACCGCCGCGGGTCTGGTGATTGCGACCGGCGGCGACCTCCAGGCGACGATGGCCAGCCTCTCCCGAGTCCATCCCGTGCGCGGGCGGCTCGAACGGGCAGTGCTCACCCACGCCGGCGCGCCCATCTATGTCGATTATGCCCACACGCCCGACGCGATTGAATCCGCGATCGAGGCGCTGCGTCCGCACGCCAGGGACCGGCTGATCATCGTCTTCGGCGCGGGCGGCGACCGCGACGTCGGCAAGCGCGCCGAGAAGGGCGCGGTCGCCGCCCGGCTCGCCGACCTCGTCATCGTCACCGACGACAATCCGCGCAGCGAGGATCCAGCCGAGATTCGCCACGCCATCCTGACCGGCGCCCCCGCCGCGACCGAGGTCGCAGGGCGTCGCGAGGCGATCCAGGCCGCGGTCGCCGAGGCGGGGCCGGGCGACATCATCCTGCTCGCCGGCAAGGGCCACGAGCAGGGCCAGATCGTCGGCGACCAGGTTCTGCCCTTCGACGACGTCAGCGTGGCGCGGGAGTGCGCCGCATGAGCTTGTGGACCTCCCATGAGATCGCCGAAGCGACCGCTGGCGTGGCCAGCGCGGATTTCGCCGTCACCGGCGTCGCCTTCGATTCGCGCGAGATCGGCCCGGGCGACCTCTTCATCGCGATGAAGGGCGAGGCGACCGACGGCCACAAGTTCCTCGATCAGGCGTTCGCCGCGGGCGCCGCCGGCGCGGTGGTGAGCGAGGAGACGGAGCACCCGCACGTCCGCGTTGCCGACACGTTCGAAGCGCTCAATGCGCTCGGCCGCGCCTCGCGGGCGCGGACGCTGGCGAAGGTGATCGGCGTTACCGGCTCGGTCGGCAAGACCGGGACCAAGGAGGCGCTTTACGCCGCGCTCGACCGCTTCGCGCCGGGCCGCGCGCACCGTTCGGTCAAGAGCTACAACAACCACACCGGCGTGCCCTTGAGCCTCGCCCGCATGCCGCGCGACGCGCGCTTCGGCGTGTTCGAGATGGGCATGAACCATGCCGGCGAGCTCGCGACCTTGACCCGATTGGTGCGGCCGCACGTCGCGATCGTCACCGCGATCGCCCCGGCGCACCGCGAATTCTTCGCCAGCGAGGAGGAGATCGCCGACGCCAAAAGCGAGATTTTCTCCGGGCTCGAGCCGGGCGGCACCGCGGTCATCCCCTATGACAGCCCGCACCGCGACCGGCTGATCGCGGCGGCGAAGCCTCATGCGGCGCGGATCGTCACCTTCGGCCAGGGGGAGGGCGCCGACGTGCGCGCCGCCTATGTCGTGCGCGGGCCCAAGGGCGGCTCGATGGTCACCGCGGCTCTGCCCGGCGGCCAGCTCAGTTTCACGATCCGCCAGCCGGGTCTGCACTGGATCGACAACAGCCTCGCCGTGCTGGCGGCGGTCGAGGCGGTCGGCGGCGACCTCGCTCAGGCCGGGCTCGCGCTCGCCGATCTCGAAGGCCTCAAGGGCCGCGGCGCGCGGCTCCAGGTCCCGGTCGAAGGCGGTGCGGCCTTGCTCATCGACGAAAGCTACAATGCCAATCCGGCCTCGATGGCGGCGACCCTGAAGGTGCTCGCCGAGGAGAAAGTGGCCGGGCGCCGCATCGCCGTGCTCGGCGCGATGCGCGAGCTGGGCGAGGGCAGCGAAGCCTATCATGCCGCGCTCGCCGTGCCGGTCGCGGCCGCCGGAGTCGATTATGCGATCCTCGTCGGCGAGGAGATGAAAAGCCTCGCGAAAGCCCTTGGCGCGGGCACCGAAATGGCGCATGTGCCCGACGCGGCGGCCGCCATCGCCCTTGCGCGCGAAGCGATCGGGCCGGGCGATGCCGTGCTCGTCAAGGGATCCAACTCCATCGGACTTGCCGCCCTCGTCGAGGCGCTGGCGAGCGGGAAAAGCTGATGTTTCTTTGGATTGCCGAGCAATTGGGTTTCCCGGGGGTGTTGAACCTCTTCCGCTACATCACTTTTCGCGCCGGCGCCGCCACCGCGACCGCCTTGCTGCTCGGCCTGATCATCGGGCCCAAGTTCATCGGCTGGCTGCGCGTCCGGCAGGGCAAGGGCCAGCCGATCCGCGACGACGGCCCGCAAAGCCATCTCGCCAAGCGCGGCACGCCGACCATGGGCGGGCTGATGATCCTGACCTCGCTCACCGTCGCGATGCTGCTCTGGATGGACTTCGAGAACCGCTTCCTCTGGGCCTGCCTGTTCATCACCGTCGGCTTCGGTGCGATCGGCTTCCTCGACGATTACGACAAGGTGAAGAAGCGGCACCACAAGGGCGTGTCGGGCAAGATGCGCCTCGCCGCCGAGTTCGTCGTCGCGGGGATCGGCTGCTGGATCATCACCTGGGGTCACGAAACCTCGCTTTACATTCCGTTCTACAACGGGCCGGTGATCGATCTCGGGCCCTTCTACATCGTCTTCGCCGCCTTCGTCGTGGTCGCCTTCGGCAACGCCGTGAACCTGACCGACGGGCTGGACGGGCTCGCGACCATGCCGGTGATCATCGCCGCGCTCGCCTTCCTCGCCATCGCCTATCTGGTCGGCAACGCGGTCTTCGCCCGCTATCTCGGCATCCCGCACGTGCTCGGCGTCGGAGACCTCACCGTGCTCTGCTCGGCGATCGTCGGGGCGGGCCTCGCCTTCCTCTGGTTCAACGCGCCGCCCGCCGCGGTCTTCATGGGCGACACCGGCAGCCTCGCGCTGGGCGGCGCCCTGGGCGCGATCGCGGTGGCGACGCGGCACGAGATCGTGCTCGGCATCATCGGCGGCCTGTTCGTGGTCGAGGCCTTGAGCGTGATCATCCAGGTCGTCGTCTACAAGCGCACCGGCAAGCGGGTCTTCCGGATGGCGCCGATCCATCACCATTTCGAGCAACTGGGCTGGTCCGAGCCGACCGTGGTGATCCGCTTCTGGATCATCGCCTTCGTCCTCGCTCTGGCCGGGCTCGCGACGTTGAAGCTGAGATGATCACGAGCTCCGCCTTCGCCGGCAAACGCTACGCCGTCCTCGGCCTCGCCCGTTCGGGCCTGGCCACGGTCGAGGCACTGCTCGCCAGCGGCGCCGAAGTCACGGCGTGGGACTATCGCGAGGAGGCGCGCGAGGCCGTCGCTGGTAAGGCGCAACTCGCCGACCCGCTCGAAATCGCCCTCGCCGGCTATGACGGCGTCGTCGTCTCGCCGGGCGTGCCGCTCAACACCCATCCGATCGCCGCCAGGGCGCGCGCGGCGGGCGTGCCCGTGATCGGCGACATCGAGCTTTTCGCGCAGGCGCGGACGTCGCTGCCGCCGCACAAGGTGGTCGGGATCACCGGCACCAACGGCAAGTCGAC
>NZ_JBQTJC010000227.1:0-2068 GCF_052387495.1 Sphingosinicella sp. | reverse complement strand
CTCGACCGCGAGCTTCATCGCGCGGGCCATCGTGATCGGATCCTTCGCCTCGGCGATGGCGGTGTTCATGAGCACGCCGTCGCAGCCGAGCTCCATCGCGACGCTCGCATCCGAGGCGGTGCCGACGCCGGCGTCGACGAGGACGGGCACGCCCGCGCCCTCCACGATCAGCCGGATCGTCACCCTGTTCTGGATGCCGAGGCCGGAGCCGATCGGCGCGCCCAGCGGCATGATCGCGACCGCGCCCGCTTCCTCGAGCTGCTTCGCCGCGATCGGATCGTCGACGCAATAGACCATCGGCTTGAAGCCCTCGGCGACGAGCGTCTCGGTCGCCTTCAGCGTCTCGCGCATGTCGGGATAGAGCGTCTTCGCCTCGCCCAGCACCTCGAGCTTGACCAGCTCCCAGCCGCCCGCCTCGCGCGCCAGCCTGAGGGTGCGGATCGCCTCCTCGGCGGTGAAGCAGCCGGCGGTGTTGGGAAGATAGGTGTAGCGCTTCGGATCGATGAAGTCGGTAAGCAGCGGCTGGCCGGGATCGGAGATGTTCACCCGCCGCACAGCGACCGTGACGATCTCGGCGCCCGAGGCCTCGACCGCCGCCGCATTCTGCTCGAAGCTCTTATACTTGCCGGTGCCGACGATCAGTCGCGAGGCAAAGGTCTTGCCGGCGACCGTCCAGCCATCGTCCGTTTCTGTGGAGGGCGCCGCGACCCGGCTTTCTGCATTCACTTGGCTTCGATCCGCTCGTCGAGACTGGGGAATGCTCCGATATAGGCTCGATCGCGGCGGGCGAAAGCCACCGCTTTTCCGGAACCTCCGCCGATACTAAGGTAAGCGGCAGGCAAGGAGGACGAGATGGCCCTGTTTCGATTCGCGATTCTCGCGCTGGCAACGCTGCTGACGCCCGCTTTGGCGGCGGCGCAGGAGCAGGAAATCACGGTGCAGGCCGATTCGCACCGCGTCGCGATCGAGCGTATCCTCGAAGCGGACAATCTCGATACCGGGCGGATGACGCCGCGCGAGGTGGTCGAGGCGATGGGGGGAATCGAGCGCGGCCACGCCCCGGACGATTTCTGGGACGCCTATCAGGTCCACCTGCGCGCCTGGGAGCGCTTCGCTGGGCTCGTCGAGCAGGTCCAGCGTCAATATGGCGAATCGACCTTCACCGAGGGGATGGAGGAGCTGGCCATGGCGGAAGAGGCGGTCAATACGACCTTCGACGCGGTCGAGCGGATCGCCCGGCGCTACGGCGCGCGGATTCCGGTGGCGCCGATCGACACCGGCTCGATCGCCTGAGCCTCAACCGCCGCCGACGAAGGTGACGATCTCAAAATCGTCGCCGTCCTCGACCCGGACCTCGGCGAGGGTCGAGCGGGCGACGATCTCCAGATTGCGCTCGACCGCGACCCGGGTCGGCTCGAGCCCCAGCTCGAGCGCGAGCTCGGCGACACTGATGCCATCGCGCACCCGGCGGTGCGCGCCGTTGACCCGGATCGAGATGGTGCCGTCTTCGCTCATGCTCGCTTTTCCGCCCGGCTTTGCGTGCCGGGGCCGTGCGTCATATAGGGGCGCTCCATGGCGACGCCACCTCTGATCCTGGTGCTGAACGGGCCGAACCTCAACCTGCTCGGCCTGCGCGAGCCCGAAATCTACGGCACCGACACGCTGGACGATATCGCCGGGCGGCTCGAGGACCGGGCGAAGGCACTCGGCGTTCGCGTCGACATCCGCCAGTCCAATCACGAGGGGCATTTGATCGACTGGCTGCACGAGGCGCGGGCGTCGGGTGCCAAGGCGGTGATCCTCAATGCCGGCGGCTTCTCGCACACGTCCGTTGCCCTGCACGACGCGGTGAAGGCGGTCGCCGTGCCGGTGATCGAGGTCCATCTCTCCAACCCGCAGGCGCGCGAGAGCTTCCGCCGTCGCTCGCTGATCGCCGCCGCCGCCAAAGGAACAATCAGCGGGCTCGGCGCGCTCGGCTACGAGCTTGCTCTGGACGCAGCGGCGCGTCTCTGACAGGGAACCACGCTTCAATAGGGGTAAGGGTTCACGAATGAGCGACAAGGAGCGG
>NZ_JBQTJC010000226.1:0-5588 GCF_052387495.1 Sphingosinicella sp. | reverse complement strand
GGCCGGCTTTCCAGTCCTCCTTGGCCTGGTTGATCCGGTCGCGGCGCGAGGAGACGAAGTTCCAGAAGACGTGGCGCGGCCCGTCGAGCGGCGCGCCGCCGCAGAGCATGATGTGGCCGCCCTGCTCCGAGCGCAGGGTCGCGGCGATGCCCGGGCGGAGCACATAGAGGGTCGAGCGCTCCAGCTTCACGCCGTCGAGGCTCGCCTCGCCCTCGGCGACATAGAGGCCGCGTTCCTCCGCCTCGGGATAGATCGGCATCGCGCCGCCGGGCTCGAGATGGATGTCGGCATAGATGGTATGGCTGTGGCAGGTGACCGGGGAGGTCTGGCCCCACAGGCGACCCATGACGATCCGGGCCGTGGCGCCCTCGCCTCCGACTACCGGCAGGTCGGCCTTGGCGACATGCTCGAAGGCCGGGTCGATCTCCTCCTTGTCCGAGGGGAGCGCCAGCCAGGTCTGGATGCCGCTGAGCTCCGGTCCCTCCGGGCGGACGGCGGTGGGCGAGCGCTCGCTGTGGGTGATGCCCTTGCCCGCCGTCATCAGGTTGACCGCGCCGGGCTCGATCGTGGCGAAGGTGCCCAGTGAATCGCGATGGTCGATCGCGCCGGCGAAGAGATAGGTGACGGTGGCCAGATTGATGTGCGGATGCGGCCGCACGTCGATGCCGTTGCCCGGCGCCAGCCGCGCCGGACCCATCTGTTCGACGAAGATTAACGGCCCGATCGTCGTCCGCTCCTTGTGCGGCAAGGTCCGGTGCACCTTGAACCCGCCGAGATCGTGGGTGGTGGGGAGCAGCGTCTGGAGGAAGGGATCGTCGGTCATCGCAGCATCCATATCGTCATTCGGGCGAAATTGAGAAGGTGTGCAATGCCCCGCACTGCGCAGCCATGTCCGGGGGACATGGCGACCTCCTCAATGGACTCCCGATCCGGCGCGGGGCGCGCGAAGCCACGACGGTTCATAGAGCTCCGCCATTCCGGCCGGCTCGGCTCCGCCCCCGTCCGGGCCGGCTCCGCTCCGCCCGCCGCCGGACTCCACCGCGCTGGCAGGAGGCAGGGCGTCACCGGCGGGCGGCTCGGAAGGTGCGGAAAGTCCGGAAAGTCCGGCTTCCCCGGCGGGAAAAATCTCCGCTTCCTTCGGCGCGTCCGCCTCCTCGTCCGCATCCTCGAACAGGGCCGATTCGCCGAGGCCGCCCGCGAAGCCGAAATGGCGGTCGCGGCGGGCGCAGGCGCGGCGGATCGCCTCGGCGCGCGCCTGCTCCTCTTCCTCCTCGGCCGCTGCAAGCGCCGACTCCTCCGCTTCGGTGAGCGTACGCCGGTAACCCTCCTCGCCCGGCACGCCGTCCTCGACGCCGTCGAAATCGGCCGGCGGCGGGAAGCTGGTCAGCCAGCCGCCATCCTCCTCCCAGACCTCTTCCCGGTCGTCGTCGTCATCATCATCATCATCATCATCATCATCGTCCTCGTCCGCCTCGTCCGCTTCGGCGTCCGCGGCCAGCCTTTCGTCCTGCTCGCGCTGCCAGAGGGGGCGAAGGTCTGGCGGCGGCAGGCCCTGCTCCATCGCCTCGACGAACGGCTCCCAATTGGCGGCGACGGCGTGGGCCTCGCCGGGTTCGTCGAGCAGATGCTCCGTCTTGCCAAGCAGATAAACGAGCAGGCGGTTGTCGTAGACCACCTCCTCGCTCTTCAGCTCGCCATGATAATAATGGCGCCTGACGGTGCCCTCGATGGCGCGCTCCCAGGCGATGGCGTGCAGCCGCCGCGCGCCGAACCGGCGGGCAGCCTCGCAGGCGAGATTGAACGAGGCCGCGTCGGCGCGGCGGCGCAGCCGGGCGATACTGCGCTCGGAGACGCCAATACGGGCAGCGGCGGCGCGGCCGACGCCGGTGTCGGCAAGCGCCTCGACATAGTCGCGCTGCTTCGCGGGGGTGAGGCCGTCATGGCGAAGGCGCACCG
The DNA here is from genome assembly GCF_052387495.1 of Sphingosinicella sp. Classification (GTDB taxonomy): domain Bacteria; phylum Pseudomonadota; class Alphaproteobacteria; order Sphingomonadales; family Sphingomonadaceae; genus Allosphingosinicella. The sequence continues at coordinate 3,632 of NZ_JBQTJC010000226.1, read as the reverse complement.
GCACCGGCTCGAAATCGAGCAGGCCGCCGGCATCCGCATCGGCCGGATTGTCGGGAGAGTCGGGCTCATCGGTTGCCGACTCGGGGGCGAAAGTGTTCTGGTTCTGTTCCATCCGGCAGGATGGATCACAAATGGGGGGTTGTAGGAAAGTGTTTTTTCTACGCGCCCGTCGCGCCTCACGCGATCGACGAAGCAGGGTTCACCCGAAGATCGCCAGGGCGCGAAGATAATAGGGACTGTCCCTATTTTCTCTATTTTGGGTCTGGAGGAAGGGATCGTCGGTCATCAGAACGGCAATGCATAAAGCCGAAACGCGGCGGGATACACGTTTCCTTCCGCGTCCGTCCGATCGACGACCGTAACAAGGTTGCCGGGCCTAAATTCCGGCTCGCAACCAATGTCCTCTGCCAAGGCGTTATCGAGGATAACCCACAGATTTGCGGCGATATGCTGTGCGGGCATCATCCCCCAGACATCCGTCCCTTCGTTGAGCAGGCGAACGCCGATGTCCATTTGCATCAGCTCTCTCCCGGCGCCGTCGCCCGGATCGCCAGCGCGTGGACCCGCTCTCGCATCAGGTCGCCCAGCGCGGCGTTGACGGCGCGCTGGCGCTGGAGGCGGGTCATGCCGGCGAAGCACTCCGCCTCGATCTCGACGGTGAAGTGCGATTCGCCGCTGCCGTCGTCGCCGGCATGGCCGCGATGCTTCGCCGAATCGTTGACGACGGCAAGACGGGTGGGATTCAGGGCGCGGCGCAGGCGCTTTTCGATTTCGTCGGCGACCGGGCCGGTGAAAGCAGCGTTCCTCCGGTCTATCTAATGAGGTTGAAGGAGAAAGGTGAGCGGGTTTGGCGAGCACGAGCAGGAAGCAGAGGTTTCACGGACGGGTCGAGGGGCACGAACAAAGTTGCACGCACCCGGGCTGCGCGGAGCCCGGCGAATTCCGCGCGCCCGGCGAGATCCGCCCCGGCTTCGACGGGCCGGGCGAGTGGCGCTGGCTCTGCCTCGACCATGTCCGCGAGTTCAACGCCCGCTATAACTGGTTCGACGTCATGACGGCGGACGAGATCAGCGCCGCGCAGACGCCTTATGGCGGCTGGGACCGCGAGACGCGCGCCTTCGCCTCCAACGGCGCCGACCGGCCGCCGCGCTGGGCCGATTTCGCCGACCCGCTCGACGCGATCGGCGCCCGCTTCCGGGCGAGCCGGCAGGAGGAGCGCAAGGACGGACGGCCCCTGAGCGAGAGCGACCGGCGGAATCTGCGCATCCTCGGCCTCGGCGTCGACGTCGACCGCCGCGCGCTCCGCACCCGCTACGCCGAGCTGCTGCGCCGCTACCACCCCGACCGCAACGGCGGCGACCGCGGCCACGAGAAAGCGTTGAGCCAAGTCATCGAAGCTTATACGGCGCTCAAGAGCAGGCCCGCTTTCGCCTGAATGGAACGGACATGGCAGACATTCCCAACGTGAATCCCGACAGCCGCGCCGCGCCCGTGCTGGACGCGCCCGACCCGATGAGGAAGGGGCGCGACCTGTTCGGGATCGACAGCGACCTGGAGCTCCCGGCCTTCTCCGAGGCCGACGAGCGCGTGCCGGACCTCGATCCGGCCTATGTCTTCGATCCGGACACGACGCTGGCGATCTGCGCGGGCTTCGCGAAGAACCGCCGGGTGATGGTCCAGGGCTATCACGGCACCGGCAAATCGACCCATATCGAGCAGGTCGCGGCGCGGCTGAACTGGCCGATGATCCGGATCAACCTCGACGCCCATATCAGCCGCATCGACCTGATCGGCCGCGACGCGATCGTGCTGCGCGAAGGCCAGCAGGTCACCGAGTTTCGCGAGGGGCTGCTGCCCTGGGCGCTGCAGACCCCGACCGCGCTCGTATTCGACGAATATGACGCGGGGCGGCCCGACGTGATGTTCGTGATCCAGCGCGTGCTCGAGACGGAGGGCAAGCTGACCCTGCTCGACCAGAACCGGGTGATCCGCCCGCATCCCTATTTCCGGCTGTTCGCGACGACCAACACGGTCGGGCTGGGCGACACGACCGGCCTCTATCACGGCACCCAGCAGATCAATCAGGGCCAGATGGACCGCTGGAACATCGTCGTGACGCTCAATTACCTCCCCGCCGAGACCGAGGCGCGGATCGTGCTCGCCAAGTCCGGCGAATACGACCATGAAGGCGGCCGCGCCGAGGTCGAGAAGATGATCAAGGTCGCCGAGCTGACCCGGGCGGGCTTCATCAACGGCGACATCTCGACCGTGATGAGCCCGCGCACCGTCATCTCCTGGGCCCAGAACGCGCTGATCTTCGACGATGTCGGCTTCGCCTTCCGGCTCACTTTCTTGAACAAATGCGACGAGGCGGAGCGGGCGACCGTCGCCGAATATTATCAGCGCGTCTTCGGCAAGGATTTGCCGGAAAGCGTGGTCGGCAGGGACCAGGCAAGTTAATTGACGTCCCTGCGAAGAAGTTTTGGCTCCTTTTCTGGCTAAACTTCTGTCCGCTCTTGTATTTCGTTGACGATCTTGCGGGCGAATGCTTAGCTCGCGTTCGTCAACGATGCCCGCGATTCGGATGAGCGGGCTCGCCTGAGGGCGGGGGCTCGATGCGGTGGATGCTGCCATTATCAGCGCTGACGCGCCTGGCCGCCTTCGCCGCGCTGGCCGTCAGTCTCGGCGCGTGCACGGTCGTGCACGTCCAAACCGACCAGGGTGTGCGCACGCGCTATTATCCGGGCATCGCCGTCATCCAGATCGCCCAAAGCGATGCCGTCCAGATCATCGAGGTCGAATCGATCGGCGCCACTGCACTCGGGAGCCACGCCAGTCTTGGCTGGAGCCGCAGCCAGTTCGCCTGGGTGCCGCCGGACCGGTGCCAGTTCATCGCCTGGCAGATGCGGGCCGGCCAGGCGGCGGCGCTGCAGGAGCTTTTTGGGCCGGAAACCGAAATTTGTGATCGTGAAGGGGGAGTGAGATGAAGACGAAGATTAAGAATGTGCTCGTGCCGGTCGGAGCGGTGCTGTCGCTGGGGGCATGCGTCGGGACGGAGCAGGGGATTCCGCTGGTCTTCGGGCGAACCCAGACGGTGGGAATTTCGGTCGCCGGCTCGGTCCCGGACCAGGGCGCGCACCTGACCATCGGGTTCACCGACCGCAACATCGCCGTCGTGCCGACCACCCAATCCAATGGCACCGCGATCCGGTCCCAAGCGACCGACGCCGACGGCCATCCATTCACCGATACCTTGTCGGTGCTCGGCCAGTTCTCCGCCAAAGCCCGGGGCGGCACCGAGGTGTCGGCCGGTCTCGGCACCTTCTTTTCCACCGGCCTTGCTGCGCGCAACTTGGCGGAGGGTTTCCGCGACAGGCTGAGGGGATTTGGGGATGCTGCCGAAGCGAACAGTGTGATCCCTCATCCCGATTCCAACGCGCTCGATGATTGATCCCGTCTTCCGGAGCCTGATTCGCGTGCTCCGAATGCGCTGAGGAGGCGATCATGGCGGGACTCGCCCGCGCAAAGGCCTGGCTGAAATCTCCGGTGCGGAGCCTTTTCCGGGCGTCCGGCCCGTCAGCGGCGTCGGTCCCGCCCGTGCCCCCCGTGCCCCCCGTGCCCCCCGTGCCCCC
>NZ_JBQTJC010000225.1:0-5220 GCF_052387495.1 Sphingosinicella sp. | reverse complement strand
CGCCGCCGCGACCGTGCTGCTGCCCGGGCTCATGCTGCTCGCGCGCGAGCCCAAGGCACAGGGCTGACGTGGCCGACGGCAATCCCTTCGACCACAATGCGATCGACGACATCGTCCACGGCCGCATTCGGCTCGGCGCGATGGCCTATCTTTCGGCGGTGGACTCGGCCCTGTTCGCCGAGCTGCGCGACAAGGTCGGCGCGACCGACGGCAATCTCTCGGCCCACCTCAGGAAGCTCGAGGAGGCGGGCTATGTCCGCGTCGACAAGAGCTTCGCCAACCGCAAGCCACAGACGCGGCTGTCGCTCACGCGAACGGGTCGGAACGCGTGGCGCGTCTGGCTCGATCATATCGAGCGGCTCACCCGGGCCGCCGCCAATCCAGGGAGGGAAGAATGATGAAGCCGTTGATCGTGACATTGGCCGCCGCGTTGCTGGCCTCGCCGGCGCTCGCCCAGCAGGCCCAGCCGCCGCACGCGCGGCCCGCTGGCCTATGGGATCCCGCCCAGCGCCTCGCCGCCCAGCGCGAGGCGATGCAAGCCTTGGCCTTCCTCGACGGCGCCTGGCGCGGGCCGGCCGAGGCGGCCGATATCCCCGGCCCGCTCGTTCAAACGGAACGGGTGGGTACGCTTCTGGATGGCTCGGTGCGGCTCGTCGAGGGCCGCGGCTACGACGCGAGCGGCGCCACGGTGTTCAACGCCTTCGCCGTCATTTCCTACGATCCGGTCCGACGCGGCTATTCGATCCGCGCCTATGCCAATGGTTTTGTCGGCGACTATCCGCTCACCGTTCGCCCCGACGGCTTCGACTGGAGCCAGCCGGCGGGGCCGGGCGCGACGATCCGCTACACCGCCACCGTGCGCGACGGCGAATGGCACGAGGTCGGCGAGCGCGTCGCCGAAGGCGCCCCGCCTCAGCGGATGGTCGAATTGCGGGTGCGCCGGATCGGCGACACGGCCTGGCCGCGGGCGGATTCCATTCCGCCGCGGTAAAGCCGCCTATTGCTTGAGCTTCGCCAGCACGCCTTGGAGCTGCATGGCGGTTGACACGTCTCGCTCGCGCCGAAAGGCCGGGGCCCGACCATGGGCGCCAAGCCCGCTCAACCTCCGCGCTGCGACCTCAAGCCCGCCGCGGCGATTCCGGCCTCGGCGCAAGCCGCGTCAGCGGCGGGCGCCCCGCCGGAGACGCCGACCGCGCCGAGCCGCGCGCGCCCGTCCGCCGACCAGACCGGCACGCCGCCCGCGACGGTCACGACATGCGACGCCGCGGCGAAGCCGGGCGTGGCGCGCGCGCCATCCACCATGTCCGCGGTCGAAAAGCCCCAGGCCGCGGCCGCGCGCGCCTTCGCCAGCGCGAACTCCATCATGCCAAAGCCATTGCGATCCATCCGCAGGATCGCGACGGGATGCCCCCCGGCATCCACCACGGCTATGCCGAAGCTTTGCTGCCGGCCTTCCGCATGCGCGACGCAGCCGGCGACGATCGCCTGCGCGGCGCGCGCGTCGAGCCGGGCGGGCGCCTGTTGCGCCAAGGCCCCTGCGGCGCAGAGCAGCCCGGTCGCGGCGGCAAGAATTTTCATGTTGCCCTCCCTCAAAGGAAAGGCGTTCATAGTTGGCGGCCCCGCGAGCGAGCCTTGCCTTTCGACCGGCGGCTCCGTGGTTTCGACGAGGGCTATTGCTTGAGCTTGGCGAGCACGCCCTGGAGCTGCATCGCGTTGGACATATCGCCCTCGACCTTGAGCTTGCCCTGCATGAAGGCGGTCATGCCGTCCAATTGGCCGTCGGCCATCGCCTGCCAGTCGGCCCAGGCGACCTTGATCGTAGTGTCGGCGTCGCCGTCTTCCTCTGTGACCTGATTGGCGTTGCCGTCGAGCATGACGATGCCCTCGTCGCCGAAATCGAGCTTGACCCTCTTGCCGGGAAGGAAGGCGTTCGCCTCGTTGAGCTTCGCGGCCATTTCGCCCTTGGTCATCACGCTCTCCTTTGCTGCACGCCTTCTTCCCTAGCCCGCACGGGCGGCGCGTCAAGCCGACAGGAGTGTCAGTAACCCCGGCTTCCATCCCTGCCTGAACGCGGCTAGTCGGCTCGCCATGGACGCAGCCGAGGCCATCCACGAGAAGTTCCTGGCGAAGGTCGGCGGGGGGAAGCTGCCGCGTCGGACGAGCGAGGTGCAGCCCGAGGATGTCGGCCTTGCCGGCGAGACGATGGTCGAGCTCTTCTACAGCCAGTGCACGAGCCGCCAGATGGACCGGCTGTCGCGCAAATTGCAGGCGCGCGGCGAGGGCTTTTACACGATCGGCAGCTCGGGCCATGAGAACAATGCGGCGGTAGCCGAGGCCTTCCGCGTCGACGACATCGCCTTCCTTCATTACCGCTCCAACGCCTTTCAGCTTCATCGCGCGAAGATGCTGCCCGGCCAGACGCCGTGCTGGGACATGCTGCTGAGCTTCGCCGCTTCGGCCGAGGACCCGATTTCGGGTGGGCGCCACAAGGTGATCGGATCGAAGCCGCTCAACATCCCGCCGCAGACCAGCACGATCGCCTCGCATCTGCCCAAGGCCGTCGGCGCGGCGTTCAGCATCGGCATCGCACGGACGCTGAAGCTGGAGGACACGCCCCTGCCCCGCGATGCGATCGTTTTGTGCAGCTTCGGCGACGCATCGGCCAATCATTCGACCGCGCAGGGGGCGTTCAACACCGCGGGCTGGGCGGCTTATCAAGGTACGCCGATGCCGCTCGTCTTCCTCTGCGAGGACAATGGCATCGGCATCTCGACCCGCACGCCGCGCGGCTGGATCGAGGCGGGCTTCCGGGAGCGGCCGGGCCTTCGCTACATCCGCTGCAGCGGGCTCGACATGGTCGACGCCTATCGCGGGGCGCTTGAAGCGGCGCGCCACGCCCGGACGACGCGGCGGCCGGTCTTCCTGCACATGGATTGCGTGCGGCTCTACGGCCACGCCGGCTCGGACGCGCAGAGCGCCTATCTCACCAAAACTCAGATCGAGGCCGACGAGGAGCGCGATCCGCTCGTCCACAGCGCCGCGATCCTGATCGAGCAGGGGCTGCTTTCGCACCAGGAGGCGCTCGACATCTACAACGAGACCGAGGCGACATTGGCACGGATCGCCGAGGATGCAATCCGGCGGCCGAAGCTCACCAGCAGCGCGGCGGTGATGGCGAGCATCGTCCCGCCGAAGCGAGAGCTGGCCCCCGCCAACCTGCCTTCGCCCGAGCAACGCAAGGCTTTGTTCGCGCGCGACTCGACGATGATGGACAAGCCGCAGCATATGGCGCGGTTGCTCTCCTGGGCGCTCGCCGACCTGATGCTCGCGCACAGGGAGATCATCGTCGCCGGCGAGGATGTCGGGCCGAAGGGCGGAGTCTACAACGTCACCGCCAAGCTCCACGAGCGCTTCGGCGCGGCGCGGGTGATCAACACCCTGCTCGACGAGCAGAGCATCCTCGGCCTCGGCATCGGCGCGGCGCATAACGGGCTGCTGCCGATCACCGAGATCCAGTTCCTCGCCTACGTCCACAATGCCGAGGACCAGCTGCGCGGCGAGGCGGCGACCCTGAGCTTCTTCTCGAACGGTCAATATACCAACCCGATGATCGTCCGGATCGCGGGGCTCGGCTACCAGAAGGGCTTCGGCGGGCATTTCCACAACGACAACAGCCTCGCCATCTTTCGCGACATTCCGGGGCTGATCCTCGCGGTCCCCAGCAACGGCGCCGACGCGGTGGAGATGCTGCGCGAATGCGTTCGCCTCGCGCGCGAGGAGCAGCGCGTGATCGTCTTCGTCGAGCCGATCGCCCTCTACATGACCCGCGACCTGCACGAGGACAACGACGGCCTGTGGACCGCGCCCTATGCCGCGCCGGGCGAGGCGAAGCCGATCCGGCTGGGCGAGCTGGGCGTGCATGGCGACGGCACGGACGTCGCCATAATCAGCTATGCCAACGGCTATTATCTGTCGCGTCAGGCCGGGAAGGTGTTGCGCGACGAACATAAGCTCGACGCGCGGGTGATCGACCTGCGCTGGCTCGCCCCGCTCAATGAGGACGGGCTGATCGCGGCGACGAAGGGCTGCAAGCGCGTACTGATCGTCGACGAATGCCGCAGGACCGGCTCGCAGAGCGAGGCGCTGATGACCCTGTTCGCCGAGCGCGCGCCGGGCTTCCCCTGCGCCCGGATCACCGCCGAGGACAGCTTCATCCCGCTCGGCAAGGCCGCGACGATCACCCTGCCGAGCCGCGACTCGATCGTCGCCGCGGCGCTGGAGCTGGCCCGTGGCTGAGAAGCTCAGCGCACTGGTGGTCTGTCCCGGGCGGGGGACTTACGGCAAGGCCGAGCTCGGCTATCTGAAGCGTCATCACGCCGATAAAGGCGAGCTGATCGCCGGCTTCGACGCGTTGCGCGCGCAGCGGGGGCAGCCGACCCTCTCCGAGCTCGACGGCGCGGAGCGGTTCAGCCCGGCGCTGCATACGCGCGGCGACATCGCCTCGCCTTTGATCTTCGCCGCCTCCTATGCCGATTTCCTCAGCATCGACCACGACCGCTTCGACATCGCCGCGGTCACCGGCAATTCGATGGGCTGGTACACGACGCTGGCCGTGGCAGGCGCGGCAAGCGCACAACACGGCTTCGAAATCATCGACGCGATGGGCCAGAACAGCCAGGCGGGCGAGCCCGGCGGACAGGTGCTGCTGACCCTGGTTGACGAGGACTGGCGCGAGATTCCGGGCCTGCGCGGCGAGGTGGCGGCCCTGGTCGAGACGATCAATTCGCGTTCCGGTTCAGCGCTTTACCCGTCGATCGAACTCGGCGGCATGCTGGTCGTCGCCGGCGACGAGGCGGGGCTGGCGGCTTTGCTCAAGGAAGCCCCGCCGACCCCAGCGCGCGAGCCGATGCGCCTCGTCAATCACGGCCCCTTTCACACGCCGCTGATGCAGGGCTCGTCGGCGCGCGCGCTCGACCTGCCGGCGCACTGGATCGAGGGGCCGGCCCTGCCGATGATCGACGGTCGCGGCCACATCTGGCGGCCGCATGCCAGCGAGCCCGAGGCGCTGCGCCGCTACACCTTCGCCACCCAGATCCTCGAGCCCTACGATTTCACCCGCGCCGTCCAGGTCGCCGTCACGGAATATGCGCCCGACCGGATCAGCCTGCTCGGCCCCGGCGACACGCTCGGCGGCGCGGTCGCGCAGGCCTTGTTCGCGAT
>NZ_JBQTJC010000224.1:0-8550 GCF_052387495.1 Sphingosinicella sp. | reverse complement strand
CGAAGTGCGGTGGAGGGGTCCTTTCGGCTCGAGAGGCCCCTCCACCATGCTGCGCATGGTCCCCCTCCCCTGCAAATGCAGGGGAGGAATTGGTGATGCATGATGCGCTCACGGCGCTGGAAGCACTGACCGAGGACGAGATTCGGCTGGTGCTGGGCGGGGCGACCGAGGCCGATGCGCTGGTGTTCGACGCGGATTGGGAGAGCTGGGTTCGGGAGGGGCAGGAACCTCCCGCCGGCGTCTGGCGGCAGTGGGTGATGCTGGCGGGGCGGGGCTTCGGCAAAACCCGGGCGGGGGCGGAATATGTCTCGGCCTTCGCGCGGGACCATCCGGAGGCGGCGATCGCTTTGGTCGGCGCGACGGCGGACGAGGCGCGGGCGGTGATGATCGAGGGGCCGAGCGGGCTGCTCGCGGTGGCGCGGGCGGACGAGCGGGCGGCGATGCGCTGGCTCCCCTCGCGCAAGCGGCTGGTCTTCGCCAGCGGCGCCGAGGCGCGGCTCTTTTCGGCGGCGAACCCGGAGAGCTTGCGCGGACCCGAGCATCATCTCGCCTGGTGCGACGAGCTCGCCAAGTGGAAGCGGGCGGAGGCGGCGTGGAACAACCTTCGCCTCGGCCTCCGCCTGGGCGAGGTGCCGCGCGCGATCGTGACGACGACCCCCCGGCCGGTGCCTTTGCTCAAGCAATTGCTCGCCGATCCCGCGACCGCGACCAGCGGCGGCCCGAGCCGGGCCAATCCCCATGTCGCCGGGGATTTTCTCGACGCGGCGGAGGCGATCCATGGCGGGACACGGTTCGGCCGGCAGGAGCTGGAGGGCGTGCTGCTCGACGATCTCGAAGGGGCGCTGTGGAGCCGCGCGCTGATCGAGGCGAGCCGGGGCGCGCCGCCGCCGCGCGGGACACTGCGGCGGATCGTCGTCGGGGTCGATCCGCCGGCGGGGGCGGCGGGGACCTGCGGGATAGGCGTGTGCGGCCTGGACCAGGCCGGGATCGGCCATGTGCTGGCCGATTGCAGCGTCACCGGGCTGGGACCCGACGGCTGGGCGCGGAAGGTCGCGGCGGCGGCCGAGGCGTGGGGCGCCCACCGGGTGATCGCCGAGGCGAACAATGGCGGCAAGATGGTCGAGAGCGTGCTGCGCGGCGCCGAGGCCGGGCTGCCGGTCAGCCTCGTCCACGCCGCCGACGGCAAGGTGGCGCGCGCCGAGCCGGTGATGGTCGCCTTCGAGAACGGACGGGCGCGGCTGGCGGGCCATTTCCCGGCGCTGGAGGACGAGCTGGCCGGGCTGATCTACGGCGGCGACTATCGCGGGCCCGGCGACAGCCCGGACCGGGCGGACGCGATGGTGTGGGCGCTCACCGAGCTGGTGGTGAAGCCGCCGCGCGCGGAGCCGCGGATTCGGGCGCTGTGAGGGAAGAGGTCGCGCCTACTCGGTGGTTTCGCCGTCCCATTCGTCATTGGCGTGATCGGCCTCGGCCTGAGCCTTGTCCTTGTGGACGACTTGGTCCTTGTGCTCGGGCGGGCCGTAGATGGTGTAGAGCTTGAGCGGCCGGTCGCCGGCGATGACGTTGTGGCGGGCGCCGGCGGGGACGATCACCGCGAAGTCGTCCGCGACCCTGTTCTCCGCGCCGTCGATCAGGATCACGCCCTCGCCCTCCTCGATCCTAAGGAATTGATCGCGATCCTCGTGCACCTCCTCGCCGATGTCGCAGCCCGGGGGCAGCGTCATCAGCACGAGCTGGAGGTTCTTGCCGGTGTAGAGCACGCGGCGGAAATCCTCATTGGCGAGCGTCGCGCGCTCGATATCGTCGCAATAGCCTCTCATTGCCGCTCACTCCTTCCATGCCCCCGATAACCGCCGGGATCGTTTCGGGTTCAACCGGAAATCCCGATGGCTGTGATCGGACGGGCGAGCGCAGGCGGGCTATTCGTCCATCAGCTCGCCCGAGCCGCCGATCTCGGCGGGGAAATCGCGCAGCTTGGGGAGGCCGTCCTTCATCGGCAGCACCGTCTCCTGATAATGGAGGTGGACGCCCGGCACGAAAGCCAAGCCGGGGAGGGTCGAGGCGTGGACGTCGGTCATGCCGAGCGTGGGATGCTCGACCAGGACATGCCCGCCGCAGCCGGTGCAATAGCGCCGGCCGCTGAAGCCGGTCTTGTGGTAGGTGCCGAGCTTGTCCTCGCCCTTGGTGACGCTGACCTCGCCCGCCTTCCACAGCGTGAACGCCGCCACCGGCGCGCCCGCGTAGGAGCGGCACGACCCGCAATGGCAATAGCCCATCGCCTCGGGCGCCCCCCGCGCCTCGATCTCCACAGCCCCGCAGAAGCAGCTTCCCTGGTAAGTGTCGGTCATGTCGGCCTCCTTTCCGATTCCATACAATAGATGATCCGTACGCCGGCAACAGACTTGGATCGCGGCGCGACGCGGGCACCGCGCCTCCGCAATGCCGGGGGGACACGGAGCGGCTGCCTTTTTACTTTTCTGGTCCGTCGCCATAGACAATTCATTGCCGCGGAACAGGCGCTGCGGTGGAGACCTGCCGATGCCATGGCTTTGGAAGGTAATTCTCGTCGGAGCGCTGCTCGGGCTTTGCGTGTTCCTTGCCGCGGCGGTCCCGTGGCTGCCAGCCCGGCTGGGCTTCCTCGCTCTCGGTGCCGTCGTCTTCATCTGGGCGATGCGCGATCCGGCCTTGGCCTACCGCCGGGCATTTCACTTCCTGATCATGCTCCCCGCCATCCCCTTGGGCTTCTCGGTAAGCGCGGGAATGTTCGGCGCGGAGGCTCAGCAAGGCGGCATTTTCAAGGTCATCGTCGATGGCAGTCAGGCGCTTTCGCCCTGGCTTTGGTTCGGTCTCGCCGCGCTCTGTCTGATTGGGGATGCGCTTGTGGCGGCGAGGGACCGTGCGGGCCGACGGCAAGTGTATCAGGCAGAGGCGATCCGCGCAGACCTGATCGAGGGACGCAAGCTGGTACGGGTCGAGTTTCCATTCCGGCCGACCCGCGATGCCGCCGTCGTTGGCGCCGAGATTCGACTGAGAGGCATTGGAAATTACTCTGAGGGCGTGACAACCCAGATCACGATCGGCGGGATTACGGATGATGCGACGCCGAACAAGCCCCAGCGGGTGAGGGCTGGGACCTCCGCCGGTGTAATGGTGAAGCTGGAACTGGACGAGCAAGCCTTCCGGCGGATTCGAAAGCGTCGCGGCGGCTTCTTTGGTCGCTTTCCAATCACCGGCGCCGTCAAGCTGCGCGCGGACTCACGCATCGAGCCGCTGCCGATCACGCTCGCTTGACACCCATTTCAGGCGACAAGATTCCTCAGGCGCGCGGTGGGGGAAATCCTTCTGACCACCAGTTCCTGAAGTTCGTCGTCCACCCGCAGGATGATGAGGATATCGAGGATATTGTACGAATAGCTGGATGGCTCGACGGGTGTCTTGTTCCCCGGCTCAATCCCCTGATCGAAATCGCCGACGAGGAGGTTCATCGCGATCCGGAAATCGTCGCGAGGACGGCCCGATTTCTCGAGGAGGTCCAGGGATGCGTCGCGAGTTCGCTGGACGTCCGCAGGATAGACGAGCTTGTAAGAAGCAGACGCCATTCGCGGGCGATCCAATTGCGGTCGCGAGCCACGACGCGCTTCCAAGCAACTTCTAAGGTGCCGTATCGATCTCCGCAAGCACGCGCTCGGTGAGCGCCGATTCGTCCTTGGGCCCGAGCTCACGACGCGACCGCTTGTTCCTGATCGCTTCTTCGACGGCCTTGACGGCAATAGGAACGATCATTCGCGTCGCACATGCGATCATCTCGTTTGCCGCGCCGTGAAGTTTCTCCTTTTCCTGCTCGTGGGCAGCGGCTGTCGCCGGCGCCAGATCGCCGGCCTCCTCCGCAACCATCTCCCGCAGCATCGCCTCGCTCTGCTGCCTGTCCGCCTCGAGCAGCGATTGCAGGTCCGCGATCGAGACGAGCGCCGCCACCGGCTTTCCGTTGCGCTGGATCACGGTACGTCGGCCGCGCGCCCAGCACTCATCGACAAACTCGCTGAAGGACTGGCGCACCTCGCTCGCCTGCACTTCCCGCGCGTCTCCGAAGCTTCCACTCTGAATTCCAGGCATTTCGACTCACTCCTGCCGTCACGACTCGTCGGCTTTGTACGTGTCGTACGCTTTGTACATTATGTACAATCCGTTTCGCAAGAGTTAATTCGCGAATGATGATGGAAATGCCGGGCCTCTCACCGGGCCCCGAGGAACCGCACCAATGCCGTCCCCTTCCGTACGCATTGAGCGCGCTCTCATGCCTCCTTCCGGCTTCGCGCCGATGGAAGCAGGCAGCCGATCAGGCCGGTCCGCCAATGGAGCTGTTCGTCTGGAAGCCTCACCGCGTGTGCCGCCGCGCCTGCTCGACGATCGTCTCGAACCGGCTCGGCGCCTCGTCGCCGAAATCGCGCTCGGAGTAGCGCCACCGGCGGCCGTCCCTGCGGCCGATCAGCAGGCGCAGATGAGAGTTCGGCTGATATCCCGTCGACTCGGCGGGATCGGTCTCGACATAGGCGATATCCTTCCAAGGGATTGTCGTCTCGCCGCGCCAGGAATCCAGCAGGATTCCGTGCGGATAAAGCGCGACCGCCGGCCGCGCGCGGAGGCGGCGTCGCTCGGCGAGGAGGAGGAAGACGAGCGTCGGCGTGCCGGCAAAGGCGAGCATTCCCAGATCGAACGCGCCGCGCTGTGTGTCCCATGTTCCCGCCAGCCAGAAGAGGATCGCAACGAGCGCGGGCCACAATTTCCGCTCGCGCCCAATCTGGTCGCCATATTCGTAATGGATCGCGGCTTCGGGCAGCGGACCGGGCGCTTCGAGCCGCCGGGGCGAGGCGCGGCCATGGGCGGCGGCGAAGGCGAGATAGGCGAACGCAAGCGCGCCGGCACCGGCACCGATCAGAAGATTGACCGGGTCCGCCGGCACCCAGCCGATCACCTCTTGGTAGAGGCTTTCGATCAAGGCCGATCCGCCCGCTGACCACCCCTAATAATGCAGCGCCCGTCCGTAAGCGTCGAGCACGCTCTCGTGCATCATCTCGCTCAAGGTCGGGTGCGGGAAGACGGTGTGCATGAGCTCGGCTTCGGTGGTTTCGAGCTGGCGGGCGACGGCATAGCCCTGGATCAGCTCGGTGACCTCGGCGCCGACCATGTGGGCGCCCAATAGCTCGCCCGTAGCCTCGTCGAACACGGTCTTGATGAAGCCCTCCGCCTCGCCAAGCGCGATCGCCTTGCCGTTGCCGATGAAGGGGAATTTGCCGACCTTGACCTCATGGCCGGCCTCCTTCGCCGCGGCTTCGGTGAGGCCGACCGACGCGACCTGTGGGTGGCAATAGGTGCAGCCCGGGATGTTCCAGGTCTCGAACGGGTGCGGCTTCTTCCCCGCGATCGCCTCGACGCAGACGACGCCCTCGTGGCTCGCCTTGTGCGCGAGCCAGGGCGGGCCGGTGACGTCGCCGATGGCGTAGATTCCCTCGACATTGGTGCGAGCGTAGCCGTCGACAAGGATATGGCCGCGGTCGGTCTTCACGCCGAGCGCCTCGAGGCCGATCTGCTCGCTGTTGGGGGCGATGCCGATCGCGACAATGGCGTGGCTATACTCGCTGGTCGTGACGTTGCCATCGGCGCCCTTGATCGCGGCCTTCACGCCCGCTTTCGACGCCTCCAATTTCTCGACGCCGGCGCCGACGTGGATCGTCATGCCCTGCTTGGCCAGCGCCTTGTGCATGAAAGCGCTCACCTCCTCGTCCTCGACGGGGAGGATGCGCGGCAGCATCTCGACGATCGTGACCTCGGCGCCCATGTCCGAATAGAAGCTGGCGAACTCGACCCCGATCGCGCCCGAGCCGACGACCAGCAATTTGGTCGGCATCTCCTTGGGCACCATCGCGTGGCGATAGGTCCAGATCCGCTCGCCGTCCGCCTTGGCGAAGGGCAGGTCGCGGGCGCGGGCGCCGGTGGCGACGATGATGTGCTTGGCCGAAAGCTCGGTCTTAGTCCCGTCCTTCGTGACGACGAGCCTGCTCTTGCCCGCGAGCACGCCATCGCCCTCGACGACCGTCACCTTGTTCTTCTTCATCAGCCCCTTGACGCCCGCGTTGAGCTGGCCGGCGACTTTGCGGCTGCGCTCGACGATCGCGGCGAGATCGAAGCCCGTTTTCTCGGCCTTGAGCCCGTAGGCCGAGGCGTGGGTGAGGTAGTGGTAGATTTCGGAGGTGCGGAGCAGCGCCTTGGTCGGGATGCAGCCCCAGTTGAGGCAGATGCCACCCAATTTCTCGCGCTCGACGATCGCGGTTTTCAGGCCCAGCTGGCTCGCCCGGATCGCCGCGACATAGCCGCCGGGACCGGAGCCGAGAACGATGAGATCGTAAGTGTCAGCCATTCATAACTCCTATGCCCTCTCCCCTCGCGGGAGAGGGGGAAGGCATCAAGCCAGCATCCCCAGCGGGTTTTCGACGAGGCGCTTGAAGGCCTGCATCAGCCTTGCGCCGTCGGCGCCGTCGATGGCGCGGTGGTCGAAGCTGCCGGTGGCGCTCATCACGGTGGCGATCTGCAAGGAGTCGTTGACGACATAAGGGCGCTTCTCGCCCGCGCCGATCGCCATGATCATGCCCTGCGGCGGATTGATCACCGCGTCGAACGCCTTGATCCCGAACATCCCCATGTTCGAGATCGACGCCGTCCCGCCCTGATATTCGTGCGGCTGGAGCTTGCCCTCCTTCGCCCGGGCGGCGAGCTCGGCCATCTCCTTCGAGATGACAGAGAGGCTCTTGCTGTCGGCGCTCGCGACGATCGGGGTGATCAGGCCGCCCGGTATGGAGACCGCGACGCTGATATCGGCGCGGCTGTATTGGAGCAGCTGGTCGCCGGAGAGCGAGACGTTGCACTCCGGCACCTCGATCAGGGCGACGGCGAGCGCCTTGATCAGCAAATCGTTGACGGAGAGCTTCACGCCCCGGCTCTCCAGCCCCTTGTTCAATTCGCCGCGTAGCTTGAGCAAGGCGTCGAGCTGGATGTCGACGGTGAGATAGATATGCGGGATCGTCTGCTTCGCCTCGGTGAGGCGGCGCGCGATCGTCTTTCGCATGTTGGAGAGCTTGACCGCTTCGTGCGGGATCTCGGTGTCGATCACGGCCGGCGCGGCGGCGGGCGCTTCCTTGGCGGGCGCCTTGCCTCCTGCGCCTTCGATATCGGCCTTGACGATCCGCCCGCCCGGGCCCGACCCGGAGACGGCGCCGAGGTCGATCCCCTGCGCCTCGGCGAGCCGCCGCGCGAGCGGGCTGGCCTTCACGCGGTCGCCCTTGGCGCTCGGCTGGGGCTGCGGCGCGGGCCGTTGCGGAGGCGGCGCGGCGTCCACCTTCGGCGCTTCCGCCTTGGCGGGCGGGGGGACCGGATCGGCCTTAGGCGCGGCGGCAGGCGCAGCCTTTGCGGCGGCCGCATGCTCAGGCTGCTTGCTGCCCCCGGCAGCAAGGTCCTTCGCATCCTCATCCTCGCCCGCGATCAGGGCGATGACGGTGCCGACCTTCACCTCGTCGGTGCCCTCGGCGACCAGGATTTTGGCGATCGTGCCCTCGTCGACCGCCTCGAACTCCATCGTCGCCTTGTCGGTCTCGATCTCCGCCAGGATATCACCGGAGGCGACCGTGTCGCCCTCCTTCACCAGCCATTTGGCGAGCGTCCCTTCCTCCATCGTGGGGCTGAGAGCCGGCATCTTGAGTTCAATCGGCATCGGAAGGCTTCCCTTGCGCGAGCGGGCGGCGTCTCCAAACAGCATGAGACCGCTTGGGGTCAAGGGCAAGGCTTGCCTCGCCGCGCGATATCCGTCAGCCTCCGGTGCGAACGGGAGGACCGATGCGCTCGTACCTGGTCGTGATGGACGAGACCGAGGAGGCCCAGGCCGCCTTGCGCTATGCGGCGCGGCGAGCGGCACGGACCGGCGGCGTCGTCGAGATCCTAGCCCTCATCCCGCAGCAGGAATTCTCCCAATGGGGCGCGGTCCAGGCGGCGATGGAGGAGGAGGCGCGGCTGCGCGCCGAGGCGATGCTGGTCCAAGCCTCCGGCGCGATCCTCGAGGAGGCCGGGATCAAGCCTTCGATCACGGTCAAGCAGGGCGATCCCGTCAAGGCGGTCGCCGAGATGCTGAAGGAGCGCGACGACATTTCCGCGCTGGTCCTCGCCGCGGCGGAAGGCGCGCCCGGCCCGCTGATCAGCCATTTCGCGGGATCGGCGGCGGGGAGCCTCCCCTGCCCGCTGGTGATCGTCCCGGCCAGCTTGAGCGACGAGGCCCTTGCGGGCCTCGCCTAGGCCTCAGCCGCGCTCGCCGGCGGGCGGGCGCGGACGGGGTGCCGGACGACGGCGCGGCGGCGGGCAGTTGCAGCGCGCGCGGCGGGCGCGCGGGCGGCGCGTCTCGACCACTTCCTCGATGACCTCCTCGATCACGTAGGAGGAGGAAGCGGCGGTCGTCGTCGTCTCGATGATGATCGGATAGGCGTAATAGCCGTAGCCATAGCCGCCGCC
>NZ_JBQTJC010000223.1:0-23694 GCF_052387495.1 Sphingosinicella sp. | reverse complement strand
TAGCGTTGCCTCGGCGCAACGCCAAGCGCTTGACCCGGGAGTCCGCGAGGGCGCAATAGGGTGAACGGGGAACATTTGGGGCACGAAAATGGCGGCAAGCACAGCCCGGAAGCAGGCACCCGGCCGGATCGAGCGCTGGCGCGAGGGCGGCCGCAAGGCGGCGCGGCGCTCCGGGGCGTTCCTCGGCGGCCTCGCGCTCAGCCTCGGCGCGGTCGCGACCCTGATCGCGCTGCTGACCTACCGGCCGAGCGATCCCGCGCTCAACACCGCCGCGGGCGGCCCGGTCGGCAACTGGATGGGAGCGCCGGGCGCGTGGCTGTCCGACCTGCTGCTCAGCATCGGCGGGCCGCCCGTCAGTCTCGTCCTCCCGCTCATGCTTGTCGTGGGCCTCAGGCTGACGCGCGGCAGTGAGCCCGGGCGCTGGTCGCGCTCGCTGTTCGCCACGTTCGCCGGCATCGCCCTGATCGGCACCGCGGCCGCCCTGACCGCGGGCGGCGCGGTGGGTGGGCTTCCTGCCGGCTGGGGCGGCACGATCGGGCTCGGCTTCGCCCACCTCATCGACATGGGCCTCGGCGCGATCGGCGAGCCGGGCATCGTCCAGCCGTTCCGGATCGCGATTGTCGCGCTCGCCGCCGCGGCGGGCCTCGCCTTCTGGCTGTTCGGCCTCGGCCTCACCGTCGAGGAGCGGCACTGGCTCGCCAGCCGCCGCCTGCTCCGCCAGCGCAACGAGGCCGACGAGCTGCCGGCGCCCGGGGACCGGCCCGCCCGCGCGCCGGTCGCCGCCGCCGAGCCCCGCAGCCCGATCATCGCCGAGCGCGCGACGGCGCGCGACGCACCGGGCCGCCGCCCCCTGCGCGAGCGCCAGCCCTCGCTCGCGCTCGGCGACAGCTACACCCTGCCCTCGATCGACCTGCTCAATCCGGTGCCGAAGCCGGTCAACGTCCAGCTCGACAAGGCGGCGCTCGAGCGCAACGCACGGCTGCTGGAGAGCGTGCTCGACGATTTCTCGGTGAAGGGCGAGATCGTCGAGGTCCGGCCCGGCCCGGTCGTCACCATGTACGAGCTGGAGCCCGCGAGCGGGATCAAGGCGAGCCGCGTCATTCAGCTCGCCGACGACATCGCCCGCAACATGTCCGCGCTCTCCGCCCGGGTCGCCACCATTCCGGGGCGCAGCGTGATCGGGATCGAGCTACCCAATGCGAAGCGCGAGATGGTGAGCTTTTCCGAGCTGGTCGCGAGCCCCGCCTTCGAGGACCAGGTCGCTTCGCTGCCGATCATCCTTGGCAAGAACATCGCCGGCGATCCGGTCGTCGCGGATCTGGCGCCGATGCCGCATCTGCTCGTCGCCGGCACGACCGGCTCGGGCAAGTCGGTGGGCCTCAATTGCATGATCCTGTCGCTGCTCTACCGGCTCACGCCCGAGCAGTGCAAAATGATCCTGATCGATCCGAAGATGCTGGAGCTCAGCACCTACGAGGACATCCCCCATCTCCTCGCCCCGGTCGTCACCGAGCCCGCCAAGGCGATCCGCGCGCTCAAATGGACGGTCGAGCAGATGGAGGACCGCTACCGGATGATGGCCTCGGTCGGCGTGCGGCAGCTCTCCAGCTTCAACGCCAAGGTGCGCGAGGCGCGGATGAAGGGGCAACCGCTCGGCCGGCGCGTCCAGACTGGCTATGATCCAGAGACCGGCCAGCCCCAGTATGAGATGGAGGAGCTGGAGTACGAGGTCCTGCCGCAGATCGTCGTCGTGGTCGACGAGCTCGCAGACCTGATGATGACTGCCGGCAAGGAGGTCGAGTTCCTGATCCAGCGCCTCGCCCAAAAGGCGCGCGCGGCCGGCATCCACCTGATCATGGCGACGCAGCGACCGTCGGTCGACGTCATCACCGGTGTGATTAAGGCGAATTTGCCGACGCGTATCTCCTTCTCGGTCACCTCGAAGATCGACAGCCGCACGATCCTCGGCGAGCAGGGGGCGGAGCAGCTGCTCGGCAAGGGCGACATGCTCTACATGCCGGGCGGCAAGCAGATCGCCCGAGTCCACGGCCCCTTCGTCTCCGACGAGGAGGTCCGCGCCGTCGCCGATTTCTGGCGCACCCAGGGGACTCCCGAATATGTCCAGTCCGTCACCGAGGAGCCCGAGGACGGCGGCTATATGTTCGAGGGCCAGCCGATCGGGGAGGACGATGCCGAGACCCAGCTCTTCCGCAAGGCGGTGCAGGTCGTCGCCGAGAGCCAGAAGGCCTCGACCTCCTACCTCCAGCGCCAGCTGCGGGTCGGCTACAACAATGCCGCCCGGCTGATCGAGCGGATGGAGAAGGAAGGCGTGGTCAGCGCCCCCGACCATGTCGGCCGCCGCGAGGTGCTGGTCGACATGGACGGCCGACCGCTGACTTAACAGGGAACCCGAGGGTTCACTGGACATTCAAGCGCGGAGCGCCACATGCGGCGCAAATCCGAACCTGAGAAGGAATGATGATGCTGCGTATCAGCGCCCTTGCCCTTGCCGCCGCGCCGCTGGCGCTCACCGCGGCCTTCATGCCGGCGCCCGCGATCGCCCAGGCCCAGACCGGCCTCGCCCAGGTCCAGGCGCATCTGCGCGCGGTCAATACGATGACCGCCAGCTTCACCCAGACCGACCGGCGCGGCCGCGCGATGAACGGCACGCTGACGATCAAGCGCCCCGGCAAAATCCGCTTCGACTATGGCCGCAGCGCCAACATGCTGGTCGTCGGCGACGGCCGGGCGCTGACCTTCGTCGATTATGACGTGCGCCAGGTGCAGCGCTGGCCGATCAACGATTCGCCGCTCTCGGTCCTCCTCAATCCCGAGCAGGACCTCTCCCGCTTCGCCCGCGTCGTCCGCAACGACGCGCAGGTCCTGGTCATCGAGGCGCGCGATTCGCGCCGCCGCGAATTCGGCACGATCACGCTCGCCTTCGCCAAGATCGCGAGCGGCCCCTCCGGCCTGATCCTCCAGGGCTGGAACACGATCGACGCGCAAAACAACCGGACCCAGGTGCGCCTCTCCAACCAGCGCTTCAACGTGCCGGTCGCCGACAGCGTCTTCCGCTGGACCGATCCGCGCCGCCGCGGCCCGCGCGGCTGAGCCTCTCGGACGAGAGCGCGCCGTTCATCGGGGCGACAGGTGTCGCAGATTAAATATGGGCCTTCAGTTGCGGGGCCAGCTCGGGTTTTCCCCCTGTTGCCCGAACCGGTTCCTCGCAATTGACCTCGCGTAACAACGCTTGGTAGGCCCCCGCTCCACGCCCCCGGAGCGGGGGCCTTTCATTTCCCGCCCCTCGAATCGACAGCCTGCCTGCAGGCCGCTAAGCCGCCGCCATGTCTTCCCTGAAAATCGCGTCCTGGAACATCAATTCGATCCGCGCCCGCACCGAGATCGTCGAGAAATTCCTCGTCGAGCAGGCGCCAGACGTCCTTTGCCTGCAGGAAACCAAGGTCCGCGACACGGAATTCCCGGAAGGACTGTTTCGCCGGCTGGGCTACAACCACATCATCATCTGCGGCCAGCCGATGCACCACGGCGTCGCGATCGCCTCGAAAGTACCGATCCGCGAGGACGACCGCCACGACTGGCAGGACAATGGCGAGGCGCGCCATGTCGGCGTTCGGCTCGATTGCGGAGTGCGGCTCGAGAATGTCTACATCCCCGCCGGCGGCGACGTGCCCGATCGCGCGCTCAACCCCAAGTTCGGCCAGAAGCTCGATTTCATCGAGCGGATGACGCGCTGGTCTGAGGGCTGCGACATCCCGACGATCATCGTCGGCGACTTCAACGTCGCCCCGCTGGAATGCGACGTCTGGAGCCACAAGCAGTTGCTCAACGTCGTCAGCCACACGCCCGTAGAGGTCGAAGCGCTGACGAAGCTCCAGGCGAGCAACGACTGGGTTGATCTCGGCCGTCATTTCCACCCCGCACCGCAGCGCCTCCATACCTGGTGGAGCTACCGCTCGCCCGACTGGACGAAGAACGACCGCGGCCGAAGGCTCGACCATATGTGGGCGACGGGCGACGTGGCCGCGCAAGCGGTGGCCCACAAGGTCTTCGAGCCCTGCCGCAACTGGACCCGGCCCTCCGACCATGTCCCGTTGATGACGGAATTCTCCCTTTGAGCGGGGCGCGGGACGTCGCCCGCGCCATCGACGCCCTCCGGCGCGGCTGGACGGTGGCGATCGAAGATATCCTGCTGCTGGCGGTCGAGACCGCCGACGCCGGGGCGCTCGCCATTTTCGACGGCGCATCGCCCGCCGATTTGCTCATCTCGGGCAACCGGGCGGCGACGCTCAAGCTCACCAACCAGCGCGAGGCGGTCCCGGCGGAGCCGGTGCGGATCCTGCGCGGCGGTCCCGACGATCTCTCCGCCGCGATCGCCATCGCCGATCCCGCGCTGGATCTCGCCACCCCGCTCAAGGGCCCGTTCCGAACCGCGCCGCTCTGCTCGCCCGAGATCGCCCGCGCGGCGCTCAGGCTGACGCGGCTCGCCGGACTGCTGCCCGCTCTGTTCACTCGGCGCGGGAGCGAGGCGGAGACGCGGGTGGCGGCCGATGACGTCATGACGTTCGGCACCGGCGCGGACCTGCGTATCGTCTCGCGGGCGCGGCTGCCGAATCGCTTCGCCGAGAAGGCCGAGATCGTCGCCTTCCGCGCCGACGGCGACACGACCGAGCATGTCGCCTTGCTGATCGGCGATCCGAGCGGCCAGCCGCCACTGGTCCGCGTCCACAGCGAATGCCTGACCGGCGATGCGCTCGGCTCATTGAAATGCGATTGCGGGCCGCAGCTGGCCGACGCTCTCGCCGCGATCGCCGCGGCGGGCTGGGGTATCCTCCTCTATCTCCGCCAGGAAGGACGCGGCATCGGCCTGGTCAACAAGCTGCGCGCCTATGCGCTGCAGGACCAGGGCTTCGACACGGTCGACGCCAACCACCGCCTGGGCTTCGACGACGATGAGCGCAGCTTCGTGGTCGCGGCGCGGATGCTCGAAGCGCTGGGCCAGCGTGAAATCCGCCTGCTCACCAACAATCCCCGCAAGGTCTCGGCGCTCGCCGCGGAGGGCGTCGCCGTGGCGGAACAGGTGCCCCTCCGCACCGGCGCCAACCCGCACAACGAGGCCTATCTCACCACCAAGCGCGACCGCAGCGGCCATCAGCTCTAGGAAATCAGCGCCGCAACCTCGTCGAAGTCCCGAGCGATGTGGTGGACGCCCAGAGTGCGGAGCCGCTCTTCGTGGCCCGGCATGCAGTGCCGCCCGGCGCACAGGCCGATTACCTCGGCGCCCGAGGCGACGGCGCCGGTGACGCCGACCGGCGAATCCTCGATGATGACAGTGCGGCCGATTGGCACGCCCATCGCGGCGGCGGCGTGCAGATAGATGTCGGGCGCCGGCTTGCCCCGCGCGACATGCTCGGCGCCGCTGAACACCCGGCCATAGAAGTGATGGGCTAGGCCGAGATGGCCGAGGTGGGTCTCGATCCAGCGCGGCGCGCTCGACGAGGCAACCGCCTTGGGCAATTCGGGCGGGAGCCGCCCGATGAAATCGACCGCGCCGGCCACCGCCTCGATCCCCTCGGAGAGCACGCGCTCGTCCTCGGCGCGGCGCTCGTCGTGAAAATCGTCGGGCAGCGCGCGGCCGATCCAGCGCTCGATCGCGCCGAGAAAGTCGGCGCCAGACAGGCCCATGAAATGGTTCATCGACTCCTCGACCGAGGTCGGGTGGCCGTGCGCGGTCAGATAATCAGCGATCTGCTTGTTGCCGACATATTCGCTTTCGAGCAGCACCCCGTCGAAATCGAAGATGATGGCATCGAACCTAGGAGCCAGCAGCCCGGGGGGCTGCTGGCGTTCGATGCCATCATCGAATCTCACGGGCCGGGGCGAAAGCGGAACGCGGCGACGCGCCACTCGCCGCCGACCTGATGCAGCTCCAATTCGGCGCGGCCCGGGCCGCCGGCGAACTCGGCGCTGCCGGCGACTTGGCCGATGCCGTTGCGGATCGAGCGGTGCGACCAGCTCCATTCGAGCGGCCGATAGAGCCCGACCCGACCCGACAAATCCTCCGCCCGCCCGAGCTCCCGCTGCAAGGCGGGCGTGGCGAGCGCGTAAGCGCGCTCGAAGCGGCCGTCGCGCAGCTCGCTCATGAAGGCGTCGCCACCCGCGACCACCGGCCCGGTGATCCGCATCACCCCCCAGACGAGCACGCCGACGAAAGCGGCGACGGCGAGAAGGCCGATGAGGACGAAATGCCATGGCCGCCAGCGAAAGCCCGGCCGCTCCACCCCTGCCGTATTGCTCATCTCCGCCCCTCCGTCTGGCCGCGCGCGCCGAACAGGGCCGTCCCTACCCGAACGTGAGTCGCGCCGATCATCACCGCCGCATCATAGTCCGCCGACATCCCCATCGACAGCCCGGCGACGCCATGCCGCCGCGCAAGCTTGGCGAGCAGGGCGAAATAGGGCGCCGCTTCGACGCCGTCGGGCGGGATGCACATCAGCCCGACGACCGGAAGCTCGCGCGCGCGTTCGAGCAAGGCAGGCAGCTCGGCGACCGGGCAGCCTCCCTTTTGCGGTTCTTCGCCGATATTGACCTGGATGAAGCAATCGGGGCGGCGCCCCGCCCTCGCCATCGCCTTGCCGAGCGCGTCGACCAGCGAGGGGCGGTCGACCGAGTGAATCGCGTCGAACAGATCGACCGCCGCGTCGGCCTTGTTCGACTGGAGCTGGCCAATCAGGTGGAGCCGCGCGTCCGGCCAGCGCGCCCGAAGGCCGGGCCACTTGCCTTCCGCCTCCTGCACCCGATTCTCGCCGAAATCGCGCTGCCCTGCCGCCAGCAACGGCTCGATCGCCTCGGCATCATGGGTCTTGGAGACCGCGATCAGAGTAATCCCGCCCGGCTCGCGCCCAGCCAGCTTCGCCGCTTTGGCGATGGAAGTGCGGACCGCGCCCAGCCTTTCCGATGCGTCGCTCATCGTCCGGCGCTATAGGGAGCGTCATGCCGCAACGCCAAGCCCTGCCACGCCGCTGGCTGATGACCGACGAGCGAATGGGCGAGGCATTATTCGCCGCGGTGGCTCGGCTGCCCGAGGACGCCGGCATCGTCTTTCGGCACCATTCGCTCGGCGAAGAGGCGCGGCGGCGGCTCTTCGACGAGGTGCGGACGGCGCATCGCGGCCTGCTGCTGCTCGGCGGATCGGCCGAACTCGCCCGAACGTGGGGCGCCGACGGCAGCCACGGCCGGCATCGCGGGACGACCACGGCGCCGGCCCACGATCTCGCCGAAATCCGCGCCGCCGAGGCGGCCGGCGCTTCGCTCATTTTCCTTTCGCCGGTCTTCGCGACGCACAGCCATCCGGAGGCTCGCCCGCTCGGTTCGGACAACTTTGACGCGCTCGCGGCGCAGACCTCTTTGCCTGTGATCGCGCTCGGCGGAATGAACGACGCGCGCGCCGAAGGGCTCGCGGAGGCTTACGGCTGGGCGGGAATCGACGCCTGGCTTCCCGCCTAGAAGCGGAAGGCGGTGCCAATATAGACGGCCTGGCTGTCGCGGCGCTCGTCGCGGGCCATCGGCTCGATCCGGTCGCGGGCGATCCGGTAGCGGGCACCGGCGGTGACATCGACGTTGCGCGCGATCGAGAAGGCGCCACCGACATCGAGCGAATAGGCCTCGTCGACCTGCAGGATGCGCTGCGCGCCCTCGGTGCGCTCGGCGGCGACGGCGACCCGGCCGGTCAGGCGGCGGTTGGCGCGGTAGCTCATCCCGACCTGAGCGCTGTCGCGCCGACCGGGCAGGGCGCCGCCTTCGCTCTGGGCGACGTCGCCCGAGACCGCGAAGCGCCGCCAGCCCAGCGAGACGCCGAGATTGTAGGAGCTGGGCGTGATCGGCGTCACCGGCAGCGCCGAGCTGCTGTTGAGCGCGGTCAGCGCCTCGCCCGGCGTGCTCGCGCGGGCGCGGACGGCGACCCGGACGGCGCGGTTGCGGCGCTCGTTGGCGCCGGTCGCGGCCGGCGTGAAGCGGAATTCGTCGCTCAGGCTCGAGCTGCGCCCGGAGAGAGCGGCGGCGAGGCGCGGATCGGCGACGGCGGGCGTGAAGCCGCCCATCGACCGGCTCGCCGTGGGCGCCGAGCGGGCGGGAGAGCGCTGGGCCTCGGCGAGGACGGGGGCGAGCAAAAGCGCCATCGCCAGCAGCGATGCGCCTCCTGTCGCGGCCAGTCCCCGGTACTGCCTCACGAAATGCGACTCCTCTCCGGCGGCGAAGATAGGCCGACTCAACGCTCATTCCTAGGGAAGGGGCCTGTCTTCACTCTGAATCATTCCGCCTGTTGCATCTTTCCCACAAAGCGCATGTCACCCTGATGACAGCGGACGCGAAAATCGCGGGCACGAGAGTGCTTGCCGCGCCAGCGCCGATATCTATAACGCGGTCGAAGAGACCCCAGTTTCCTTAAAGGACATGTATGGCCCGCGTTCTTCCCCTTGCCCTGTCGGCTGCCGCCTTCTCGCTCACGGCGTGCCAGGGCGCGCTGATCGATTCGCGTCCGCTCGACCGCGCGCTCGGCATCGGCGGTGACGGCTATGAGGTGACGCAGGCCGACCAGGCCGCGAGCCAGATCACGACGATCGGCGTCAACGCCTATCTCTGGCGCGCCGCGCTCGACACGCTTTCCTTCGCGACGCTCACCCAGACCGATTCGAACGGCGGCGTGATCGTCACCGATTGGTACGCCAACCCGCAGAACCCGTCGGAGCGGGTCAAGGTCACGGTCGCCATCCTCGACAGCGACCTGCGCGCCGACGCGCTTCGGGTCACCGCCGCGCGGCAGGTCAACCAGAACGGCCAGTGGGTCGACGCGCCGGTCAGCGCCGCTACCGTGCAGCGACTCGAGGAGATCATCCTGACCCGCGCCCGCGACCTGCGCCGGACCGCCGTCGCCGGCTGACCCGATCACGCCGGCCAACCCTATCGAGAAAGTCTCTTCCGCGATGGCATCGCGCTTCAATCCGCTCAAAGCCGATGCGCACTGGCAGAAGGTTTGGGACGAAGGCGGCACCTTCCGCGCCGCCGACGCGCCGAGCGGCCGCCCCAAGGCCTATATCCTGGAGATGTTCCCCTATCCCTCGGGGCGCATCCACATGGGTCATGTCCGCAATTACACGATGGGGGACGTGCTCGCCCGCTACCGGCGGATGAAGGGCTTCGAGGTCCTCCACCCGATGGGTTGGGACGCCTTCGGCATGCCGGCCGAGAATGCGGCAATGGAAAGAAACGTCCATCCCGGCGAATGGACCTGGTCCAACATCGCGACGATGAAGGCGCAGCTCAAGCGCCTGGGCTTCGCGCTCGACTGGAGCCGCGAGCTCGCCACCTGCGACCCCGCTTATTACGGCCAGGAGCAGGCCTTGTTCGTCGACCTGTTCGAGGCCGGGCTGGTCTACCGCAAGGAGAGCGAGGTCAATTGGGACCCGGTCGACATGACCGTGCTCGCCAACGAGCAGGTGATCGACGGGCGCGGCTGGCGCTCGGGCGCGCTGGTCGAACGGCGGAAGCTCAGCCAGTGGTTCCTCAAAATCACCGATTTCGCCGAGGATCTGCTCGAAGGGCTCGGCACACTCGACCAGTGGCCCGACAAGGTCCGGCTGATGCAGGAGAACTGGATCGGCAAGAGCCGGGGCATGAAGTTCCGCTTCGCGATCGAGCCGGCGGTCCCGGGCGGTGCCAAGTCGATCGAGGTGTTCACGACTCGCCCGGACACGATTTTCGGCGCGAGCTTCGTCGCCGTTTCGCCCGATCATCCCGTCGCGCAGGAAAATGCCGCGAGATCGCCGGAAGTCGCCGAGTTCATCGTTCGCTGCAAGCAGGGCGGCACCACCGCAGCCGAGCTCGAGACGGCGGAAAAGCTCGGGCTCGAGATCGGCGAGGCCTTTCATCCGCTCGATCCGGAGTGGGAGCTGCCCGTCTTCATCGCCAATTTCGTGCTAATGGATTACGGCACCGGCGCGATCTTCGGGGTGCCGGGCCACGACCAGCGCGACTTCGAGTTCGCCACGAAATACGGACTCGACATCCTGCGCGTGGTCGCGCCGAGCGCGGCGGAGGCCGGCACGCCGATCGTCGGCGAGGCCGAGAGCGGCGACGGCGTCCTGGTCAATTCGCGCTTCCTCGACGGCAAGGACGTGGAGAGCGCCAAGACGGCGGTGATCGAAAGGGCCGAGGCCGGAGGCTGGGGCGAGGGCACGACCGCCTGGCGGTTGCGCGACTGGGGCGTCTCGCGCCAGCGCTATTGGGGCACGCCGATCCCGATCGTCCATTGCGAAGCGTGCGGGCCGGTTGGGGTGCCGAAGGACCAGCTCCCGATCGTGCTGCCCGAGGACGTCGGCTTCGACATTCCGGGCAATCCCCTCGACCGCCACCCGACCTGGAAGCACGTTCCCTGCCCGAAATGCGGCGGCGCGGCGGTGCGGGAGACGGACACGCTCGACACCTTCGTCGATTCCGCCTGGTATTTCATCCGCTTCGCCAGCCAGCCCGCGGACCGGCCGTTCGACAAGGCCGTGGCCGAGCGATGGCTGCCGGTCGATCAGTATATCGGCGGCGTCGAGCATGCGATCCTGCACCTGCTCTACGCCCGCTTCTGGACCCGCGCGCTGCAACGGATCGGCATGCTCGACCTCGCCGAGCCGTTCCAGGGCCTGTTCACGCAAGGCATGGTGACCCACGAAACCTATCGCGCGCCCGACGGCCGCTGGGTCAGCCCCGACGAGATCGAGCGGAACGACGGGCGCTGGATCGAGCGCGCGACCGGCGAGCGGCTCGAAACCGGCAGGGTCGAGAAGATGTCCAAGTCGAAGCGCAACACGGTCGATCCCGAGCCAATCGTCGATCAATTTGGCGCGGACGCGGTGCGCTGGTTCATGCTCTCGGACAGCCCGCCGGAGCGGGACCTCGAATGGAGCGAGGCGGGAATCGAGGGTGCCTGGCGCTTCGTCCAGCGGCTGTGGCGGATCGCAACCGCCGAGAGCGGAGGCGAAGGTAAAGACGAGGCGCTGGAGCGCAAGCTGCACCAGACGATCGCCGCAGTGGGCGCGAACATCGAATCGCTGGCCTTCAACAAGGCGGTCGCCAACATCTATGAGCTCGCCAATGCGATCGAGAAGGCGCCGCCCTCTGCTTCGCGAACCGCAGCCGCGGCGACGATGCTGCGGCTGGTCGCGCCGATGGTGCCGCATGTCGCCGAGGAGGCATGGGCCGCGGCGGGCCGCGAAGGCCTGATCGCCGACGCTCCCTGGCCCGAGGCGGACCCGGCGCTGCTGATCGACGACAAGGTAACGATCGCGATTCAGGTCAACGGCAAGCTCCGCGACACGCTGACCGCGCCCAAGGGCGCGCCCAAGGAGACGCTCGAGGAAATGGCCCTGGCTTCGGAGAAAGTCGCGCGGGTTCTGGAGGGCAAGCCGCCCCGCAAGGTGATCGTGGTGCCAGACCGGCTGGTGAACCTCGTCGCATGACGCGCGCAGGCGCCATCCTCGTCTTCTCCCTCCTGTTGGCGGGCTGCAATTTGCGGCCGCTTTACGCGGGCGGCTCGGCCGGCCCGGTGGCCCAGGCTTTGCGCGGGGTTACGGTGGCGCCGATCCAGGGGCGCGCCGGCTGGCTGGTCCGCACCGCGCTCGAGGACCGCCTCGATGCGCGCGGCGCCGCCCGCTACCGGCTCGAGGTCGAGCTGGACGACGACATTACCGGCTTCGGCATCCGCTCCGACGACGCGGTGACGCGCGAGCGGCGGACCTTGCGCGTGCGCTACCGCCTCGTCGAGGCGGAGCGCGGCACGGTGGTGCTCGACGCAACCGCCGGCTCGGACGCGGGCATCGACGTCGTTTCCTCCGAATATGCGACCGTGGCGGCCGAGCAGACCGCGCTGGAGCGGCTCGCGGTCGAGATTGCCGACCAGATCGTCGCCCGAGTCGCCCTCTACGCCTCGCGGACGGCCGCGAACGGCGGCGACGAACGGTGAAGGCCAATCGCGCCCAGATCGAGCGCGCGCTGAAGGCGCCCGAGGAGACCCGCCTGTTCCTGCTCCACGGCCCCGACGAGGCGGGAAGCCGCGCCCTCGTGGAGTTACTTGCCAATGCGATGGGAGGGGGGGCGGAACGAATCGATTTTACCGGCGCCGACCTTAAGGTCGATCCGGCGCGGCTCGCCGACGAGGCCGCGGCGATCTCGATGTTCGGCGACAAGCGCTGGATCCTGGTCGAACAGGCCGGCGACGAAATCCTGTCCGCCGTGGAGGCGCTGGTCGAGGTGCCCGCGGCCGGCAATCCGGTCGCGATCGTCGCCGGCGCGCTCAAGGCGAGCTCGAAATTGCTCAAACTCGCCCTCGCCGAGCCGTCGGCCGCCGCCTTCGCCAGTTATCCGCCCGACGCGCAACAGGCGGGAGCGCTCGTCGCCGAGCTGGGCCGCGAGCAGGGGCTCGGCATCAGCAGCGACGTGGCGCGGCGGATCGCCAACGCAGCGGGCGGGAACCGCGCTTTGATCGCGCAGGAGCTGGGCAAGCTTGCGCTTTACCTCGATGCATCTCCCGCTTCTCCGAAACCGCTCGACCATGACGCGATCGACGCGGTCGGCGCCGGTGCCGAGGAGGGCGACCTCACCCGCCTGGTCGACAGCGTCGCGGGCGGCGACTCGGCTGACACCGAGGCGGAGATCGCGCGGCTGCGGGCGGAGGGCAAGGAGGGTATCACTCTGATCCGGGCGCTGCTGCGGCGGATGATCCTGCTCGCCCGGCTGCGCGCCGAGGTGGAGCAGGGACGCAGCGTCGGCGCCGTCATGGCGTCATCCGGCAACGCTGTGTTTTTCAAGGAGAAAGACGCGGTCGGCGCCCAGGTCGGCCGGTGGCGCTCGGAGCTGATCGCCAAGGCGGTTGGTCGGCTGGTCGAGGCCGAGCGGCAGGTGATGAGCCCGGGCGGCCCGGGAATCGTCGCCGCCGACGCCGAATTGTTCGCGATCTGCCGCCAGGCGGCGCGGCTCAGATAGCGTCATTCCGGCGAAGACCGGGAACTCAGTACGAGAAGTCTCGGCAAGGCTCCATGAAACCCCGGCCTGGGCCGGGGCGACGGCCTGTCGGGGCCGTCAGAACTTGTCGCCGCTGAGGCGCTGGCAGATCATGTCGAGCTGATCGAGGCTCGAATAGACCAGCCTGACCTCGCCACCCTTGGGCGAATGGCGGATCGCCACCTTGAGGCCGAGCATGTCGCCCAATTGCCGCTCCAGCGCGGCGATGTCGGCATGCGCGCCCTTATATTCGACCGGCGCGCGGCGCCGCGCCTTCGCCTTGCCGGCCTGGGCAAGCTTCTCGGCCTCGCGCACCGAAAGGCCGCGGCTCACCACCTCGCGCGCCAGCGCTTCCGGATCGTCCGCGGTGACCAGGGCGCGGGCATGGCCCATGGTCAGCTCGCCATTCGCCACCATCGCTTGGACCGAGGCGGGAAGATCGAGCAATCTCAACAGGTTAGAGACATGGCTGCGGGACTTGTGGACGAGCCGGCCGAGCGCTTCCTGGGTATGGCCATATTCGTCGAGGAGGCGGCGATAGCCCTGCGCCTCCTCGATCGCGTTCAAGTCCTGGCGCTGGATATTCTCAAGCAGCGCGACCTCGAGCGTCTCGGCGTCGCTGAACTCGCGGACGATCGCGGGAATTTCGTGCAGCCGGGCCTTCTGCGCCGCGCGCCAGCGCCGCTCGCCGGCGACGATCTGGAAGCGGTGGCCGTGCGGGCGGACGACGATCGGCTGGATCACGCCGCGGGCGCGAATCGATTCGGCGAGCTCGCTCAAGCTCGCCTCGTCGAAGCTGCGGCGGGGCTGATCGGGGTGCGGCTCGATGCTGGCGACGGGAATCTGGCGGACGTCGCCCTTATTGCCACTTCCACCAACCGGCGATTCGCGCTGGATGTCGCCGAGCAGCGAGGAGAGGCCGCGGCCGAGGCCGGAGGGGCGGCGGCGGGGGATGTCGTCGCTCATGCCGCCTCCGCTTTCTTGGCCGGCAGCCGCGCGATCAGCTCCCGGGCGAGCGCCATATAGGCCGCCGAGCCGGCGCAGCGATGGTCGTAGATCAAGGCGGGCATGCCGTGGCTCGGTGCCTCGGAGAGGCGGACGTTGCGCGGGATCACCGTCTCGAACACGACGTTGCCGAGACAGGCGCGCACATCGTCGGCAACCTGCGCCGAGAGATTGTTGCGCCGATCATACATGGTCAGCGCGACGCCGAGGATGGAGAGCTCGGGATTGAAGCGCGAGCGGATCCGCTCGACCGTCTGGAGCAGCTGGCTGAGGCCCTCCAGCGCGAAAAATTCCGCCTGCAGCGGCACCAGGATCGCGTTGGCGGCGACCAGGGCGTTCACGGCCAGCAGCCCGAGCGAGGGCGGGCAATCGATCAGGCAGACATCCCAGCGGGCCTCGGAGCCGCCCTCGAGCGCATGGTCCAGCCGATGAGTTCTTCGTTCAAAATCAATGAGTTCTATCTCAGCGCCGGACAGATCGACCTTGGCCGGGACGATATCGAGCCGGGGCACGGGGGTCCTGACCACCGCTTCTTCAAGCGTGGCCTGCCCAGTCAGCAATTCGTAGCTCGAGCGGTCGCGCAAAGCCTGGCCGATGCCAAGCCCGGTCGAGGCATTGCCCTGCGGATCGAGATCGATCAGCAGCACGCGCTGCCCGGTCGCGGCGAGCGCGGTGGCGAGATTGATCGCGGTCGTGGTCTTGCCGACCCCGCCCTTCTGGTTCGCCACCGCGATTCGGATCATTTGACGCTCCTCGCCCCGCGGCGGCCGACCTGGCTTGCGACAATGATCCGCGCGTCCGGATCGGTCAGGCTTGGCTCGAGGCGGAAGTCACCCTGCCACGAAGGATCGAGCGCTTCCAGTTCGGACTCGGCATTTCGTCCCTTCGGGAGCAGCCAGATCGTCTTTCTTGTGGAAAATCCTGTGGCCAGCGCGAGCAGACGCCCCAACGGCGCGAAGGCGCGGGCGCTGATCACGTCGAAGGGGCCGGGCGCCAGACGCTCGATTCTGGCGCCGACGATCTCCACCGCGACACCGAGCACCCCCGCCGCGCGATGGAGGAAATCGACGCGGAGGCGCCGCTCCTCGACGAGTGTCACCGGCCCCGAACGGAGCGCGGCGACGATCAGGCCGGGAAAGCCGGCACCGCTGCCGAGATCGAGCCAGCTTGCCTGCACCGAGGGCACGAAGCGGAGGAGCTGGGCCGAATCGGCAATATGGCGCGACCAGAGCGAATCGAGGCTGGCCCTGGAGACAAGATTCTGCCGCGCATTCTCATGGCGGAGCAGCGCCGCGAAGGCCTCCAGCCGATCCATTGTTTCACGTGGAACATCGAAGCTGCTCTGCAGCCACGCCCGCGCGTCCGCCTCGTCCATCAGGCCGCCTTGCGGCGAGACTGGACGAGAATCGCCGCCAGCGCCGCCGGCGTGACGCCGCGCACCCGGGCGGCGGCGCCCAGCGTTTCGGGGCGGGCGAGGGAGAGACGCTCGACCATCTCGTTGGAAAGGCCCGCGATGGCGGCGAAATCCAGATTACGCGGGATTGGAACCGATTCGTCGGCGCGGAGCCGGTCGATCTCCGCCTGCTGGCGCGCGACATAGGGCGCGTAGCGATGATCCTGAATCGCCTCTTCGACTGCGTCCGCACTGAAGGCACGAAGCTCGGGCGCGAGCGCGTAGAGCGCCGCGGCGTCGGTCTCAGGGAAGCGCAGGCGCTCGGCGAGGGTGAGCTTCTCGTGGCGGCGAGAGAGAATCTCCTCGATTCGCACCCGCGCCGCGCGCGCTGCTTCGAAATGCCGCCGCCGCTCCGCCGAGACGCAGCCGGCCGCGATCGCCTGGGACGTGAGCCGCGCCGCCGCATTGTCGGCGCGCAGGCGCAGGCGATATTCGGCGCGGGCGGTAAGCATGCGATAGGGCTCGGTGACCCCCTGCAAAACGAGGTCGTCGACCATCACGCCGATATAGGAATCGGCACGGTCGAAGCGGATCGGCGTCTTGCCGGTGGCCCAGGCCGCGGCGTTCAGCCCGGCGACGAGCCCCTGCGCCGCCGCCTCCTCATAGCCCGTCGTGCCGTTGATCTGCCCCGCCAGATACAAGCCTTCGACATCGCGCACGGCGAGGGTCGCATCGAGGATGCGCGGATCGACATGGTCATATTCGACCGCATAGCCGGGCTGCAGGATCTCGGCCCGCTCCAGCCCCGCCATCGAGCGCACCATCGCGAGCTGCACATCCTCCGGCAGCGAGGTGGAGATGCCGTTGGGATAGATGGTCGGCTCGTCCAGGCCCTCGGGCTCGAGGAATATCTGGTGACCATCGCGGTCGGCGAAGCGGTGGACCTTATCCTCGATCGACGGGCAGTAGCGTGGGCCGATCCCGCTGATTTCACCCGCGAAAAGCGGCGAGCGATCGAGATTGGCGCGGATGATCCCGTGGGTGCGCGCATTGGTCCGCGTGATCGCGCAGAAGAGCTGAGGGAGGGCGCGGCCACCGCTCATCGGCGACATGGTCCAGCACTCGCCGTCCGATTCCTGACGCTCCAACCCGGCCCAGTCGATCGTCCTTCCGTCGAGCCGCGGCGGCGTGCCGGTCTTGAGGCGCGCAAGCGGCAACTCCAGCGCATAAAGCTGGTGCGCCAAGGCCGTAGCGGCGCGCTCGCCGACGCGCCCGCCCGCCTCGCTCGACATGCCGAAATGGAGCTTGCCGCCGAGGAAAGTGCCGGTGGCGAGGATTACCGCCTTCCCCCGGAGATTGCCCCCGTCGGCAAGCTCAAGGCCCTCGATTCGCCGGCCTGAGAGGCGCAGCGCGCTCGCCTCGCCCTCGACGATCGTCAGGCCCGGCTGCGCCGCGATCAGCTCATGGATTGCCGCCTTGTAGAGCTTGCGGTCAGCCTGGATGCGCGGCCCGCGCACCGCCGCGCCCTTGCTCGCGTTGAGCATGCGATAGTGGATCGCCGCCGCGTCGGAGGCACGGGCGATCAGGCCATCGAACGCATCGACCTCGCGAATCAGATGGCCCTTGCCGAGCCCGCCCATCGCCGGGTTGCACGACATCGTGCCGATCTGGTCGCGGCTGAAGCTGACCAGGGCCACGGACGCGCCCATCCGCGCCGCCGCGGCCGCGGCCTCGGTCCCGGCATGCCCGCCGCCGACCACGATGATGTCATACGCGCTCACGCGGGCGCCCCTAGCGCATTTGTTCCACGTGGAACACTCTCACTTGCCGATGCAGAAGCGCCCGAACAGGGCATCGAGCATGTCCTCGACCCCCGCACGGCCGGTGATGCGGTCGAGCGCGCCCCGGGCATGGCGGAACGCCTCCGCAACGATCAGCAGATCGTTCGTTCCGGCTTCGTCGATCGCGGCGAGCGCCTCGCTCAACGCTGCCCGATGGCGCGCGTTTAGCGCCACCTCACCGGGCTGGGGGAGGATTTCGGTCGAATGCCGAATCAGCATTCGCGCCAGTTCGTCCAAGCCTTCGCCGGTTACCGACGAGACAGAGAACTCGTAAGATCCATTGATCCCGCTCAAGTCACGCTTGGTATGGACCGTGATCGCGCCTTCGGGCCGGTCGGCCGGCGCGCCGAGCCAGAGCAGCACATCGGCGACTTGGGCCGACGCGCGCGCCCGCGCAATTCCGATCGCCTCGATCTCGTCGCCCGAGTCTCGAAGGCCGGCCGTGTCCACCACTAGGAAAGGGAGGCCGCCGATCGAAACCGGCGCCTCGATGAGATCCCGCGTCGTCCCGGGCACTGCCGAAGTAATCGCCGCGTCACGGCCTATCAACGCATTGAGCAGGCTCGACTTTCCAGCATTTGGCGGCCCGGCTATCACAACCCGGACACCTTCGCGCAAACGCTCGGCCGTGGGGCGGGCGAGCCAATCAGCCAGCTCCCGCCCAAGAGCAACCCGCCGCGCCTCAAAATCAGCGGAAAGCGGTTCGACATCGCCCTCGTCGGAGAAATCGAGCGCGGCCTCCACCTCGGCAGCCAGGGCCAACAGTCGGGCTTGCCACGCGCCGACTTGACGGCTCAGCGCGCCGCCGGCGAGCGACAGCGCCGCCCGGCGCTGGCCTTCGGTCTCAGCCTCGAGAAGGTCGGCGAGGCCTTCCGCCTCGGCGAGATCGATCCGTCCGTTCTCAAACGCCCGGCGGGTGAACTCGCCCGGCTCGGCCGCGCGCAGGCCGGCCATCGAGCCGAGCGCCGTCTGCACTGCGGCAACCACCGCCCGCCCACCGTGCAAATGCAATTCGACGACATCCTCGCCGGTCGCGCTGTGGGGCCCCGGAAATAGAATAACGAGGGCATTATCAAGTACTTGGCTATCATGCCGTAGGACCATCAGGGTACTGCGGCGGGCCTTCGGCACAGCCCCGGCAAGAACCTGTACGGCACGGCGAGCGTGCGGCCCGCTGATCCGC
Organism: Sphingosinicella sp.; assembly: GCF_052387495.1. Classification (GTDB taxonomy): domain Bacteria; phylum Pseudomonadota; class Alphaproteobacteria; order Sphingomonadales; family Sphingomonadaceae; genus Allosphingosinicella. The sequence goes on along the minus strand of NZ_JBQTJC010000223.1, from coordinate 5,210 downwards.
ACCACCGCGATCGCCGCCGGCGGCGCGCCGGAGGACAAAGCGTAGATCGTGTCGCTCAGCGCGCTTTTCCGCCCATCTGGTCGACCATCTGACGCCACATGTTCATCCCCGCCTCGTTCATCGGCCCCCAGGCCTTCATCATCTCGCCGAACATTTCGGGCGAGACGCCCTCGGTCACCGCCTTTTGCATCTTCTCGACATAGGCGTCGTGGACCGGGGTGAGGTCCGGCAGGCCCATGAAGCGGCGCGCCTCCTCGGGCGTGCAATCGACGTCGACGCTGATCTTCATCTGCCTGTCACCTCTCCGCAATTTTGTCCGCGCCGCCTCTATGGCTATAGTCCGCCGCTTCGCAAGAGGAGCAGGACGATGATCGAGATCCCGACGCTGGACGGCGACGGCGCCTTCGACGCCTATCTGGCCGAGCCTTCGGGCGCCCCGCGCGGCGCGATCGTCGTCATCCAGGAGATATTCGGGGTCAATCCGGGCATCCGCGCCAAGTGCGACGGCTGGGCCGGGAAGGGCTATCTCGCGCTCGCGCCGGACCTGTTCTGGCGGATCGAGCCGGGCGTCGAGCTCGATCCCGACCTGCCCAACGAATTTCAGCGCGCGCTCGGCCTGATGCAGAAGCTCGATCAGGATCAGGCGATCGCCGATATCGAGGCGGTGATTCGCGAGGCGCGGCGGCGGATGGGAGAGAGCAAGCGCGTCGGCGCGGTCGGCTATTGCCTCGGCGGCCGGCTCGCCTTCATGACCGCGGCGCGCACCGATATCGACGCCAGCGTCGGCTATTACGGCGTCGGGCTCGAGGGGCTGATGGGCGAGAAGCACGCCATCGCCCGGCCGCTGATGCTCCACATCGCCGGCGCCGACCATTTCGTCACGCCCGACAAGCAAAAGCTGATCCACGAGGGGCTGGACGACCACCCGAAAGTCACGCTGCACGATTATCCCGGCGAGGATCACGGCTTCGCCACCGAATCGGGCGCGCGCCGCAGCGATGCGGCCGCGAAGCTCGCCGATTCGCGCACCGAGGCCTTCTTCGCCGAGCATCTCGGCTAGTGGAGCGCTATCGCCTCGTCATCCGCCGCACCGGCGGCCCGGAGGTGATCGAACGCGAGCCGCTCGGCATGCTCACGCCGGGGCTGGGTGAGGTGCTGATCCGCCACACGGCGATCGGGCTCAACTATATCGACACTTACCACCGCTCGGGCCTCTATCCGCTCGACCTGCCCTCGGGTCTCGGCAGCGAGGGCGTCGGCATCGTCGAGCAAGCGGGCGAAGGCGCGGGCTTCGCACCGGGCGATCGTGTCGCCTATCCCGCCGCGCCGCCGGGGGCCTATGCGACGCACCGGCTGATCGCCGCCGACCGCCTCGTCGCGCTACCGGACGATATTTCATTCGAGACCGCCGCGGCGGCCATGCTCAAGGGCTGCACCGCCGAGATGCTGATCGAGCGTTGCGCCCGGGTGGCACCGGGCGAGTGGGTGTTGGTCCACGCCGCGGCGGGCGGGGTCGGCTCGATCCTGGTGCCCTGGCTCAAGGCGATCGGCGCACGGGTGATCGCTCATGCCGGTTCGGCCGAGAAAGCAAAGCTGGCGGCGGGCGCGGGCGCCGCGCACGCATTGTCCTGTCCGTTCGTCGAACTGGCTGAGAAGGTTCGGGAAATTACGAGAGGCGCGGGCGTTCGCGTCGTCCTCGACGGGGTCGGCGCGGCAAGCTGGGAGGCGTCGCTCGCCAGCCTGGGGAAACGCGGCTTGATGGTGAGCTATGGCAACGCCTCGGGTCCGGTGCCGCCGCTCAGCCCGCTGGTGCTGGCGCGCGGCGGCTCGCTCTTCCTCACCCGGCCGACATTGTTCGATTATGTCGCGCGGCCCGAAGAGCTGCAGGCCTCGGCGGCGCGCCTGTTCGAGATGATTCGTTCGGGCGCGGTCCCGGTCAGGATCGGCACGCGCTTTCCGCTGGCCGATGCGGCACAGGCCCACCGCGCCCTCGAAGCGCGTGCCACGACGGGCTCGACCCTGCTGATTCCCTGATTCGGCTCAGGCGCTCACGCCGCGCCGGGTCGCCCAGAGGAGGATGCGCAGCCAGAAGGCGCATTGCGCGCACTGGCGGTCTTGTCCGATTCGTCCCCGCATGGCGGCATTCTGGCCGCCTTCGGTTGCAAAATCATGACCTTGCGCCGGAGCGGGCGAAAGCAGCGCTCAGGCGAAGAGCGTGCTCACGCCCACGCTGGGATCGATATAGCCGTCGTAAATCATGCTGCCGGCGACATAGAGGATGACCAGGAGGCCGACCCAGGCGATCCAGCGATAGCGCTCGATATAATGGGCGATGATGTTGGCCGCGATGCCCATCAGGGCCACGGCGAAGATCAGGCCGATGATCAGGATGCCGGGATGCTCGCGCGCCGCGCCGGCGACGGCGAGGACGTTGTCGAGGCTCATCGAAACGTCGGCGATCGCCACCGCCCAGGCCGCCGCGGCGAAGCTCTTGGCGGGGCGCAGGCCCGAGGCTTCGTCCCCCGGGGTCGCGGGGTCGTCCGGCTTGGCGACGAGCTCGCGGTACATCTTCCAGGCGACCCAGAGCAGGAGCAGGCCGCCGGCGAAGATCAGGCCGACGATCTGGAGCAATTGGGTGACGACGAGCGCGAAGCCGATGCGCAGCACCAGCGCCGCGATGATCCCGATCAGGATCACCTTCTTGCGCTGATCGGGCGGCAGACCGGCGGCGAGCGCGCCGATCACGATCGCATTGTCGCCGGCGAGGACGATGTCGATCAGCAGCACCTGCCCGAAGGCCAGCCAGGCCGAGGACGAGCCCGCGAACAGCGTGCTCATATCATTGACGATATGGGTCCAGATCTCGGGCATCGACGCTTCCAACCTTCGTATGGCTTACTGGTTCATCGAGGCGAAGAAATCCTCATTGGTCTTGGAATCCTTCATCTTGTCCAGGAGGAACTGCATCGCGTCGACCGTGCCCATCTGCATCAGGATCCGGCGCAGCACCCACATCTTGGAGAGCTTGCCTGGCTCGACCAGCAGCTCCTCCTTGCGGGTGCCGGATTTGCCGACGTCGAGCGAGGGGAAGATGCGCTTGTCGGAGACTTTGCGGTCGAGCACGATCTCGGAATTGCCGGTGCCCTTAAACTCCTCGAAGATCACCTCGTCCATCTTCGAGCCGGTGTCGATCAGGGCGGTGGCGATGATCGAGAGCGAGCCGCCCTCCTCGATGTTGCGCGCGGCGCCGAAGAAGCGCTTGGGCCGCTGCAGCGCGTTGGCGTCGACGCCGCCGGTCAGCACCTTGCCGGAAGACGGCACCACCGTGTTGTAGGCGCGGCCCAGGCGGGTGATCGAATCGAGCAGGATCACGACATCCTTCTTGTGCTCGACCAGCCGCTTGGCCTTTTCGATCACCATCTCGGCAACCTGGACGTGCCGCGAAGCGGGCTCGTCGAAGGTCGAGGAGATCACCTCGCCTTTCACCGAGCGCTGCATGTCGGTGACCTCCTCGGGCCGCTCGTCGACGAGCAGGACGAGCAAGAAGACCTCGGCAGGATTGTCGGTGATCGCCTTGGCGATGTTCTGCAGCAGCACGGTCTTGCCGGTCCGCGGCGGCGCGACGATCAGGGCGCGCTGGCCCTTGCCCTGCGGGGCGATGATGTCGATCACCCGCGCCGACTTGTCCTTGATCGTCGGGTCGTCGGAATCGAGCGTCAGCTTCTCGTCGGGATAGAGCGGGGTGAGGTTGTCGAAATTGACCCGGTGGCGGACGACCTCGGGGTCGTCGAAATTGATCTGGGTGACGCGAACCAGGCTGAAATAGCGCTCGCCGTCCTTGGGGCCCCGGATCTCGCCCTCGACCGTGTCGCCGGTCCTGAGGCCGAACTTCCGCACCTGGTTGGGCGAGACGTAGATGTCGTCGGGGCCGGCGAGATAATTGGAGTCGGCCGAGCGCAGGAAGCCGAAGCCGTCCTGCAGTACCTCGATCGTGCCGCCGCCCATGATCTCCTCGCCGCGCTCGGCGCGGACCTTGAGGATCGAGAACATCAGCTCCTGCTTGCGCAGGGTCGATGCGCCCTCGACGCCCATCTCCTCGGCCAGGGCGACCAGCTCGGCCGGCGTCTTTTGCTTTAATTCTTTGAGATTCATTATTTTTCTCGTGTCGGAAACGGATTCTGGGCGGGGGAATGCTCAGAATGTTCGGAGGGATGGCAGTTTGAACACCCGCGCGGACGGCAGGCCAACGACTGATGCGCGGTTATGCTCCGCCCCGGGCCAAGTCAAGGCGTCAGCTGTGGGAAGAACCGCGGATCGGGACGCTGCGGCGGGGCAGGCAATGGATATCGTGTGACCGACGCGGGATTCCAAGAGGCGGAAATCACGCTTAACGCATTCTAAACCACCGCACCGTATTTGCCGCAATCGAGCCGGGCCGCGAGGTCCTTCGGCTCGGGGCGGCCGGACCGGGTTCGGCGCCCTCTTCATGTGGACTGGAGGATTATCAATGACCCATCCGACCCCCCTCGCGGCGCGCGCCGCGGGCGCACTGCTGTTCATCCCCGCCGCGGCCGCCCTCCCGAGCGCCGCTTATGCCGATACGGCGAGCTCGACCCTCTCGGTCAGCGCGACCGTCACGGCCAATTGCACCGTCTCGACCAGCGCCCTCGCCTTCGGCAACGTCAACACGCTGAGCGGCTCGAACGTCGACAGCACCGGCGGCCTTTCGGTGACCTGCACCAACGGCACCGACTGGGCGGCTTCGGCCGGCGTCGGCTCCGGCAGCGGGGCGAGCTTCGCCGCCCGCCGCATGGCCGCCGGCGCGAACCTGCTCAGCTACAACCTGTTCACGGACAGCAGCCGCACCTCCGTGTGGGGCGACGGCACGAGCAGCACGGCGACGATCACCGGCACCGGCAGCGGCACGGCGCAGGCCGTGACGGTCTACGGCCGGGTGAGCTCGGGCCAGACCTCGGTTCCGGCCGGCAGCTATGCCGACACCGTCGCCGTGACGATCACCTACTGAAGCCAAGTTTGATGAAGGCGAGCATCAGCATGCGTCGTTTCCCCCCCATCGCGATCGCCTCTGGCCTCGCCGCCATCATGTGGGCGGCCGGGGGCGCGCCCGGTTGGGCCGGCACGCGCCAGGTCAACCCCCACCAGGTGGAAATAAAACCCCACCGCCCCCCCCCGGCGGTAACCGGCCCCGA
>NZ_JBQTJC010000222.1:0-12498 GCF_052387495.1 Sphingosinicella sp. | reverse complement strand
TCGGCTCTCGCGAGCTTGTAATCATATCACAGTCTCTGGGAGGTCGCCTGTCCATTGAATTCCTGACGCACTTGGAGAGGTCGAGTCGGCCGGCGAAGTTGGACAAAATCGTGGTTTTTCTCATGGCGGCAGCGGTACCCATCGAGCTGGATCAGCTGATTGCCGAAGCCACTCGGAACGCCGATGAAATCGTTGTCTTGCACAGCATTCACGACAAGGTACTCCGTCGATGGTTCCGACTTGGTCAAACCGTTGCGCGCGAAGGCCGTTGGCCTGAGGCTGTCGGCTACGCCGGCAGGCCCGGCTCGCCGCCGTGGTCCTTTGACCGAGGGATGAACGGGTACGATCATGGCGACTACTGGGACGATCCCGGAGCCTGCGAAGCAATCGGTGAGCGGCTGCAAGCCTATTTCCCCGGAATTGCCTTTCGGGCGAATTTTGAGCGTGAGAACAAACTTCCTCAGCACGAACTGGTGGAAGCGCCACCTCTTCCGCTCTGGGCAATCGGGCAACTCTGAGCAACCTTCAATCAGAGGATTTTTCCTGGTGACGTAGTCAGGCGTGGGATCGGATTAGACTCGGGACACTGGATAGAGCCTAAACCAGAATGCACCGCTTCTCACGGAGCGATCGTCAGCGGTCTCGCACGCCTCTTCCACCCAAGCCGCTTCTTCTATTCGTGTTTGCCACACTTCGCTTCGATCGCGATGGCAGTCGCCTCGCGGCTCGAGTTGCGAGCCGGCCATGGCCAATCGTTGATCCGGAGATCATGTGGCCCTTAACGGAACTAGTTGAGGCGGAATCTATATAGGCTCTGAAAATGCCGCGATCTTTCGCAGGGGTGCTGTCAAACCAACGTGGCAGCACCCCGCCTGCGCTGGTAGCGTTGCCCATGAGCCGAAAATCGAGAGCCAAACCTCCAAGTCCGTTCCGCTGCTTCAACTCGTCGCCCGAGGTGATCCGCCTGGTGGTGATGATGTACGTCCGCTTTCCGCTGTCGCTGCGAAACGTCGAGGACCTGCTGTTCGAGCGCGGGATCGACATCTGCCACGAGACGGTGCGGCTGTGGTGGAACCGGTTCGGACCGATGTTCGCCGGCGACATCCGCCGCCTGCGGGTGAGCCGGATGCGCGGCTTCCGGCATTGGCGATGGCATCTCGACGAGATGTACGTGAAGCTCAATGGCGAGATGGTCTATCTCTGGCGAGCGGTCGATCAGGAAGGCGAGGTGCTGGAGAGCTTCGTCACCAGGACCCGCGACAAGGCGGCAGCGCTGACCTTCATCAAGAAGACGCTGAAGCGCCATGGCTCGCCTGAGGCGATCACCACCGACGGCCTGCGCTCCTACCGTGCCGCAATGGATGAGCTCGGCAATGCCGACAAGCAGGAGATCGGCCGCTGGGCCAACAACCGGGTCGAGAACAGCCACCTGCCGTTTCGACGACGGGAGCGAGCGATGCTCAGGTTTCGACGAATGCGGTCACTTCAGAAGTTCGCCTCGGTCCACGCCAACGTCCACAACCACTTCAATCTCGAACGTCATCTCGTCGATCGCCAGACCTACAAGGAGCGCCGCGCCGCGGCGCTTGCTAAGTGGCGGGAACTGGCTGCGTGAGCCGCGTCACCCCCCTGCCCTCGTTGCGTTCAGTGGAGACGGGTTCGCATTAGACTGACAGCACCCAGCGCAATGATGGTTGCCAGTCTCATCTGAGCAAGTTCACAAAGTGCGCCACCGCCATCGCCAATATGGCGAGCAACGCCAGCGTGGCTAGGAAGCCGACGACGAACTCCCGGCTGGCGATGAAGGGGCGGCGGCTCACTCCGACTTGTCCACCGGATTTTGCTTCTGACGCTCACCTAAAAGGAGAAAGCGATAGAACCCATAGCAGGACGTTAGAAACCCGAAGCTCTGGACCAGGCCAACGAGTCGGTAGTCGAAACCGGGCGAAGCCCACTGCGCGATCCAATCCCGCATGAGTCCGACCGAGGCGAATATGGCGAGACCGATGAACGCCAACCTCAGCGCGCCGATCCGGCTCATTCGGGTTTCTCCGGCGTCTGCATCACGATACCCAACCTCTCCCGGAAGCGCTCGGGATAATGATGCGCCCGTCGAAGAATGCCTGCAATAGGTGGAAAGCGAACCTTGGCACGGCTACGAACGGGGCATGCTCAGCCGGATGGGTCGCAGTTGGGAAAAGGCGGTGGGGACCGCCGCGTTGGCAAAAGAGGAGCCGACGCCGAAGCGCCGCCTGTTAGCTGCCACGGTAGCTGGGCTTCTTGCCTTCCTTCTCACAGAAGGGGCGCTGCGCCTTTGGCTTGGCCCGACCGAAGGATGGGGGTTTTTCGGTGCTTTCGCCTCGGCGGGTGCCGCCGCGACCGCCGCCGCGACGACCCGTGTGGGCCTGTCAGTCATCTTCGGCTTTTTAGCGGCCTTCCGCCTGCTACTCGCGCTTACCGCTGCCGTCGTGGGAGCAGTCGCCGCGTCGATAGGGTGATGACGGGTCGAGTGTCCGCAATGGGTGGAAAACAGACGTTGCTGGCCCAGCCATAGTCAAGTTGGGAGCGGCAGGGCCCGGAGAATGTTCCTTAATTCATCATTTCGCGTGCGGTTGCGCTCGCGGTCACATCCGAAATCGGCTGAGTAGTGGCGATCATAGCCGGCCGCCATCCAGTGTACCCAAAAGCCTCCTGCGTCGGTGACCTCCGGCGTTCCTTCGGGACAGCGAAACTCAAGCATCCGCGTGATGGATTCCTCGCTCATGGCCTCGGATTGCCTTTGAAAAGGCTCCAGTCGCTCCACCAGCGCGGTAAACTGCTGAGGCGAAATGGAGAATGCCCCCTGTCGCTCTCCCGGAAAGTCAGAAACTCGGTAGCGCCCTTGACCTTGGCTGTTGATCTCAACCTCGATCGAACTCCAGCCGGACTGCTTCATCTCAATCCGCTCGATCCTGGGCGAACGTTCGGGGCCACAACTTACCGCTAGCAATGAAAGCAACAGGGCGAGTGCGGGTCGCATGGTGGGAGTGTTCCACCTTAGCGCGATGTCTGCAATGGGTGGAAAGCGGTCGTCGCTGCGGCCAGTCCAAGCGCCTCAAACGGCGGTCGCACGGGCATTATTGATCACTCGCTGCGAAGCCGTGTTCAAACGCTGCCGGGCTGTGCACTGGATCTGGAAAGCCGTTGTCGAGCGAAGTCGATACAATCCTGAAGAAGCGCTACGACGACGGCGCTGTTCAGCGTGATCTTTATCATGTGACCCTGCCCCGACCTGCCGGTAATGCATTCAAAAGCATGTAGCATCACGGTGATCGCAGCGCGCTTGTGATCAGCGTGCTTATTGAGAAGGTCTTCGATAATAACCCCATATTGCCTATATCGATTTCCGTATTGCTGTACGCGATCCGCGTAATCGGCCTCTCGTTTAAGCGAGTCTATTACGATGGAGCGTGCCAAGCCGTCTAATAAACCTTGATCCTTTTCGCCTCTCCCATACTGCAGGTAGGCAATAGACACCATTGCCGAGCAGAAAAAAAGAAGCTCAGCAGAATCTATTTCATCGACACCGATATTCTTTCGTAATACGGCAGCAAAAGTCGTCGCAAGTTTGTCAACAAAGCGACGCAACATCTCACTCTTTATGTTCGGAGGAGATGTGTATCTACCGTGGAGTTCTAAAGATTCCAGACGCACAGTGTGCTCGAAGGGGCGTAGGAAGGTTCCCGTCTCGACGGCGGCGCGCATTCCCGCGCCCACCAGCGGCAGTCCCAATACCTCTGTTGACCATGCCGACACTGCGGCAGGCAACATCAACGGAAATGGATCAATGAACTCGTTCACAGCAAAAATGCCCTTGGGTTCCTGAAATGAGAAACCTCGCGGGGTAAGACGTGATTTTCTCGGATGGTAGAGCGTCAGAAACAGCAAATCCCATTTATCGCCGCTGCTGCTGACCGTTTCGAACACATCAACTTTGTCTATTGATCCAAGACGGTGCGCGTAAACTGGCTGTCGCGTCGCGGTCCGTAATGACGATAGGTAGAGCACTTCACCGATTGGACCATTGACGGGAATCGGGTTTGTAACAGTTTTCCCGAACTCGCCCTGAGCGTTGAGCACCTCGTCAACATCCGGGCCGCTCAAAATCGCGGCCTGAACCGCCGGCGGCATCGCGGCGTTCTGCGCGTCGTCAGAGTTTAGAAACGTGGCCAGCTTCGCCAATATGGCGTCCACGCCACTTTCAGAGCGACCGCCGAAAAACCGCCTCAGAAACTGCATCGTTTAACGATACCTTCGACCGGTGGGCTGTCCAGCAGTTCGTGTGCGGAAGCCCGAGTTGGGAAACAACTCTCCTTTCGAATGGCCGCAATGGGTCGAAAGCGGTCATTGCCCAGGCTGCTGAACGAACGTCCGCTTACGGGCTGGACGGAATCCGCCGGCAGCGGCAGGCACGGGCGCATAGTGGGAACTCGACGAGTTGGGTCGCTGATCCCGGCAAGCATACAGTTTGTGAGATCGCTAAGTCATTGTGATCGTGTTGCCTTCTTGATGCCCGGTGTGCGGGCTGCTCTCCGGTGTGCGAAGCCGGAGGTCACGCGCGACTCGGGGACCGATCTCCCGTCGCGTCTGCGTCGGCGACGGCGTGAGCTCGGAATGTTTCAGAAGGATGTTGCGCAGCGGCTTGGCGTCACGCCCGACACGGTCCTCAACTGGGAAAAGGGGAGGTGTCGACCGCCGGCCAGGTATCGATCGGCTATTGCAACGTTCCTTAAGAGCGACCTAGCGCCTGTTGCTGGGGCATAGCTTGTATGCCCGTGCTTGGCCGAAGCGGTCGGTCCGCTTTCGACGGCTATCGACCCATTGCGGATACCGCGCAGTTGAAGCAGGGTGCGACGATGATTCAACTTCTGGGAAGACTGGGTAAGATCGTGAAGAAATCGACATTCATCGCAGCTCTGGGACTACTCGCCTCTCCAGCCTTAGCCCAACAATGGATCGGCGACGCTGATTATCCTGCGTCGGCCCTTCAGGAACGAAGAGAGGGATCTGTCGAAGTCGAGCTGACCTTCGACACCTCCGGACGGGTGGTTCGTTGCGATGTCACGCGATCGAGCGGCACGGCGCTTCTTGATGTCACCACCTGCCGCCTTCTCTTGCGGCGGGCGCGTGTCGCCGCCGGAGAGCCGCGTGTCCGCACTTACGAGCACCATTGGAGGCTGCCCCCGCAATCTTGATAGGCGAACTGCAGCAGTCCATTCTACGTTCGCCTTCCACCCAAGGCCGCCGCGGCAGAAGCTGGCGGCGTGTAGGCAAACCGCTTCCTGGCGTTGGGATCAGAAACGGCCGCTGGACCACAATGGGTCGCGGTCCTCCGGATCATGCAACGCCGACCATTCGGCTGGGGTTTAGATGGCGAAGGTACTGTCAAACTAACCAGATTCTGGTTCGTCGCCCACTAATTTCAAACTTGGCGGCTGCCCAACGACGGAACATCGCGGAGAAACATATCGAACAGACCAAGAACAAGCGGGCGCCAATGTCCGACCTAACCATGTCGGAAAACTGCTGCCTCGTTAGTTTGACAGTGCCGGCGCCTGCTGTACCGGCGGGCAAGCCACGTCGCCGTATGAACAGAACACGCAACAATGGCCGCTGAGCGGACGCAGAACCTGACCACAGTGCCGGCAGTCGTAGAAGAACTGGCAAGCGTCGGTCGGCATCGTCTCGGTGGAGGCGCCGCCGCACTTGGGGCATGTGAGCGTTGACGTGAGTTGCATCACGCGCCTCCCAGCAATCGCATGAGCGGCTGCTCGATGAAGCCCGGCCAGACCGCCGAGAGCGCCACCGCGGCCGTTGCGATTGACAGCAGCACCAATGTCGCGCGGCGCGGGGGCGCGCTGGCGCATTCTGCTCCCTCCGCACAAGCCCGCCGCTTCCGCACGTAGAGCAGCCAACCGACAGCGACCGCGACCGCGGACGCAATCGTCAGCGGCCAGTGATAGGGAACGAACGCGGCGAGGCCGCCGGCGCCAAGCCCCAGAGCTGCGAATACCAGCGGAAGGACGCAGCAAGCGGCTGCGGAGAACAGCGCCGTCACACCACCAGCGGTGCCTAGCACGGCGAGGCCCGCGTCCGGCGCCTTCGCCGCAGTGCTTTGTCTCACAAGCTCGTCAGTCAATGCTCGTCTCCGTTGCGATTCGCCGCTATGTGCCACCTGTAGCGATTACAGGATCAAGGAAAATCGGCATGGCGGCTGCAACCAGGCGGACGATGTCGCGCGGTGAGCTTGCCCGCCGAACCGGCGTCAACAGCGAGACCATCCGCTATTTCGAGCGGATCGGCATCCTCTCGACACCGCCGAGGACCGAGGGCGGGCACCGCGTCTATGACGAGGGGCATGTGCGCACCCTTTCGTTCGTGCGTCGCGCCCGCGGCCTCGGATTCGCGCCCGATGAGGTGCGGGCGATCCTCGATCTCGGCGGCCCTGGAAAGGCGCGCTGCGCCCAGGTGCAGGGCATCGCCGAGCGCCACCTGGAACAGGTCCGCGCCAAGATAGCCGATCTGCGAGACATCGAGCGGCTTCTCGCGGCAACGGTCGCGCGTTGCACTGGCCGATCCGAGCCCGATTGCCCGGTGATCGAGATGATCGAGCACCCGCAGGCGGATCACAGCATGTAACCAATGTCCGACGCGCCGGTTGGATAAGCGAACATCGTGCTCTTGATATCGTCTGCCGTCAGCCCGTGCCGGATCGCGAGCCCGAAGAGGTTGATCACCTCGTCAACATGAGGCCCGACGAGGTGCGCACCGAGGATCCGGCCAGTCTCCTCCTCGACCAGTGATTTGTAGCCGTAGACGGGCTCGGCCACGCGACGCGCGGTGAACCAGTCGGCCGTCCGCTCTGACTTTACCCGATATCGAAGCCCCGACTCCCTCGCCTGCTGCTCGGTCATGCCAACGGCTGCGATTGGCGGCAGCGTGAAGGCGACGCTTGGTACGCCGCGATAGTCGGGCTTGTGTCGGTTCCCGTCGAGGAGGTTCGCCACAACCACCTTCGCATCGTGGCTTGATACGGGCGTGAGCGGCGGTCCGGCTTGCGCCGCATCGCCAGCCGCATAGACGGCGGGGTTGGATACGCTTTGCAAATGCTCATTGAGCGCCAGGCGGCCCTGCTCGGTCGCGATCTCGGCGGCCGCAAGGTTGAGCCGAGCGAGGGCCGGAGTGCGGCCCGCGGCATGGACGACGAGGTCTGCGGGAATATTCACCTCTTCGCCATTTGCCTCCGCACGAACTTCAAAGCCGTCGCCGTCGCGCTCGATGCCCGTCACGGTCGTGCCCGTCTGCACGTCGATGCCGACTGCCTCGAACGAATCCATAAGCCATCCGACAAGCTCCGGCTCGAAGTGAGTCAACATTCGCGGCCCGCGCTGAAGGATCGTGACGTCGGCTCCGGCATGGGCGGCGATGTTGGAGAATTCGGCTGCGATATAGCCGCCGCCGACGAGCACGATCCGGGGCGGCAGGCTCTCCATCGCGAGAAAGCCCTCATTGTCGGTCAGGTGCGCCTCGCCGGGAATGCCAAGCGCCACCGGCTCGGCACCGGAGGCGATCAACACGTGGCGGCCGCGCAGCTCTGCGCCGTCGACGTCGATGCTGTTCGGGCCGGTGAACCGTGCGCCACCGTGGAACGTGTCGATGCCCTTCTCGCGATAGCGATGCTCGTGCTTCTCAGGCACGGGATCGGTGAAGCTGCGCTTGAAGTGGATCAGGTCCGGCCAGTCGATGCGCACCTCACCCTCGACTCCTTTACCGCTCATCCGCCGCTCTCTGTCGATCACTTCCGCTCCGGCGACGAGCATCTTCTTCGGATCGCAACCGCGCAAAGCGCAGGTTCCGCCAAACGGCTTCTCGTCAATGACGGCGACAGTCCATCCGGCGTCGCGAACCCGCATCGCGGCCACCATTGCAGCGGTGCCTGTGCCGATAACTATCAGGTCGAAGTCCATGTCCCACCTCCTGCCTCAGCGCAACGAGGCTGGAGTCGCTACAGGTTCCACGAGTCTGCGTTTCGCAGTGGCTCGAAAGCACATTCCGGGAATGTCCGCTTTGGGTCGAAAGCGGTCGTTCCGCCCGCAGATTAAGCGAGCTCACCCCTTGCTAGGCTCAGCTCTCCACCCGCAGCAGTCATTTGGTGGGATAATGCCGCTGGTAGCCACCATTAAATACCAGCGGGAATGCGGCGTTACTCCTTATCGTTTCTGCCACCCTCTTGAGCAATGGTTCGGCGCGGCTGATCGTTCCTAGCAGACGCTCGCGAGCCGAATGTCCGCGAAGGGTGGAAAGCGGACGTTTAGGCTCAGCTTGGTGGTGCCGTCGGGTTGCCGGAAGTGATGTCCTCGACAACCCTCCAGGTGCCATCTGTCTGGCGCTGCCACACAGTGACGTATGTGCCGGTTTCCGTTTCCGCCTGCCGTGTTGCCGGATTGGTATACCGGATGCTGTAGGAGCCTCTTGTGGAAGCGAGATCTCCAGAGGCGCCCACCCGCACCTCGTCGGCAGCGAATTGAATCTGGAAATTCGTGTCCGTGAGGAACGGCGCAATGCCTGTTCGGATCGCGTCGGGGCCGATCATCGACCCAGTGGGCGTGAATTTCACCATTGCGTCGGGGCTGTAGCGGGCAACGATGCGATTGAGGTCACGCGCTTGCCATTCGCGCAGCCACTGCGATTCAGCAGTGCGGACGGCGCTCTGAACCGACGTTACATCTGCGGCTGCGTTTTTCGTCGCCCCTCCGTCCTCACAAGCGAGAAGTGCCAGGCTAGCGGCCGCCGCGGCCGCGATGATCACTCTGTTCATGGCTTTCCCCTGATGGCGATGGGAGACTGACGCGGAACGTGGCGGATGCTACCTCAGAGCGCTTCGCCTGTCACCGCCCCAGTGTCCGAATGTCCGCTTTGGGTCGAAAGCGGACATGCCAGAGGCTAGTTTCGAAGCCTGTCCAGGGCGACAAAACCGTCGTTGATCACGAGCACCGGGTCGTGAAGTGTCCTCAGATCGCGCGTGGGATCAGCATCGACGAGGTGCTGTCAAACCAATGTGGCAGGACCCCGCCAGCGCTGGTAGCCGTTGCCCATGAGCCGAAAATCGAGAGCCAGGCCACCAAGCCCGTTCCGCTGCTTCAATTCGTCGCCCGAGGTCATCCGCCTGGTGGTGATGATGTATGTGCGCTTTCCGCTGTCGCTTCGGAACGTCGAGGACCTGCTGTTCGAGCGTGGCATCGACATCTGCCACGAGACGGTGCGGCTGTGGTGGAACCGGTTCGGCGCCGATGCGACGGGGCAGCAGCTGTTCAACCGGCGCATAACTCGAGGCAAGCTGCTTGAGTTTTTCGCTAGCCAACCACGCTGCCTCGTGGCGATGGAGGCATGCGGTGGCGCTCATCACTGCGCTCGCGAGCTCTCGCTTACCGCGACGACGACGACGAGGAATCGCGGGTGCCGGGCACGGCCCTACCTGCCCCGGCGCTGCCGCCGCTGCCTCCGGGCTTCGTGCCAGCGCGCTGACCTGAGGGGATTGAGGCGTCCGGCGGAAAGGGTCGCCGGGCGCCTCACGATTCCCTGTTCTCGCCAGGCATCGATGGAGACGAGCCTGGCCTTCCCGAAAACCGCAAGCACTGGGATAGATTCCCGGGTCTGCGGCTCGGGAAGTCCTCGACAGTCGGCTGGGTTAACGATCTGGGAGGATTAGCGGATGTATGAGTGGCGGCGACCCTCAACGGCCATCTGGATTAGGTATTGCCCCGATGAAGACCGATCATAGGAGGCACAAGCGCAGCCGGGTCTTTATGACCGCCATGTTGCGATCCGAGTTCGGCGCTGGCGAGGTGAAGCTGACGAACCTGTCCTGCCGGGGCGCATGTGCCGACTGCTTGGAGGACCTCCCGGCGGGAACTCCGGTTCAGATTGAGCGGGGCGACATCCGGATTGAGGGATCGGTTGCCTGGAGCAGCGACGGGAAGCTCGGTGTAAAATTTGACGAGTCGGTCAACGAGCAGGCGTTTCGCACACAAAGCCAGAAGTTGGCCGCCTACGTTCCGACGCCTCTCTCCAAGCCAGCGGAGAGACTCTCTCGACGGGGGGAGCTTCACTGGACTGAGATCTGGAAGAGCGGACGCGGGCAGTGACCGACAGCTTCAGAATGACTCGTCTTCGCGAGATTCAAGAGCGACAGGCCAAAGGGGCCGAGCGGATGCATCGGCTTAGAGAGGAAATGCTTGAGCTGGAGGCTGCGCAGAGTGCGCTCCATCAACAATTCATCCGAGCGACGAATTTCGACCCCGGCCAAGGCGTTTGTCCGCGCTGTCGCATTGATGACGCTGTGACGAGCAGGTTGATGGTGGTGCCGACCGTGCCCGACGCTGCATCGATGATTAGATGCGCCCAGTGCGGATGGAACGAGGCGGCTCCTGCCCCAGATTTAGCCCCATTCTCCTCCTTCCGCGACCATCGCTCCAGTGCCGTTTAGCGCGTCTTAAGACGCGCGGGCTAAGGGAGAACGTGAGGACCGAAAATGAGAGACGCCGACCAACCAGCCTCGCCGGTCACACGGCAGAGGCGCGCGCAGCGCAAGCACATGTTAGTCATGGTTCAGCTCTCGGGCGATTTCGGCGAAACGACCGCAAAGATTCTCGACGTGTCGGACCAGGGGGCACGCCTCGATTGCGCGGTCGCCTTGACCGTTGGCGATGCGCTGGTGCTGACCCGTGGCGAGCTGTCCCTACCGTCGCGTGTCACTTGGACACGAGGAACGCGCGTGGGGCTGGAATTTCTTGAAGCCATTCCGACCGAAACGCTGATCACGGCCTCTCCGGCTGTAGGGCCGCCCACGCAGACACAAGTGGTCCCGGAAGTCTTTCGGATTACGCCGATGCCCGCGCTCAGCCGGTCGGAAGAACGAAAGCTGGCCCGCATTTGGGCGCCAAACTGAGCCGCGCAGGCTCCTGCGCGGGACGCCCCCTCCTCGTCGCCTGCGACCTGCTCTCCTCGCGTTCGGCCGGAGCGCGCTCTAGTCCGGCCGTGCGGACCCGCCATTAGAAAGTAACGACTGGCGTCGATTTGTCCCGGAATAAGGCCCCCTCCAAACCGCTGTAGACAGCCAACTGAAAGGCCTCCAACGCGCTGCGGTGAGTCGGGCAGTGAGCGGGAGAGGAAAATGCGAACGCTGCGCGACCGGGCAATCAGCTATCGCCAGAGGGATTATCAGGCCCCCGATAAATGGCTTAAATCGACACTGGCGGGAGACCGGCGCTGGGTTGGTCGCGTCGCTTGCAGGACCCCGGCCGCATTCAGAGAACGCCAGCGCTCGCGCTTTGGCGTCGAGATCGTCAATCTTTCCACGCATGGCTGCGGGGTCATGAGTGCCGCGCCCCCCCTGTCGGGCGCCTACGGGTGGATCATTATGCCTACGCTTGAGAGCTGGTATGCGAACGTCGCGTGGCGCAACGGAAGTTTGTTCGGTCTCGACTTTTCCGAGCCGCTCCACCGTGCAGTCGCGGAGATGATCCTCCACCGGTCGATTTTTGTCCCCCCCCAGGCCCGACAGAGATCAAGTCGCTCTGCCTGACGTTCGCTCGGTCGCTGCATGGGTCTGCTCGTAACTCTTCGAAGGTACCCATGTCATGAAGCCCACTGTGCGGATTTGGCACACGATCTAGGTCATGCAGCTTGATGCTCATCACAAAAGGGCTCAGGCAGGTGGGTGGGCTTGTGGCGGAATGGGAGACGCGCTGGATGTAGGTCCAGGCCTTCAATGGCGTGAGGGTTCAAGTCCCTCCTAGCCCACCACGGTTCACCCCGTAAGGATTAGGTCAATCCCGGGGTCGGCCGGACGCCCCTAGGCGTTCCACTGCCCGGTGCCCACGCGAGTGGCGGCAAGGCCGTTCTCATTGAATATTTGCAGAGTCGCCTTGTCGGCTTTGGGATAGTGGCGCTGGACAATCCCGTCAGCCTCCTGCTTCGCATGGTCGAGCGAATCCGCCTCGATCATGTGCTTTGCCTGCGCGACCGCCGCATATGACTTGACGCCGGGCTCCTGAACCCGAAGCAGATAATAGGCCATCCTGGCTCCGCATCGTTTGGGGGCCCGACCCCGGGCACCGACACCGTATTTACCACATATCCTTACCCTCGGCATCCTGCTTACATTTGCTCCACCGTGCTTCAAGGGAGGACCGCCGACGCGACCCGAGTGGTCGGCGAAGATGCCCGAAGGGCGGCTAACTCTAATCGGCCATTGCGCATCGCGCACTTACGATTCTCGACTAGCCTGCCCTCGCCCGGCCATCACGTTCGCGAAGATACTCCTACTGGGTTAGCCTTAGCGCCCCGATGTTGCTGCCGATCTCCCTGAACCGGGCGATGAGCTGGTCGCGGTTGGCCGAGACCGAGGCCTGGTTGGGATTGCTGGCACACTCGATAAGGCTTGCATCCAGCGTGGTC
>NZ_JBQTJC010000221.1:0-6192 GCF_052387495.1 Sphingosinicella sp. | reverse complement strand
TCCATCAGCTTCTCGGCCTTGAGCCCCGTCTTCGCGTGGGCGGATTGCGAGCAATAGCCGCAATCCTCCGGGCAGCCGCCGGTCTTGATGCTGAGCAGGGTCGAGAGCTGCACCTCGTTCGGCGCGTGGTGACGGCGATGGATCTGCTGAGCCTGCCAGAGCAGGTCGAGCAGCGGGAGGCCGAACAGCGCCGCGATCTCGTGGCGGGCCCAGTCGGTCCGGATCATTCCGCGGCCTCCTCGAGCGGCGGCAAATTGTGGCCGAGCAGCTTCAGCACCTCGCCGGCCGCCTCGACCAGATTGGTGCCGGGGCCGAAGATCGCCTGCACGCCGGCTTCGCGCAGCATGTCGTAATCCTGGGGCGGGATGACTCCGCCGACGACGACCTTGATGTCGGGGCGGCCCAGATCGCGCAAATGGCCGATCAGCTCGGGGACGAGCGTCTTGTGGCCGGCGGCGAGGCTGGAGGCGCCGACCACGTCCACGCCTTTCTCGACGGCGAGACGGGCGCTTTCCTCCGGCGTCTGGAAGAGCGGGCCGGGGACGATCTCGAAGCCCAGGTCGGCGAAGGCGGAGGAGACGAGGTTAGCGCCGCGGTCGTGGCCGTCCTGGCCCATCTTGGCGACCAGCATGCGCGGCTTGCGGCCCAGCCGGGTGCCGACCGCGCCGACGCCGTCCTTCGCGCGGTCCCAGGCGGGATCGTCCGCCCAGGCGGCGCCGTAGATGCCCTGAACGGGCGTCGGCACCGTCCCGTAGCGGCCAAACGCGTCCTCCAGCGCCAGGCTGATCTCGCCCAGGGTACAGCGAGCGCGGGCGGCCTCGACCGACAGAGCGAGCAGATTGGCGTCGCCCTTCGCTCCCTCGCGCAAGGCGTCCAGCGCCG
Source organism: Sphingosinicella sp. (assembly GCF_052387495.1). Taxonomy (GTDB): domain Bacteria; phylum Pseudomonadota; class Alphaproteobacteria; order Sphingomonadales; family Sphingomonadaceae; genus Allosphingosinicella. The sequence goes on along the minus strand of NZ_JBQTJC010000221.1, from coordinate 5,310 downwards.
CCTCGGCCTTCGCCCCATCGCGGCCGGCGCGGACCTGCTCCAGGCCCCTGATCTGCCCGGCGCGGACCTTGGCGTTGTCGACTTCGAGGATATCGAGATGCGTCTCTTCCGGCAGCCGGTAGCGGTTGACGCCGACGATCACCGTCTCGCCGCGGTCGACCCGGGCGGCACGCGCTGCGGCCGCCTCCTCGATGCGGCGCTTGGGCATGCCGGCGGCGACCGCGGCGGTCATCCCGCCGAGGTCTTCCACCTCCTCGATCAGCGCCCAGGCCTTGTCCGCCAGCTCCTTGGTGAGCGCCTCGACATAATAAGAGCCGCCGAGCGGATCGGCGACGTTGGCGATGCCGCTCTCCTCGGCGAGGACGAGCTGCGTGTTGCGCGCGATCCGAGCGGAGAAATCGGTGGGCAGCGCGACCGCCTCGTCGAAGCTGTTGGTGTGCAGCGACTGGGTGCCGCCGAGCACCGCCGCCATCGCCTCGATCGTGGTGCGAATCACGTTGTTCCAGGGGTCCTGCTCGGTCAGCGACACGCCCGAGGTCTGGCAATGGGTGCGCAGCATCTTGGATTTGGGATTTTGCGCGCCGAAGCCGTCCATGATCCGGTGCCAGAGCAGCCGCGCCACGCGCAGCTTCGCGACCTCCATGAAGAAGTTCATGCCGATGCCGAAGAAGAAGCTGAGCCGCGGCGCGAAGGCATCGACGTCCAGCCCCTTGGCGCGGGCGGCGCGGACATAATCCATGCCGTCGGCGAGGGTGAACGCGAGCTCCTGCACCGCCGTCGCCCCGGCCTCGTGCATGTGATAGCCCGAGATCGAGATGGAGTTGAACTTCGGCATGTGGGCCGAGCAATATTGGATGATGTCCGCGACGATCCGCATCGAGGGCTCGGGCGGATAGATGTAGGTGTTGCGGACCGCGAACTCTTTCAAAATGTCGTTCTGGATCGTGCCGGTGAGCTGCGTCTGGCTCACCCCCTGCTCCTCCGCCGCGACGATGTAGAAGGCCATCACCGGTAGCACCGCGCCGTTCATCGTCATCGAGACCGACATCTCGTCGAGCGGGATGCCGTCGAAGAGGATCTTCATGTCCTCGAGCGTGTCGATCGCAACGCCCGCCTTGCCGACATCGCCGACGACGCGGGGATGGTCGCTGTCATAGCCCCGGTGGGTGGCGAGATCGAAGGCGACCGAGAGCCCCTTCTGCCCGGCGGCGAGGTTGCGGCGGTAGAAGGCGTTCGAATCCTCGGCGGTGGAGAAGCCCGCATATTGGCGAATGGTCCACGGCCGCCCGGTGTACATCGAGGCATAGGGCCCGCGCGTGAACGGCGCGAAGCCGGGGAGGCCGGGGTCCAGCCCCTCGACATCCTTGGCCGTGTAGAGCGGCCGCACGTCGATCCCCTCGGGCGTGCGCGCGGTCAGGTCCTTGCCCTTCACTTCCTTCGCGGCGGCGGCTTCCCAGTCTGATCTCGTTGGCTTGCGATCGCTCATTCAGATGCTCCCCGGCGCAGGCCGGGGTCCAGCCCTAAACAAAGGACGACGCGGGAGCGCCGCCTGGGCCCCGGCCTTCGCCGGGGAACAAGGAAAGTCAATGCCCGCCGTCCCGCGGGCTCTCCATAATTTCCGTGAGCACCCCGCCCATATCCTTCGGGTGGACGAAGAAGACGAGCGTGCCGTGCGCGCCGATCCGGGGTTCGCCCAACACCCGGGCGCCCTTCGCCTCCAGCTCGGCCTTGGCGGCGTGGATGTCCGGTACCTCGAAGCAGACATGATGCTGCCCGCCCGCCGGGTTCTTCTCGAGAAACGTCACGATCGGCGACTCCGGGCCGAGTGGCTCGATCAGCTCGATCTGGCTGTTCGGCGTATCGACGAAGCAGACCCGGACGCCCTGCGCGGGCAGATCGAACGGCTCGTGGACCTTGGTCGCGCCGAGCATTTCGCGATAGAGCGCGACACTCGTTTCGATCGATGGGGTGGCGACGCCGACATGGTTCAGGCGGCCCAAGGGCATTTTCCGATCTCCAATCGTCACCCCGGACTTGATCCGGGGTCCATCTTCTCTTCACGCAACCCTTAAGAAGAAAGGCGGATGCCGGATCAAGTCCGGCATGACGAGCAGGCGGAGTCAGAGCCCTTCGCGCAAGCCAAGGTCCAGCAGCAGATCCGCCGCGACGACGGCGATCAGGATGAACGTCACCGCATGCAGCGCCAGCAGCACGCCGAACTTCGCCGCATTGTCGCCACGCTCGAGACAGGAGCGATAAAGCGGCAACCGCCCCTCCCGCAGCCCGCGAAGAATGCGCCAGGCAATGATCGGCAGCAGCGCGAGGCAGACGAGGCCGATGAGAAGATTGTCGCCCTGGAAGCTCAAGTGCGAGCGAGCTCGATATGGGTTAGACGGCCGAGGTTCATGGAGCGATCACCTCTCTGCCAACAGCGACCTGCTCACCATCAAAATGGACAGTGCCCTGAACGCGCCGATTAATTGCCAGTTGGACCATGTCCCAATGAGAATTCGACATGTTGGATGACGGACCCGTCACTTCATAGGCACGGCGCCCTTGATCGAAGAGAGTGTTGGTCGTGTAATATATGTGACCGGCTGCATGAGCGATCGAGAGAGCTTCATTACGATCTTTGGCAAGCACAAATAGGTTATTGAAAGAGGTATTATATATTTCCCACAGCCTCACGGCCTCGCCGTCCTCGGAGCGCCCCCAATTTACTCGGCATTTGGTCATGACGACCTCCTAAAGCGGGATATTGTCATGCTTTTTCCACGGGTTTTCGAGCTGCTTGTCGCGCAGCTTGCGCAAGCCCAGGGCGATGCGGCGGCGGGTGGAGTGGGGGTAAATCACCTCATCAATGAAGCCCATTGAGGCCGCGACGAAGGGGTTGGCGAAGCGCTCTTCGTATTCGGCGGTGCGCTCGGCGATCTCCTCCGGCGTCTTGCCCCTGAAGATGATCTCGACCGCGCCCTTGGCGCCCATCACGGCGATTTCGGCGGTCGGCCAGGCATAATTGAGGTCGCCGCGCAGATGCTTGGAGGCCATCACGTCATAGGCGCCGCCATAAGCCTTGCGGGTGATGACAGTAATCTTGGGCACGGTCGCCTCGGCATAAGCGAAGAGCAATTTGGCGCCGTTCTTGATGATCCCCTCATGCTCCTGCGCGACGCCGGGGAGGAAGCCCGGCACGTCGACGAAGGTGACGATCGGAATATCGAAGGCGTCGCAGAAGCGTACGAAGCGGGCGGCCTTCTTCGAGGATTTGATGTCGAGCACGCCGGCGAGCACCATCGGCTGGTTGGCGACCACGCCCACTGTCCGCCCCTCGACCCGGCCGAAGCCGGTGATGATGTTGGCGGCATGGGCGGGCTGGAGCTCGAAGAAATCGCCCTCGTCGAGCACTTTGCGGATCAGCTCGCGCATGTCGTAGGGCTTGCTCGCGCTGTCCGGGATCAAGGTGTCGAGGCTCTCGTCGGTCCGGTCCCAGGGATCGTTCGAAGGCCGCTCCGGCAGATCGTGGCGGTTGGAGAGCGGCAGAAAATCGAAGAAATCGCGCGTCGCCAGAAGCGCGTCGATGTCGTTCTCGAAGGCGACGTCGGCGACGCCTGACTTGGTCGTATGGGTGACCGCGCCGCCCAGCTCATCCTGGGTCACGACCTCGTTCGTGACGGTCTTCACCACGTCGGGCCCGGTAACGAACATGTAGGAGCTATCCTTCACCATGAAGATGAAGTCGGTCATCGCTGGAGAATAGACCGCGCCGCCCGCGCAGGGGCCCATGATCAGGGAGATTTGCGGGATCACGCCCGAGGCGAGGACGTTGCGCTGGAACACCTCGGCATAGCCGCCGAGGCTGGCGACGCCCTCCTGGATGCGGGCGCCGCCGCTGTCGTTGAGGCCGATGACCGGTGCCCCGACCTTCATCGCCATGTCCATGACCTTGCAGATTTTCTGCGCGTGGCGTTCGGAGAGCGAGCCGCCGAAGACGGTGAAATCCTGCGCGAAGACATAGACGAGGCGGCCGTTGATCGTGCCCGAGCCGGTGACGACGCCGTCGCCCGGAATGACCTGCTCGGCCATGCCGAAATCGGCGCAATTGTGCTCGACGAACATGTCATATTCTTCGAGACTGTCGGGATCGAGCAGCACCGTCAGGCGCTCGCGCGCGGTCAGCCGCCCCTTGGCGTGCTGCGCCGCGATCCGTTTCTCGCCGCCCCCGAGCCGCGCCTGCTCGCGGCGTTTCTCGAGCTCTTCGATGGTCGTCGCCATGGTCGGGTCTTATGCGCGACCGGGCGTCGTGGCAAACCGCGGCCGGGGCGCGGCCAGGCTATTTGTAGAAGCCCTCGCGCAGGTTGATGCCGTGCTCGACCCAGGCCTTCATCGCGCACAGCATCTGCGCCCAGCCCTGGCAGTTGCCGTAGCTGCCCTGCAGGCCGCGCTCGGTTTCGCGCCAGCCTTCCTCGGCGATCGTCACCAGGGTGCGATCGTCGCCTTGCGGATCGAACTCCATCGTAACCGTCGTCTGGTAGCCGGCCGCCGCTTCGGCCGGAATGTCGCCCCCGCCCTCCGGAGGCGGCCCCTCATAGGCTTCCCATTTGAGGACGATCTTCCGATCCGGTACGACCTCGACCACCTCGACCGGAAAAGCGCCGGGAAAATCGTGAAAGTCCCACATCACGGTCGCCCCTTCCTCGATCCGGCCCTTGGCGCCGCCGGTGGTGAAGTAGCGGGAAAGCGTGTCCGGATCGGCCACCGCCTCGAACACGTCGTGGACGGGGCGGGCGATGTAGCCGCTGATCTTGAACTTGAGGTCCATGGCGATTCTCCTTGCTCTGCCCGCTTATATGTTATAAGTCTATAACATGTCAATCGAGGCCCGCAACGACCGGATCTTCAAGGCGCTGTCGGCGTCGACGCGGCGCTCGATCCTCGATCTGCTGAAGGACGATCCGCAAACCACCGGGGCGCTCTGCGCTCTATTTCCGGACCTCGACCGCTGCACGGTGATGCAGCATCTGAAGGTGCTCGAGGAGGCGGAGCTGGTGATCGTTCAGCGCAAGGGGCGGGAGCGGTGGAATCACCTCAATCCGCTGCCGATCAAGCACATCCACGACCGCTGGATCGGCCCTTATGCCGCCCACGCGGTCGGCCTGCTCGACCGGCTGAAGACGGATCTCGAACGGGTCTAGCGGCCGTCAAAGGTCGGCTGGCGCTTCTGCAGGAAGGCGTAGACCGCCTGCTTGAAATCTTCCGTGCGGCCGGCGTCGCGCTGGGCGACGCGCTCGGCGGCGAGGGCGTCGGTCAGCG
>NZ_JBQTJC010000220.1:0-13465 GCF_052387495.1 Sphingosinicella sp. | reverse complement strand
GGTGTCTGGGGTCGTTGTACCCCCCTACTTTGTTTTTGCAAACCCCGCCCAACTGGGTGGATACCCTGACTTTAGACTCCCCCCCCGGCCGCCGCCGGCGCCGAGAATGAGACGACGACTGGGGGCCGCAACCGCGGCCCGGGCCTCATTCGATCCGGCGGTCCGCGTAGAGCGGAATCGCGCGTGCGGGGGCAGAAGCGGGCGCGACTGGCCTGGCGCGCGGCGATGCGGCGGTCGCGGGTGCCGCGATCGCGGCGATCGCGGCTGGCGCGACGGCGGCGGGGGCCGCGGCGGGAATGGCGCCGATCTGGGCCGCCTGCACCATCCCCGCCTCGGGCGCGCGCGCGCCGGTCAGCGCGCCGGTGGCGGCGCTCAGCAGGGAAAGGAGGGCAAGGATCAGCTCCATCGCGCCTGCGACATAGTGACGGAGGCCGCCAAGGTCCATGATTTTGCTTGGCGCCGAGTTGAACGCTCCGCCGCTCGGGGCTAGCGGCCTGCCAATGGATAAAGCAAGTACCGGCGGCTGCGCCTGCGGCGCCGTCCGCTACGCGCTGAAGAGCGCGCCATTCGACGCCGGCTGGTGCCATTGCCGGACCTGCCAGCTCGTCTCCGGCGCGCCCGCCATGGCCTTTGCCAGCGTGCCGACGGGCGATCTTGTCTTCACCCAGGGCGAGGACCGGCTGAAGCGCTTCGATTCAAGCGACTTCGGCCATCGCCTGTTCTGCGGCGAGTGCGGCAGCGCGCTCACCATTCAGGTCGATTTCCAGCCCGAGACGATCGACTTCGCGATTTCCGCGCTCGACGATCCCGACCCGGTCGTGCCCGGCTTCCACATCTTCCGCGCGAGCAAGGTCGGCTGGTTCGAGACCGCGGACGCCCTCCCCCGCCACGACCGCTTCCGGCCAGACACGCGGGGCCTTGCCGGGACGGAGCCACCTCAGGCGGGATCCAGATAAGGCGCGAGCTCGGCTTCGACTTTCTTGAGCGGCATATAGCCGTCGAGGCGAGTCACCTCCTCGCCCCGATCGAAGAGGATGCAGAGCGGGAAGGTCTCGACGCCGAAGCGCTTCGCGCTGGCCGGGTTGGCATCCACATCGAGCTTGGCCACGCTGAGCCGGTCCTTGCGGCGGGCGGCGAGGTAGCGAAGGCCCGGCGCCATCAGCTTGCAGGGCCCGCACCAGGGGGCCCCGAACGAGACGAGGACGAGACGCCCAGCGCCCAACACGTCCCGATCGAAGCTCGCATCGGTGACGATGCGGACGAACCCCGCGCTCATTGCCTGGCTAGGCGGCGGCGGACTGAAGCGCGCCCTCGAGCCAGGCCTGGATGCGGCTCTTGGGCTCGGCGCCGACCTGGGTCGCGGCCGGCTGGCCGTTCCTGAACAGGATCATCGTCGGGATGCCGCGCACGCCATATTTCGAGGGCGCCTCCGGATTTTCGTCGATGTTCAACTTGGCGATGGTCACCTTGTCGCCCAGCTCCTCGCTCAATTCCTCGAGCGCGGGCGCGATCATCTTGCACGGGCCGCACCATTCCGCCCAGAAATCGACCAGCACCGGGCCGGAGGCGCCGAGCACATCGGTCTGGAAGGACGAATCGGTGACGGTCTTGGTGGCCATGTCTCTAGTCTCCTTGGAGGGCTGGAGCGGGATGTAGGGTGGCGCGTGCCCCGGCTCAACTCCCCGCGGGCGCATGGGCGTCGAGTAGCGCTTGCGGCAACGGGTGGAGCAGCGGCCCGCTCGTATAGAGCAAGGCCGCCTCGACCGGCCGATCGGGAAAGATGACGCGCAACGCCGCGCGATAGGCGGCCATCTGGCGCAAATGGCCGGGCGGGACCTCCGCCGGCGTCGCCGGCACGCTGCGGCGGGTCTTTAAATCGGCGCCGAGGATTCGGTCGTCGGCGACCAGCCGCGGGTCGGCGGTGCCGGCGACGACGATCCCCTCCCCGATCACCGCCGCGATCGGCGCCTCGGCGAGCGCGTCGGCGCTGAACAGGTCGGCGAAATCGGGATGATCGACGATCCGGCAGGCATCGGCGACGAGCGAATGGCGGAACGCCGCGTCGTCCACGCCGGCCGACCGCTCCAGCCATTGCGCCGCCAGCGCCGGCCGTTCGGCGGGGATGACGCCGGGGAGGCGCTCGAAGAGCTGGTGGAGCAGCTTGCCGCGCAAGGCTGCGCGGCGCAGCTCCGGTCCGGGCGGCGGATAAGGCAGGTCGTCCTCGCCGATCGCCGAGGGGGCGAGCGGCCGCGGCGGCCGCGCCTCGACCGGCGCAGGCGTGCGCAGCCAGTCAGGGATTTCTACTTTGGATTCCACTTGTTTCGTCGGTTTCTTCGCGCGTTGTTCGAGCGAGCCAAAGCGCATTTCGCGGGTCCAGGCCGGCACTTCCTCCCAGTCCGCGCCGAGCCCGGCCAGCGCCGTCTCGACCGCCCGGTGCCAACTCGCTTGCGCCGCGCCGTCGCGGTCGCGGGCGGCGAGCGCGCCGCCGACATAGAGCCGTTCCTCCGCCCGGGTCAGGGCGACGTAGAGCAGCCGCCAATGCTCCTCGCGGTCGCGCGCGTCCTGCCGCGCGACATGGGAGGCGAGCGGCTCCGCCATTTCATCCTTGCGCGGCCGGAAGACCGGCAGCTCCGGCCCGCCCTCGCCGAGCGGCAGAGCAGCGATCCGGCTGCCGGGACCGAGCCGGTCCGGATCGGCGCAGGCGTCGGCGAGGACGAGCACCGGCGATTGCAGGCCCTTGGCGCCGTGTACGGTCATCACCCGCACGGCATCGCGCGGACCCGAAGGATCGCGCACGATCTCGACATCGCCGCGCGCGAACCAATCGAGAAAGGCCTGGAGCGAGGTGGCGGGGCCTTCGAATTCGAGCGCGCTCGACAGCAATTCCTCGATCGGATCGCGCGCCTCCGGGCCGAGCCGCTCGAGCAATTTGCGCCGCCCGTCGAACGGCCCGGAGAGCAGGCTTTCGAAGAAGCCGTGCGGGGTCTCGAAATCGGCCATGGCGAGGACCGCCTGAAGGCCGTCGCGCGCCGCTTTCGGCGTGGCCTTGTGGTCGCGCAGATGCGGCCAGAGCGGGCCATCGCGGCCTTCCGCGACCGCATAGAGCTGATCCTGCGACCAGCTGAAGAGCGGGGAGACGAGCAGGCTGGCCAGGTTGAGATCGTCGAGCGGCTGGACGGCGAAACGGGCGGCGGCGAGCAGATCCTGTACCGCCAGCGGGGCCGAGAGGAGCAGCCGGTCGACGCCGGCGACGGGGACGCCTTCGGCATGGAGCCGCGCGACCAGCAGGGCCGCGAGCTCGCCGCGGCGGCGGACGAGGATGAGGATATCCTCGGGGCGAAGCTGACGGCCGCGGCTTGCCAGCCAGAAGGGATTTTCGAGCCAGTCGCGGATTTGCCGGGCAAGCTTGCCGGCATAGGCTCGGGTGGATTCGGCGATCCAGCCTTCCTCGCCAACTTCTTCGTCGGCCTCGACGCTGTAGGGCTGCCAGAGCGTCACCGAGCCCGACCAGTCGCTGTGATGCGACTCGTGCGGGTTGGGACGCCGCGCCAGGCCGAGCGCCTCGTGGCCGACCTCGCCGATCATCCGATCGACGACGCTCAGGATTTCCGGCGCGGAGCGGAAGCTCTTGTCCATCGAGAGATCGAGGAAGTCGCGCTCGACCGAAGCCGCCTCCCGCGCGAACCAGGCGCGGGCGACGTCGAAGCTGGCGGGATCGGTGCCCTGGAAGCCGAAAATCGCCTGCTTGTAGTCGCCGACGGTGAAGATCGTGCGGTGGCGGCGGGACTCGCCTTCGCCGGCGAAAAATTCCCCGGCGAGCGCGCGGACGATGTTCCACTGCCGCTCGTTCGTGTCCTGGGCCTCGTCGATCAGGATATGATCGGTCTGGCGGTCGAGCTTGTAGCGCACCCAGTCGCCCATGCCGGGGGTGAGCAGCAGCGCCTCGGCCCAGCGGATCAGATCGTCGAAATCGACCGCGCCGGCGGCGCGCTTGGCGTCGCGGTAAGCGCTTGCGAAGGCCTGTCCGGCGCGGAGGCCGGCGGCGAGGTCCGCCACCATTGCCGCGCGCGAGCGCAGATCGATCAGGCGGCGGCAGCATTCGGCGAGGCGCGCGGCGGCGGCGTCATAAGCGGGCAGCGCCTTGAGCAGGCCGGTCGACACCTTGCGCGGGTCGCCCGCCTTGGTGAGCACGATTCCGGCAATGTCGGCCAGCGCGGAGGCGCGCGCCTCCGGCCAGCGCGCCAGCCAGCCGGCGACCACGTCGCAGGCGGATTGGCCCGTCGCCGTGCCCCAGGCGCGGTTGGCGTCCGCGATCGTCCTCAGCACCGCCAGATCGAAGGCGTCGTCGGCGCATTCGCGGGCGAGGATCGCGTTGATGTCGCCCAAAGGGAGATCGAACAGGTGCCGCAGCCGCGCCTCGATCCCTTCGCGCGGGCCGAGCGCCGCCATCGCCTCCGGGGCGCGCGCGGAGGCGCGGAGGAAGCTCTCCGCCCCGCCCTCGCCCAGCCGCAAGCTCAGCGCCTGGATGTCGGCGACGAGACCGAGATCGCCCCCCGCCTCTGCGCGCACCAGCAAATCGGCGAGCGCGGCCCGGCCAAGTTGCTGCTCCTCGCGGCCCTCGAGCGGACGGAAGCCGGGCACCAGCCCCGCCTCGGCCGGAAAGGCGGCGAGCAGGCTCTGGGAGAAGGCGTGGATGGTCTGGATGCGCAGGCCGCCCCCGGTCGCCTCCAGGACGCGGGCGAACACGGTGCGGGCCCGCTCGCGCGTCGCCGGGCCGGGATCCTCGGCGAGCGCGAGCAATTCCTTGCCGAGCTCGTTGTCCTTCAAACGCACCCAGTGCGCGAGCCGGGAATGGATTCGCTCGGCCATCTCGGCCGCACCGGCCTTGGTGAAGGTGAGGCAGAGGATCGTCGCCGGGTCCGCGCCGGCGAGCAGCAGCCGCAGCACGCGCGCGGTCAAGACATGGGTCTTTCCCGTTCCCGCCGAGGCCGAAAGCGAGGCATGATCGCGCGGGTGCGAGGCGCGCAGCTGGTCGCCTTCGAGCAAGGCGAGCGGTTTGAGGCGGTTCGCCATCACCTTCTCTTAGGAGGACCGAAGGCATGAATGCGACCCGATTCTTTCAGCGCGAGCCCGCGGTCGTTCCGGCCCCGTAAAAAATATTAACCATATCGCGAAAGGTTTTTCGCCCGGCCGGGACTGTATGGGTAAGCGCTACTCGAACCCGAGGGGACGCCGTTGGGAACAGGCGACCAGGAGCGTGAGCTGCTGCAGCTGATCAGCGAAGGCTTCATCTTCGTCGATCCGGACTTCCGCGTCCTCGAGATCAACGCCGAAGGCCTGCGCATGGCGCGCCGGCCGAGATCGGACTTCATCGGCCGCATCCTCTGGGACGTGGCTCCCCATCTGCGCACGTCCGCGCTGGAAGCCATCTTCGTCAAGGCGATGCGGGACCGGCAGCCGGTCTCAATCGAGCATTTCTATACCTGGACCGACGGGCGCCAGTCCTGGCTCGAGATTCGCGGTCACCGAACCGCGGGCGGCCTCGCCATCTTCTACCGCGACATCAGCCAGCAGAAGAAGTCGGCCGAGGAGCTGGCCCGGGCCCAGGCCGAGCTTATGCACGGCTCCCGGGTCAGCGCGATGGGGACGATGGCCGCGACCCTGTCGCACGAGTTGGCGCAGCCGCTGACCGCGGCCGGCAATTATATCGAGACGTGCAGAAAGCTGCTTCGTCCAATCGCCGACGAGCGGGCGCGGGAGGCACGGCGCGCGCTCGACCAGGCGGGTGGCTCAATCCGGCGGGCGATCGACATATTGGAACGGCTGCGCGCCTTCGTCTCCAAGGGCAGGACCAAAGCGGAGACGAATGACCTGCGGGCGATCATCGCCGATGCCGGCGTGCTCGTCCTCCCGCTCGCCCAGCGCGAAGGGGTCGAGATCCGCTTTCACCTCGACGACAAGGCCCATTGGGTGCGCGCCGACGCGGTCCAGATCCAGCAGGTCCTGATCAACCTGATCCGCAATGCGATCGAAGCGATGCGTGACTCCGCGCGCAAGCGCATCGCGATCGCCACCTCGCCCGCGTCCGGGAACATGGTCGAGGTCAGCGTCGAGGACAGCGGCCCGGGCCTCGGCGACGCCGCGCCGGAGACGGTCTTCGCCCCTTTCCACAGCAGCAAGCCTGGCGGCCTCGGTGTGGGCCTCTCGATCAGCCGCACGATCGTCGAGGCGCATGGCGGGACGATCGTCGCGGAGAATTCGCCCAAGGGTGGCGCCGTCTTCCGCTTCACCCTGCCCGCGGGACGCAAGCCCGATTAGGCAGGCGGCGGCGCGAAGAGCGGCAGCGATTCCGGGGCGAGCGCGCCTTCGATCTCCAGCAACCTGAGCTTGGTCGCCACGCCACCCGCTGCCGAGAAGCCGCCGGTGCGCCCGTCTGCCGCGGTGATGCGGTGACAGGGCACGACGATCGGCCACGGATTGCGGCCGAGCGCCTGGCCGACCGCCTGCGCCGCGCCGGGATCGCCGAGCCTTGCGGCGAGCGCGCCATAGGTCCGCGTTTCGCCCCACGGAATGGCCAGCGCGGCACGATAGACAGCGGCCTCGAACGCCCCGACGCGATCCAGATCCAGCGGCGCATCCGAATAGTCGGAGCGCGCCCCGCTGAGGTGAGCGACGATCTTTGCGATTAGGGCGCCGATGGCTTCCGGCGGCTCGGCCGGCGCGAGTCCGGGAAAGCGGCGCTCGAGCCGCGCCAGCGCCGCCGAATCACTCGCCTCGGGCAGCTGAAGGCCGAGGACCGTGCCGCCCTCCCAGGCCAGGGCGCAGCGCCCGATCGGCGTCTCGAACAGGGCGAATCCGCGCTCGGTCATGCGGACATCCTAACCTCGATCAGCGCGAAGGTCGTGGGTTGACAGCGGGGCAGTCTCATTTACTCTACGAAACGTCTGGATGCTCCGACACCAATCGTGGCTGCCTGGGTCGGGGGCTGTATTCGGACGAGGGGAGAGTAGAATGAAACCCACTCGTAAGCTCAGCCGGCGCTCCTTCCTGGGCCGCGTCGCGGGCGGCGCCCTGGTCAGTGCTGCCGCCATCACCGTCGTCACCGACGAAGCGTCCGCGCAGAGCGGCTGCAGCGACGCCGATTCAGGACGCTATGGCGATCCGGGCGGGAACGGCAGGCGCTGCCGGCGCCCGACGGGCTGCAGCGACCGCGATCCCTCCGATCCGGTCGGCCGTGGCCGCCGTTGCGGCGGGCGTCCTTCCGGCTGCAGCGACAGCGACCCGTCCGATCCGGTCGGCCGCGGCCGTCGTTGCGGACACCGCCCCTCGGGCTGCACCGATCGCGACACGGGCCGAGGTTCCGACCCGGTGGGTCGCGGTCGCCGCTGCGGACGCCGTTCGTGCACCGATTCCGACACCGGCCATGGCTCCGATCCGGTCGGTCGCGGGCGCCGCTGCTGATCTCGGGCTGATTGAAGAACGGGACGGCGCAGACAGGCGCCGTCCCGATTTTCACGCGACGAAGATTGATCTCGGCTGTTTCGCCGGCACGGCGGAACCGCTAGGCTTGGCCGCTTACCGTACCCATCAGAGCAGCAGCAGAGATGGCCGACGAACCCGAAGTCGAAACTCCGAGCGTCCTGGCAGAGGCGGAAGCCGCCAAAGCCTCCACCAGGCCGCCCGCCAAGCGGACCCGGCAGCTGGTCACCGGCGCCGCGATCGGCATCGGCTCCGCGGCCCTCGTCGCCGCCCTCCTCTACGCCAACCGCGCCCGCAAGAACGACAAGGGCTAGACTCCAGGCCCTGAGCCCCGCTCAATCGAGCGGCGCCGGAGCCGGGACGAACTCGACGATGTCGAGCCTCGCGCCGCCCCGCGGCCATGGCAGAAGAAGGCGGTAGCGCATCGGCCCGACCCGCTCGACGATTCCGGCCAGCTCCCGCGCCTCCTCCTCGCCATAGGCTGGCGCCCGCTCGTCGTTCGCGGTCATCATCGTTCCCAGGAAGATGAGCCGCGCGTCGCTATCGGCGAAGAGATAGCCGCCGAAGCGCTCGCCGCCCGCCTGCTTGGTGAAGGAGAGCAAGCCGCCCTCCGCGCCGACATGGCAGAAGTGAGCCGGGTAAACCGTCAGGGCGCGCCGCCCCGGCGCTCCACCCAGCCGGATGACGCGGCAACGATAGGGACCGGGAGGTGGCGCGGCGCGCGGCTGGCCGATCGCGGGCGTCAGCGCCGGACCCAGATCCGCGATCCGCGCAGCGAAGCCCCCTTGCCGCGCCTCGGCGAGCCCCGCCTCCCAGGCGCCGCGGAGCCTGGCGATGCGATCGGCATCCGCCGGCCGGGCGACGCTGCGCCAGGCCTCCGCGGCGGGAGGCTCGCTCGCGGGCGGCGGCGCCTCCGGGACGGTCTGACAGGCGGCAAGGGTCGGCAGGACGAACGCGAGACGAAGCAGCGATGCGCGTTCAATCGGCATCGCGGGCCGCGGCCAGCACCCGCTCCAGCACGGCGGGATGGAGCGGCTGGGTGAACTCGCAGGTGAAGCGATAGCCTTCATTGGCGACGATCCGCGCCGGCCATCCTTCGAGGCCGGGCAGCACGATCCAGAGCAGGGTCCCGAGCCGCAGCGGCGCGAAGGATTCGAACTCGATCGATCGCTGGGTGAGCGACTCGACGTCGATCGCCCAGCGCCGCAGCCCCTCGCGCACTCGGGCGTGGAGATTGAGCTGGACGGAGCCCGCCGAGTCGGGCCCCGGGGGCGCCTCCTCCGCCGAGGACGGCGGCGGCGCGGTGAAATCGGCCGGCGGCGCCTGCCGCCGCTCCCTGAGCCAGGGCATCAGCTCCTGCCAGCCCAGCTCCTGGTCGAAGCCGATGCCCGCGACACAGTCCTTCGCCCAGCGCACGACGCCGGAAATCGGGTGGAGACCCTCGGGCGTCACCGTCAGCCGGTCCTCGCGGGCCAGCGGGAAGGGCGCTTCGATTTTGACGCCGCCCTGGGCGATATCGCGGACCGTCACCAGCTCGGTGCGGCCGGCCGCCTCGAGCAAGGCGGGGCAATAGACCTCGATCCGCGGCATGCGGCGGCGCTCGCCGGGCTGTCCGGCGAGATTGCGGGCGAGGATCGGCAGGATATCGATCGGCCGGTCGAATCTGAGCCCGATCTCGAAGCCCTGCCGCCAGGCGATCGTGCCGTCGAGATGCTCGCCGGTCTCGAGCTCGAGCTCCAGCCGCTGCCCTTCTTCGATCGCAAGATCGGCGTGCAACACCGCGCCGCCCGCGCCGATCTTGCGGATCTGGCAGACCTGCCGGATGCTGCCCAGGGTGAGCGAGCCCGGCTGGAAGACCGCGCCCGCATCATCCTCGTAGCCGTCGCTCGGCGGCACGTCGGCGGAAAGTGAGTAGACGGTGTCCAACACGACCTGTCCTTAAAAGCCAAATCGAAGCCCGACGGCCGCCCCCGCGCCGATCCTCGCCATTTTCCGGCAACAAAGGTTTACGATTTGCTAAGATTTGAGGGGGTCCGCGCCTGGGAACTCGTCCCGTCATCCGGCATTTGCACCGTCCCGGCGCTGGACTATGTCGGGGACTGAGCGGGAGACCTCCTCCCGATGCCGGGAGCGGGTATGTTCGACCTCAGCGTGACGTCGGCCGCCGATATCCTGCCCTTCATCCTGGTGGGCTTCGCGGCGCAGCTCGTCGACGGCGCGCTCGGCATGGCGTTCGGCGTGATTTCGAGCACCTTGCTGATCAGCCTCGGCGTGCCCCCCGCCTCCGCCTCGGCCAGCGTCCACGCGGTGGAGGTGTTCACCACCGGCGCCTCGGGGATCAGCCACACATTGCACAAGAACGTGAGCTGGCGGCTGTTTCGGCGGATCGTCATCCCCGGCCTGATCGGCGGCATTCTCGGCGCCTATGTCCTGACCCAAGTCCCGGCGGAGCAGGCGCGGCCCTTCGTGCTGGGCTATCTCGCTTTGATCGGCGTTTATCTACTCTGGCGGGGCACCCGCCGCGTCCAGCGTCACCGCCACGCGCGGATCGTCGAGCCGCTCGGCTTCGCCGGCGGTTTCCTCGACGCCGCGGGCGGCGGCGGCTGGGGCCCCGTCGTGACCAGCAACCTGCTCGCCCAGGGCGCGCATCCGAGGAAGGTGATCGGCACGGTCAACACCGCTGAATTCTTCCTCGCCGTCACCATCTCGGCCACCTTCCTGGCCTCGCTCGGCTGGGAGGCCTTCACCCTGTCGATGGCGGGCCTCTTGATCGGCGGCGTCGCGGCGGCGCCGCTGGGTGGATATGGCGCGCCATGTGCCAGCCAGGGGCCTGCTGCTGATCGTCGGCGGTGTGCTGATCCTGACCAGCCTCTACGGAATCTGGGTGACGCTCGCCTGAGCCGAAACAATTCGACTCCGCGCGGGCGTTAACCATGCTAGTTAACCCCTTCCCTTCGCTGAGAAAGGAAGAGTCGATGAAGAAGCCGCTCGCCCTCGCCGGTCTCTCCGCCTTCATGCTGATCGGCGCCGCCTATCCCGATCTGCCGCAGCTCGCTTATGCCGGCATCGCCGTCATCGGGCAGGATCATGCCGTCGCGCCGGTCCGCTACCGGCCCTGCCGCGGTCGCAATGACGACCGCTGCATCCAGCTCTATGAGCGCGGCGTGCGCGCGGCCTATGCCGAATGGCTTGGCGAGCGCGAGCCGCGCCGCGCCCGGGTTCATATGGCCTCCGCCGATGGGCATCATCCGGCCGACCATCGCGCCCATCGCGGGCATCGCGGCCACCGCATGCACGGCCGCCACGACCGTCGGGCACATTCCGAAATGCGCTGCCCGCGGCCGGAGGCGCCGCCGCATCGGGGCGAACTGGGCTGACGGGGCGGCTTCAGGCCACCGCGCTTGACCCCCTGGCCTGACTGAAGGACTGCTTGGCGCGTCCCAGGCAATCGTCGAGGTGTCCCTTGATTCGGCCCGTATTCCTTTCCGCCCTGCTCGCCCTGTCCGTTCCTCTCGCCGCGCAGGCGCCGGAGCCCGCCGTCCGCCAGGTCGGCACCGCCCGGCTCGAAAACGTTCCGGAAATCCCGGCCGACGTCCGCGCCGCCGTCCAGCTTTACCAGAATTACCGCGAGGCGCGCTTCCAGGACTGGCTGCGCAACGGGACGATGCTGATCACCACCCGCTTCGGCGCGACCAATCAGGTCCACCATGTCGAGGCGCCGCTTCGGGCGCGCACCCAGCTCACCTTCCACGACGAGCCGGTTTCGGGCGCGCAGGCGATCCCGGAGAGCCACGCCTTCGTTTACAGCCGCGACACCGGCGGCGACGAGTGGTTCCAGCTCTACGCGCGCGGCGTCGTGGGCGGCGAAGCGCGCCTGGTCACCGAGCCCGGCACGCGCAACCAGGGCGCGGTGTTCAGCCGCGACGGCAACCTCGTCGCCTGGTCGCGGGCGACGCGCGGCTCGGCCGATTATGCGATCATGACCGCCGCGCCGAACGATCCCGCCACCCGCCGGGTCGCCTGGCAGGGCACGGGCGCCGTCTTCCCCACCGACATCAGCGATGACGGCCGCCGCATCCTCGTCAGCCGCGGCATCTCCAACCGCGAGAACCGGCTGATCCTGCTCGATCTCGCGAGCGGCGAGGCGCGCGAGCTCGCCTGGTCGGTGGCGACGCCGGCGCGCTATAGCGAGGCGCGTTTCATCCGAAACGGCCGCTCGATCCTGACGATCACCAATGCCGGCGGCGATGTCGCGCGGCTGACGGAGATCGACATCGAGAGCGGGCGGATGACGCCGGTGTCGCCCGAGATGGAGTGGGACGTCGAGGATTACGACCTCTCGAGCGACGGCCGCCTGCTCGCTTATTCGGTCAACGAGGACGGCTACTCGCGCGTTGTCCTGCAGGATTTCGTCACCCGCCGCGCGCTGCCGCAGCCGACTTCGCTGCCGCGCGGCGTGCTCACCGGCATGGGTTTCTCGCCCGACGGGCGACGGCTCGGACTGTCGATTTCCTCCGCGACCTCGGCCGGAGACGTCTATACCTTCGACACGACCGGCGAGCGCGGTTCGGAACGCTGGACGATGTCCGAATTGGGAGGGCTCGATCCGGCGCGGCTCGCCGAGCCCGAGCTGATCCGCTTCGAGAGCTTCGACGGACTTTCCGTCCCCGCCTTCGTCTATCGCCCGCGCGGGGTGGCGGCGGATGCGCGCACGCCGGTGATCGTCGACATCCACGGTGGGCCGGAGAGCCAGACCCGGCCGGGCTGGAACCCCGGCGCGCAATATTTCGCCGACGTGCTCGGCGCGACCGTGATCCTGCCCAACGTGCGCGGCTCCGAAGGCTATGGCACGCGCTATATGAACCTCGACAATGCCGAGCGGCGCGAGGACAGCGTGCGCGACATCGGCGCGCTGCTCGACTGGATAGGGCGCCAGCCGAACCTGGATGCCGCGCGGGTCGCGGTCTACGGCCAGTCCTATGGCGGCTATATGTCGCTCGCCTCGATGACCCACTTCTCCGACCGGCTCGTGGGCGGCGTCGAGCGCTACGGGATCAGCGATTTCGCCACGTTCCTCAGGAACACCGAGGCCTATCGCCGCGACAATCGCCGCGCCGAATATGGCGACGAGCGCGACCCCGAAATGCAGCGCGTCTTCGAGCGGATCGCACCGATGAACAACATCGCCCGGATCACCCGGCCGATGCTGGTCATGCAGGGCGCCAACGACCCGCGCGTCCCGCAATCGGAATCGGACCAGGTCGTGCGGCGGCTGCGCGAGAACGGGATCGAAACCTGGTACGTCCTCTTCGCCGACGAGGGCCACGGCTTCCAGAAGAAGCCGAACAACGATTTGCGGCGCGAGGTCGAGACGGTGTTCCTGCGGCGGCTGTTCGCGCGCTAGCTCACTCTCGACCGTACCATTCGTCGAGGCGCATGAGCTGGTCGTAATCGCCGTAGGGCGCGTATTCGGGGTGCAGCCTGGCGGTGAAGGGTTCGGACCCGGTCAGCCACTTCTCGACGGCGCCAATGAAGTTGCGCGCGGCGGCGGTGGTGAAATCGGCGGCGTCGAGGCCCGAACGGCCGCCGACGGGCGAGGCGACATAGCCGAGCTTGCCCGATTTGCGTGCCAGGCTCCAATATTCGAACGCCGCCGCCGCGCCCTCGATTCCCTCGAAGCCGCCACGCTCGGCAATCAGGCCGAGCAGGCCGAGCTGAAGCGAATAGCCTTCCGCCACGGCCTTGGTTGAAGGCGGCTGCCCGGTCTTGTAGTCGACGATGGCGAGACTGCCGTCGGCGAGCCGATCGATCCGGTCGGCGACGCCGCGCAGCTTCACTCCGGCGAGATCGATCCTGCCTTCCGCCTCGGCGGCGAGCGGACGGCGCCCATTGGCGCGGTCCTCGGCCATCCGCCCGGCGATGAAGTCGATCGCCTCCAGCAGCCGCGGCTGCCAGAGCGCGCGCATCAGCGGATGGGCGTCGGCCC
>NZ_JBQTJC010000219.1:0-1764 GCF_052387495.1 Sphingosinicella sp. | reverse complement strand
CATCGATGTCGCGGGTTTCGCTCGGAATGACTCCGAGCAGCGGGCCGGCGCGCGCGATCACCCGCGAGACGATCGGCGCGGCGGTATAGGCGGCGGTGGTGACGAAGCTGTTCGCTTCGGTGGGACGGGGGGCATCGACCATGACCAGCACCACATAGCGCGGCTGATCCATGGGAAAGGCCGCCGCGAAGGTCGAAACGTTGACGTTACGGCTGTAGCCGCCCGCGACCGGCTTCTCCGCCGTCCCGGTCTTGCCGCCGACGCGCAGCCCCGCCGCCGCGGCGCGCCGGCCCGTGCCCTGCATCACGTTGAGGCGGAGCAGCTGACGGATCCGATAGCTGGTCTGCTCGGAATAAACGCGGCGGCCCGGCACCGCGCGGCCCGGCTCGACGCGGAGCAGGGTCGCGGGACGGAAGATGCCGCCGTTGACCAGCGCCGCATAGGCGCTGGCGAGGTGGAGCGGGGTGATCGCGAGGCCGTGGCCGAAGCCCGAATTGAGCACCCGGGCCCGGCCCCAGTCGCTCGGCCAGATCGGGCGGGCGCGCTCGTTCAGCTCGATCAGCGGCGGCTCGTCGAAGCCGAGCGCCCGGAACGCCGCCTGCATCCGCTCCGCGCCCATCGCGTCGGCGACATGGGCGGTGGCGATGTTCGAGCTGTGCACCATCAGCTCGGGGATGTTGATCTGGCGACCGAGCGGGTGATCGTCGCTGATCCGGAAGCGGCCGATCGGGATCGGCGCGCTCGCATCCCAGCGCTGCTGCATCGAGGTGACGACGCCCGCCTCCATCGCCGCCGCGACGGTGATCGGCTTGAACACCGAACCGAGCTCGTAGACGCCCATCGTCGCCCGATTGTAGAGCGCGCTGGGATCAGAGCGGCCGGCGGCGTTGGGATTGAAGGTCGGCGCCGAGGCCAAGGCGACGACCTCGCCGGTGCGCACGTCGAGCACGATGCCGGTGCCGCCTTCGGCCTGCATCGCGGCGACGGCGGAGGCGAGCTCGGCCTCGATCGTCGCCTGGACCCGGCTGTCGATGGCGAGCGCGACC
Source organism: Sphingosinicella sp. (assembly GCF_052387495.1). Classification (GTDB taxonomy): domain Bacteria; phylum Pseudomonadota; class Alphaproteobacteria; order Sphingomonadales; family Sphingomonadaceae; genus Allosphingosinicella. The sequence continues at coordinate 718 of NZ_JBQTJC010000219.1, read as the reverse complement.
GGCTGGCCGCGCGTCGTCGCCTCGGTCAGACGCTCCTCCAGCACCCGCTCCATGCCGGCGACGCCATGGCCTTCCCGGTCGGTCCAGCCGAGGACGTGGCCGGCCATCGCGGTCTGGGGGTAGAGCCGCTCCGGCTCCCGGCTCGGCTCGATCCCCGGCTCGCCGAGCCCGTTCACCGCGGCGACCAACTCGGGCAGCGCGCGGCGGGCGAGATAGACGAAATTGCTCTCGGAACTGAGCAGCCGGTGGAATTCGGCGGCGCTGCGCTCGGGCATCAGCTCGTTGAGGCGCCGCGCCAGCTCGGCCCTGTCGCCGATGATCCGGCGCGGAAAGGCGCCGATCGTCCAGGCGTCGATCGTGCGGGCGAGCGGGATGCCGTTGCGGTCGGTGATATCCGCGCGCGGCGGAATCAGGGGATTGGCGAGCGCCGTCGCGGCGGAGCGGTCGGTGAAGAGCTGAAGCCAGCCGAGCCGCAGCACGACGAGCGCCGTGACTCCGGCGAAGAGCAGCATTACCAGCATCAGCCGGTGGTAGGTGAGGCTCAGCCCCTGCCGCTCGTCGACATGGACAACGCGCCGTTCGATCTGAGCGGCCAGCGTCGCCATCAGTTGCGCGTGCCTCCCCTTCGCTCGGCGCGCGCCTCGCTCCTGAGCTCGCGCAGCGTATCGGCGTCGAGCCAGGCAGTGGCGCGCGCGGCCGGGGCGGTGCGGGGCGTGGC
>NZ_JBQTJC010000218.1:0-1628 GCF_052387495.1 Sphingosinicella sp. | reverse complement strand
GGCCACATCATGCTCTGCGGCGGCGCGCCGCTCGACGGGCCGCGCCACGTCTACTGGAACTTCGTCTCCTCGCGCCGCGACCGGATCAACCAGGCCAACGAGGACTGGAAAGCCGGCCGCTTCTCTTTGCCGCCGGACGACCATGAAGAGTATATCCCGCTGCCCGAAGTCCCTAAGACGGTGAGCTATCCGTGACCCGCATCGCGCTCGCCACCGGCGTCACGCTGAACGTCGTCGACGAAGGCCCGCGGGAGGGTGAGGCGATCATCCTCCTCCACGGCTTTCCCGAATCGCATCGCACCTGGCGCGCAATGGTCCCCGATCTCGCGCGGGATTTCCGCGTCGTCGCCCCCGATCAGCGCGGCTTCGCCGGCTCGGACAAGCCGGAGGGCGTCGAGGCCTACCGGACCGAGCGGATCCTCGAGGACCTGGTCGCGCTCGCCGATGCTTTAGGCCTGAAGCAATTCACTTTGATCGGCCATGATTGGGGCGGCGCTGTCGCCTGGCTGGCCGCGCTTCGGCATCACGATCGCGTCAAGCGGCTGGTCATCGTCAATTCGCCGCACCCGCTCGTCTTCCAAGAATCGCTGATCGAGGACGAGGCCCAGCGCGCCGCCTCCCAATATATCCGCGCCTTCCGCAATCCCGCGATGGAGCAGGGCATCGCGGCGATGGGCTTAGAGAGTTTCTACGAGAAGACCTTCGGCGGCCACGCCGATCTCTCGCTGATCCCGCCCGAGGAGCGGCAAACCTATCTCGATCAATGGTCCGCGCCCGGCGCGCTCACCGCGATGCTGAACTGGTACCGGGCGAGCGAAATGGTCGTGCCCGCGGTCGGCGAGGACGCCGCGCTTCCCGCCTGGGTCAACCTGCCCTTCCCCAAGGTGACGATGCCGACGCTGGTCGTCTGGGGCCTCAGGGACACCGCCCTGCTCCCGGTCCAGCTCGCCACCCTCCACGAGCATGTCCCGGACCTGCGCACCGCAGCGACCGCAGAGGCCGGCCATTTCATTCCGTGGGAATATCCCGACTTCGTGATCGCCGCGATCCGGGATTTCATCGCCGAGACGACCTAGCTATGGCCGCGCCTATGGCCACCACTCCCAAGCGTTCCCGCTCCCGCTCCGCCGCCCGCCTCGCCGCGGTGCAGGCGCTCTATCAGCAGGAGATGGAGGGAACGCCGCTCGCGACCCTGCTCCACGAATTCCACCATCACCGCCTCGGCGCGACCATCGACGATATCGAATATGCGGAGGCCGAGGTCGATTTCTTCGACGACGTGGTGGCCGGCGTCGACGCCCGCCGCGACGAGCTCGACGTCCTGATCGCCGGCCGGCTGGCCGAGGGCTGGACGCTCGCCCGGCTCGACAAGCCGATGAAGGCGATCCTGCGCGCCGGCGCCTACGAGCTCGCGGCCCGCGCCGACGTGCCGGTCGGCAGCGTCATCTCCGAATATGTCGACGTCGCCAAAGCCTTCTACGACCCGCGCGAAAGCGGCTTCGTCAACGGCCTCCTCGAGGCCATCGCCAGGGAGGTGCGGGCATGACCCGATCCTCCCCTGCATTTGCAGGGGAGGGGGACCGCTCGAAGTGCGGTGGAGGGGCTCTTCCTGACCATAAGGCCCCCTC
>NZ_JBQTJC010000217.1:0-11628 GCF_052387495.1 Sphingosinicella sp. | reverse complement strand
TGTTCTGGTTCGTCAGCGGGCTGTTCTTCGCCGCCGTCCCGATCGAACGGGTGCGGAGCGAGCATGCGAAGGCCGAGGCCGCCGCCGCGCCGGTGCCGTTCGGCCTCGCCGCCGACGGGCTGCTGCGGCTGGGCTCGGCCGGGGTGACCGGCGAGCGGATCGAGATCCGCGTACTGCTCAACCGCCCGGTCGCCCTGGTTACCCCACGCGAGGGGCGGCCCCGGCTCTACGATCTCGCCACCGGCCGCCCGGCCTCGCCGATCCCGATGACCGTCGCCGCGCGGATCGCGGAGGCCGATCATGCCGGCGAGGCGCGCGCGGCGCGGGTCGAACGCGTGACGGAGAACAGCCCCGAATATCGTGGCGCGCTCCCCGCCTGGCGGGTCGATTTCGACGATGACGCCAACCGCTCGCTCTATGTCGCGGCGGATACCGGAGTCGTGGCTGCACGGCGCTCGACGCTGTGGCGGGTTTACGATTTCCTCTGGAGCCTGCACATCATGGACTGGCGCGACCATGAGGATTTCAACAGCCCGCTGCTGATCGTCGCGACCGCGCTCGGGCTGATCGTGGTGATCGCAGGGATCGTGATGTTCCCCAGCCGGCTCGGCCTCACCGCCTGGCTGAGGCGCCGGCGCGCGAACAGGCTCAATGCTGCGCGAACAGGCTCCGGCGGCCGTCCCGGGTGAACAGGATCACCTGATAGGGCTCGGTGAGGTCCCCCTGCTCCATGCCGGGCGAGCCGATCGGCATGCCGGGCGCGGCGATCCCGGCGGCCTCCGGGCGCTCGGCGAGCAGGCGGCGGATGTCGGCGGCGGGGACGTGCCCCTCGACCACATAACCGCCGGTCCGCGCGGTGTGGCAGGAGCGCAGATCGTCCGGCACGTGCAGCTCGCGCGCGACGGCGGTGAGATCCGGCAAATCGGTCACGCTGACCTCGAAGCCCTCGGCGCGCAGGTGCTCGACCCAGTGCGTGCAGCAGCCGCAGGTCGGCGTCTTCATCACCTCGATCGACTGTGCCGCCGCCGCGCTGCCGCAGGCGATCAGCGCCAGCGGCGCGAGCAATATCGTACGTCTCGAAATCATGCGTGTCTCCGTTCGACCCCGACCATGATCGCCCGGCAGACGGTTCTCGTCAACGCGCCGGCGGCGGGGGCGGGGCGCCCAGATCGCGGTATGAGGGGAGATCGGGCGCGCCGTCCGGGAGCGGATTGCGCTCGAGCTCGGCGATCAGCGCCTCCATCTCGCCGATCTCGCGCAGCTGCGCCTCGATGATCCGGTCGGCGAGCAGGCGAACGCGCGGATCGCGAATATGGGCGCGCTCGCTGGTCAGCACGGCGATCGAATGGTGCGGGATCATCGCCTTCATGTAGGCGACGTCGCCGACCGTCGCCTGGCTTCGCACCAGCCAGAGCGCGCCGGCGAAGACCAAGGCCGCGCCGGCGAAGATCGCGATATTCGCGCGCCTGTTCTTGTACATCGAGAACATGAAGCCGAGCATGACGATCGCCATCGTCGCGCCCATCAGCAGCGCCATCCAGGTCCGCGTCTGGCTGTAGCGGACATGCTCCGGCGCCCAGGTGTTCAAATACATCAGGGCGAACATCACGACCGTCGAAGTCGCGATCATCGCGGCGAAGCGTGCGTAGGACATGGCGCGGCTCACTCCTTTGCGAGTCAAACCGCTCGATTGGCGGGCCGTTCCGCGCCCGTCCGTCGCGCGCGCCTTCGCCTCCGCCAGGCGTTGTAGCCGAGCCGGCTGGGGAACATGACGAAGCCGGTGACGATCACGATCAGGCTCAGCGCGGTCGCGACGATCAGCAGCGGCGTGTTGAAATCCTCGTGATTCTTGAAGTCCATGATGTGGAGCGACCAGAGGAAGTCGAAAGTCCGCCACAGGGTCGATCGGCGGGCCGTCACGACGCCGGTGTCGGCGGCGATATAGAGCGCGCGGTTGGCGCCGTCGTCGAACTCGATGCGCCAGGCCGGGAGCGCGCCGCGATATTCCGGGCTCGCCTCGGTCACCCAGCCGATCCGCGCGGCGCGGTCCTCGCCGTCATGGTCGCGCTCCGCGATCCGCACCGCAAGCGCGGCGGGAACCGGCGAGAGCTGTCGGCCGGTGGCGAGATCGAACAGCCGCGGCGGTCCTTCGCCGGCGCTCAGCAGGGCGACGGGCCGGTCGAGCAGCGAGCGCAGCTCGACGCGTTCGCCGGGCGCCACTCCGGCCGCTGCGAGACGCTGGAGCCCCGTAGCGGCCGCGTCGAGCGGGAACGGCGCGTGCGTTTGCTCGGCGATGCGGTGCTCGCTGCGCACCTGCTCGATCGGCGCGATCGCGAAGAATAGTCCGCTGACGAACCAGAAGAGGATCTGGATCGCCATCAGCAGCGCCAGCCATTTGTGGATCTTGCTCGAAATTCTGGACGCTGCCGACATTGCTTTCCCCTGTTCTGCCTCGCGGGCTGTGATGTTCGAGATTGAGTGCGTGGCCCCGGTTTCAGATCATCATGTGGCGCAGGCCGTGGGTGATGGCGGCGCCCACCCAGCCCTGGACGAGCAGGAACAGGGTGACGAGGCCGAGGGCCCAGGTCATCGCGCGGCTCCTCGCGAGATCGGCGCTTCGCCACGCCCAGATCGAGAGAGCCGCGCCGGCCAGGCCCAAGACGGTGCCGGCCCAGCGGTGCGCGGCGAGCAGCGGCCGGTCCTCAAACGGGAGGCCCGCGTTCAACCAGCCGAACAGTGCCGCGACGAAGGCTGCCGCGCCGGCGAAGATAACGAGCGCGCGGATCAGGCCGGTCGGCCCGCCCCGTCGCCTCGCGATGACAAGGGCGATCCAGCTGGCCGGGATCAGGGCGATCGGAAAATGGACGGCGAATGGATGCATGCGCCCCACCCACGACAACAGGCGCTCGGGCATCGAGGGTGCAGGCGTGGAACCCACGCCCTTGTGATCCGCCGGGGCACCCCTTGTGGCGCGCTCGCCCGGTGCCGCACGTTCCTCGGCCTGCGCACGCTGGTGATTGTCGTGCGCCATGGCCGGGGGGGCGGTGACCAAAAGACCCACGACGGCCCAGAGCAGCAGCCCGAGAAGGCGCGAAGGAGGCCTCAGAACCATGCGCGAACGCCGACCAGCAGGCTCCAGCCACCGATGTCCTCCCCCGCGAGGCGGCGGAAGCGGGCGGTGTCGCCGAAGGCGCGGCCATATTGGACGCCGACATAGGGCGCGAATTCGGGAACGATCTCGTAGCGCAGGCGGAGGCCCGCCTCGCCCGAGGACAGGCCGGAGCCGACCCCAATCTCAGGCACGTCCTGCAGCGCGAAATCGAGCTCGAGGCGGGGCTGCAGGATCAGCTGCTGGGTGATCCTCAAATCATATTCGCCCTCGAAACGCGCCGAAAGATCGCCCTTGTTCGAAAGGAAGAGGGCGCCGTCGACCTCGAACCAGTAGGGGGCGAGCCCCTCGATGCCGAGGACGAAGTAGGAGCGCTCCGGATCGGGGCGAAAATCGTGGCGCACGCCTGCCTGAAGGTTGAACCAGGGGTCGAGCGCGCGGCTCCACAGCACCTGCAGCTCGGCCTGCTCGGGCACCTCGCCGAAGGCGCCCTCGCCCTCGCTCTTCAGCCAAAGCCGATCGATCGCGCCTCCATACCAGGCCTGCGCGTCCCAGGCGTAGCCGTCGCGGCCGCCCTGGATGCTGGCCTCCAGCCGATCGATCATCACCGCGAAGGTGCGGATACGGCCGTGCTCGGCGAGGAAGGTGTCGCGGGCGCGGCTCGTCCGGTCGAGCGGGAAGACGGTGTCGGCGGCGTGGACGGGGCCGCGCGTCGCCTCCGGCGGCGGCGGTCGGGCCGGGGGATCCGCGACGGGCATGGGCATCTGGCCCATGTCGTGCCCGGCGTGCGGATCGGCCGCTGTCGGCGCGGCGTGGCCGGCATGAGGATCGGGCTGGGGCATGGCGTGGCCTGCATGTGGGTCGGCCGCTGGCGCCGGCCCCACGGGCGGAGGCGTCGCGTGGCCGGCATGCGGATCGGCCGCCGGCGCCGGACGAGCCGGCGCGGGGCGCGCGGGCGCCGTCCGGGGCCTGGCCGGAGCCGGGGCGGCGCGGCGACGCGGCGCGGGAGTCGCGCGACGAGGCGGCGCGGGCGGGCTGGTCCGTTGGGGCCGCGGCTGCGTCGTCGTCGGCCGGTGCCCGCCATGGCCTTGGTGCTGGGCGAGGGCGGGGGCCGAGACGCTCAGCGCCAGCAGGGCGATCGTCAGGCGCTTCATGCGGCGTCTCCGTCGAGCGGGCGGACGGTGACGACGCGCATCATTCCCGCATGCATGTGGTAGAGAAGGTGGCAATGGAAGGCCCAGTCGCCGGGCGCGTCCGCGGTGAGATCGAGCCGGACCAGGGCGCCGGGCAGCACGTTCACCGTGTGCTTCAGCGGATGCGGGCCGCCGCTGCCGTTGACCAGCTCGAAAAAGTGGCCGTGCAGGTGGATCGGGTGCGCCATCATGCTGTCGTTGACCAGCTTGAGCCGGACCCGCTCGTTGCGCGCGAAGCGGATCGGCTCGGCGCCCTCGCTCATCCGCACCCCGTCGAACGACCACATGAAGCGCTCCATGTTGCCGGTCAGGTGGATCTCGACGGTTCGTGCCGGAGGGCGGCGGTCGGGATGGGGGCTGAGCGCGACGAGATCGCGATAGGTGAGCACGCGGTGGCCGGCGTCGGCGAGGCCGAGGCCCGGCTCGCCGGTGCGGTCCTGAGGCATCGGCGCGATCATGTCGACGCCGGGGCCGAGGCGGACGCCCGGGGCATTGGCCGAATCGCGCATGTCGTGGCTCATCGACGCGCCTTCGGACGCGGCCGCCGCTGCGCCGTGGTTGGCATGGGCGCCGTGGTCCATGCCGCCCATGCCCATGTCGCGCATGGTGAGGATCGGCCGCTCGCGCAGCGGCGGCACCGCCGCGGCCATGCCGAGCCGCGGGGCGAGCGTCGCGCGGCCCATGCCGGAACGGTCCATCGCCTCGGCCACGATGGTGTAGGCGCGGTCGTCGCGCGGGGTGACTAGGACGTCGTAGGTCTCCGCGGTCGCGATCTGGAGCTCATCGACCGGAACCGGGCGGACGTTCTGGCCGTCGGCGCCGACCACCTGCATTTCGAGGCCCGGGATTCGGAAATTGAAGATCGACATCGCGCTGGCGTTGATGATGCGCAGGCGCACCCGTTCGCCGGGCGCGAACAGGCCGGTCCAGTTTTCGGTCGGGCCGTGCCCATTGATCAGATAGGTATAGGTTGTGCCGTTGACGTCGAGGATGTCGGTCGGGTCCATCCGCATCTGCGCGAACATCTCGCGGTCGGCGGCGGGCATGCGGTCGCTCGCGGGGCCGGTCAGCGTCATCCGCCGCCGGTTGAAGTAGCCGGCCTGCTGGCGGAGCCGCGCCATGATCTGATGGGGGTGGAGAAAGCTCCAGTCGCTGAGGACCAGAACGTGCTCGCGGTCGAAAGCGACCGGGTCGGCGCCGGCGGGATCGATCACCAGCGGGCCGTAATGGCCCTGCTGTTCCTGCAGGCCCGAATGGCTGTGATACCAATAAGTGCCCGACTGGCGGACCGGGAATTCGTAGGTGAAGGTTTCACCGGGGCGGATGCCCGGGAAGCTGACGCCCGGCACGCCGTCCATCTGGAAGGGCAGGATCAGGCCGTGCCAGTGGATCGAGCTGTCCTCGTCGAGATGGTTGGTGACGTGGAGGCGCACGTTCTGGCCTTCGCGCAGCCGGATCAGCGGCGCGGGCAGGGTGCCGTTGATGGTGATCGCATGGCCGGTGCGGCCGCCGACGGTGAAGGCGCTGTGGCCAATGGCGAGGCGGATGTCCTCCCCGGACAGCGTCTGCAGCCCGGTGCTGCCGCTCTGCGCCCAGGCCGGGAGCAGCCCTGCGGCGCCTATGCCGAACGCCCCGGCGAGAAAGGTGCGGCGGCTCAGCCGCGGGGGCGGAAGAGTCAGGGTCATGCGGCGGCATCTCCTTCGGCGAGGCCTTCGATGATCGGACAGTCGGGACGGTCGTCACCCCGGCAATGCTCGACCAGGGTGGAGAGCGTTCGCTCCATAGCCCGAAGCTCCCGGATTTTCGCGCGAATTTCGGCAATGTGCGACCTGGCGGCCGCGCGCACGTCGGCGCTGGCCCGGTTTCGGTCGCGATACAGGGCCAGGAGATGCCGGCATTGCTCGATCGTGAAACCGAGCGCTCGGGCGCTGGCGACGAACTTGAGCTCGTGCATCTCCTTGTCGCCATAGTCGCGATAGTCGTTGTCGCGCCGCGGCGGCGTCACCAGGCCGATCTGCTCGTAATAGCGGATCGTCTTCGCGGGCAGCCCGCTCCTGGCCGAGGCCTGACCGATGTTCATTGCGCAGCCTCCAGGCTCAGCGTCCGAAGCCGCAACGCGTTCCCGATCACCGAAACGGACGACAGGCTCATCGCCAACGCCGCGATCATCGGGCTGAGCAGAAGCCCGGTCACCGGATAGAGGACGCCTGCCGCGATCGGCACACCGAGCGCGTTGTAGCCGAACGCGAAAACGAGATTCTGCCAGATGTTGCGGGTGACCGCGCGGGAGAGCCTGCGTGCCCGCACAAGGCCAATGAGGTCGCCCTTGACCAGAGTCACGCCCGCGCTCTCGATCGCGACATCGGAGCCAGCGCCCATCGCGACGCCGATGTCGGCGCGGGCCAGCGCCGGCGCGTCGTTGACGCCGTCGCCGGCCATGGCGACGGTGCGGCCCTCGCGCTTGAGCCGGTTGACCGCCTTGTCCTTATCCTCGGGGAGAATGTCGGCGACCACCTCGTCGATGCCGAGCTGCCGCGCGACGGCCTCGGCCGTGCGCCGATTGTCGCCGGTCAGCATGATGATTCGAAGGCCCTCGGCATGGAGCGCGCCGATCGCCGCCCGGGTCGTCGCCTTGATCGGATCGGCGGCGGCGACGAAGCCGGCGAGCCGCCCGTCGATCGCAACGAACATCACGGTCGCGCCTTCGTCACGGCGCGCGTCCGCTTCGGCCGAAAGCCCCGCCGCGTCGGCGCCTTCGCGCGCCATCATCGCGGCATTGCCGATGGCGACGCGGCGCCCGTCGATCCGCCCGAACAGGCCCTTGCCGCTGACGGACTCGAAGCCTTCGACGGGTCGCGGCGCGATCCCGCGCGCTTCCGCGCCCGCGACGATGGCGTGCGCGAGCGGATGGGCGCTGGAGCCTTCCAGCGCGGCGGCGAGAGCGAGCAGCTCGGCCTCGTCGAAGCCTTGGGCGGGCTCGACGGCGACCAGCGCCGGCTTGCCTTCGGTCAGAGTTCCCGTCTTGTCGACGACGAGCGTGTCAACCGAGGCGAAGCGCTCCAGCGCCTCGGCATTTTTGATCAGCACGCCGCTCTGCGCGCCCTTGCCGACGCCGACCATGATCGACATCGGCGTGGCGAGGCCGAGCGCGCAGGGACAGGCGATGATCAGCACCGAGACCGCCGTGATCAGCGCGAAGGGGATGCGCGGCGGCGGCGCGGCGAACGACCAGATCGCGAAGGCGAGCAGGGCGATCAGGATGACGGCCGGCACGAACCAGGCCGAGACCTGGTCGACCTTGCGCTGGATCGGCGCCTGGCTCCGCTGCGCCGCGGCGACCATCTGGACGATCCGCGCCAGCATCGTCTCGGCGCCGACCCGCTCCGCCGCCATGACGAAGCTGCCGTCGCCGTTGATCGCGCCGCCGGTGACGGGGTCGCCGGCACGCTTCTCGACGGGGATTGATTCGCCTGTCAGCATCGATTCGTCGAGGCTCGAAAAACCTTCGACGACCGTCCCGTCCACCGGGACGGACTCGCCCGGCTTGACCCGGAGACGGTCGCCTGCCCGCACCATATCCAGCGGAACCGTCCGCTCGCCGCCGTCTTCGACGAGGTGGGCGGTCTTGGGCGCGAGATCGAGCAAGGCGCGGATCGCGGAGCCGGTCTGCTCGCGGGCACGCAGCTCCAGCACCTGGCCGAGCAGGACCAGGGAGACGATCACTGCCGCCGCCTCGAAATACAGCCCCACCCCGCCGTGCATGTCGCGGAAGGCGGGCGGGAAGATTTGCGGCGCGACCGCGCCGATCACCGAATAGGCCCAGGCGATCCCGGTGCCGATCGCGATCAGCGTGAACATGTTGAGCCGCCGGTTGACGATGCTCCGCCAGCCGCGCGCGAAGAAGGGGGCGCCGCCCCAGAGGACGACCGGCGTTCCGATCGCGAGCTCCATCCAGTCGAGCGGCCGGGCGCCGACCAGCTCTACCGTCCACGGCCAGAAATGGCGGAGCATGACGATGATCGCGAGCGGGACGGTGAGGATCGCCGAGGCGACGAAGCGCCGGCGCATGTCGAGATATTCCTCCGACGGCCCCTTGCTCGGCGCGAAGCTCTTGGGCTCGAGCGCCATGCCGCAGATCGGGCAGAAGCCGGGGCCGATCTGCTCGATCTCCGGATGCATCGGGCAGGTATAGATGACATCCTTGGCCTGGCCCGGAGCCGGGTCGGCCGCCTCCGGCGAGGGCGCCGCGCGATGCGTGTGGCAGCTGTGATTCGTGCTCATGAGGCCCTTCTGCTCCTTCCAGTTACTGGAAGGTCAAGCGGCGATTCCGATCGGAGAACGTGGAGGGCGGCGGATCGTGCCGCCGCCCTCCCGTCTCGGCCGGCTTTAGCCCTGCGGCTGGCTGCCTGGCTGGGCCGCCGGCGCCGGGCAGCAGCCGCGGCGGTCGCCCGCCTCGGCCATCCGCTCGCAGCAATCCATCCGGCCGTCGCCGTTGCGGTCGGCGCAGCAACCGGCATGGCCCTGCTGATGCTGGCCATGGCCTTGGTGCTGCCCGTGCTGGGCCTGATCGTGGCCCTGGTGCTGGGCGTTGCCCTGATGCTGGGCGTGGCTCGGTTGCGCGCCGGCTTGCGCCATGGCGGGTGCAGCGATCGCCAGCGCGATCGCGGTCATGATGATTTTCATGTCAAACTCCTGATGATGTCGGTTGAAAACGAGATCGTCAGGAGTGGCGCGGGGGCGGCGGCTCGGCTTCGGGGTGGATGCCGATGAAGGCGGTGAGCGCGCGGGACGCGGGCGAGACGGCGAGGGGCTCGAGCGCGGCCAGCGCCGGCGCTTCCGCCGCGGCGATGGTCGCGCAGGCGACCAGGCAGTCGATCGTCATCGCGCCGCGGTCCTCGGGCGCCCGATCGGGCGCGGGCATGTCGCGGGGAAGGGCGGCCCGTGGCGGGGGCGACGAATGATGCGGAGCCGCCATCGCCTCGGCCGCCGCCATCCGGCCGAACGGCGCGACGAGCAAGGCGAGCAGCATCACGAGCGAGAGGAACAGGCGGCGGTGCACGGTCTGGTGATTAGGCGCGCGAACGCGTCGGTGCAATGCCAGCGTTCAGGGGCCCACGTCCCCGTTGACGTGCCGGACGGGTGAGCGCGGCCGCGGCGGCAGGCCGAGCGCTACGGCGACCGCTTCGTCCCAGCCATAATGATCGGGCACGATCGTCAGCCGCCCGTCGGCCAGGAAGGCGGTATGATAGAGTAAGCGGACCGGAATCGGGCGGGCGAGGGCGACCATCGTCTCTTCGAGATCGCCGTCCTCGTCGCGTTCCGCCCGCGCCTCGTTCCACTGGTCGAGCACATTCTGCTCGCCCGCCAGCATCTGCGCGAAGCCGAGCGCGTCCTGAACGCGGACGCAACCGTGGCTGCGGTGGCGGTCGGCCTCGGCGAAGAGGGCCTTGGCCGGGGTGTCGTGGAGATAGATGGCATGGTCGTTTTGCATGTCGAACTTGACTAGGCCGAGCGAGTTGGCCGGGCCCGGCCGCTGCACGATCCAGCCGTCGCGCCACTCCATATTGTTGCGCGCCAGATAGGAATCGCCGCGCGGCGCGATTTCCTCTTCCTGGATCGAGCGCGGCACCGTCCAGGTCGGGTTGGCGACCAGCCGGTAGAGCGGCGAAGCAAGTTCGGGCGTCTCGTTGCCCGGCTCGCCGACGACCACGCGGCGCCGGTCGGCGACCGCGTTGTCGCGGATGTAGGTGAGCATCGCGGCGCCGGTATTGACGTCGATCCGGGTGGCGGCGGGCGCGCGTTCGAGCCAGCGCCGCCGCTCGAGATTGACCGCGAGCGTGCGGGCGCGGTCGACCAATTGGGGTGGCGGATTGCCGCCGGAATCCGCGATTTGCCGGTTCGCCTGGACATAGGCATCGGACAATGTCCGATATTCCGCGTCCTGCGGAGCGAGTCCATCGAGCCAGGCGGCGACATTGCCGCCCTCGATCGCCTGGGCGAGGCCCGCGGCGAGATCCGGGTTCGGGCGCGGCAGCGTGTAGGGGTGGTCGAACCGGGTCGGGTCGGTCCGGCCGCGCGCGAGCGCCTCGGCATAAGCGAGCGCGGCGCGGCTCAGCGCCGCCTCGCGTACCGCCGCGTCGCCGCCCTCGGGAATCTCTCCCAGGAAGGCGGCCGCCTCCAGACCATGCCGCGTCGCCCCGCCGATCGCCTCGGTCAGGCGCTGCCCAGCCTCGCCGTCCCAGGCGGGCCGCCAGCCGCGTGCTTCATAGAAGCGCTGCAGGCGCGGATCGTCCGCGGCGGCGCGCAACGCCTGGGTCTCGCTCTGCCCCGCGGGGCCCTCACTCGGCCGATTGCCGCAGGAGGCGAGCGCGATGAGCGCCGCCGAAACCAGGATTTTGACGCGCACAACCACTCCACACTTGCTTTGGATCAGAGCCGCACCAACGCGCCGCGCCGCATCCCGATCCCCGCGCCCGGCGAAGTCAGGGTTTAAGGCTTGTTTAGCTAATTCAGGCGCATAGGGGCGCGTGAAAGGACGCGCGCTGCCGTGACCAGAGCCCAATTGGCCATCCTTCCGGTGCTCGAAGGCCGCAAGGCCGAGCGGCGCATCGTGAATCTCGCCGCGCGGCTGCGCGAGCCGGGCGCGTCGATCATCGAGGTCGACATCATGAACCTGTCGACCGACGGCTTCATGGCGCAAACCGTAGAGCTGGACGTCGGCACCCATGTCTGGCTGAAGCTGCCGGGCCTCGAGCCGCAGAATTGCCGGGTGGTCTGGCACGAGGACGGCAAGGCCGGCTTCGAATTCGCCACCCCGCTCCATCGCGCGACGATCGAGCTGCTCGTCATGGCCGGCCGCAAGGGCCCGCCCAAGAACCATTTCGGCCCGCGCGCCGTCCGCTGAACCAATTTTCCGGTCGTAAAATGGCCTGCCATCCGAAGCCGGTCAGGGCGAAGGATGGTGCCGCTTGGGGGACTCGAACCCACGACCCCATCATTACGAATGATGTGCTCTACCAGCTGAGCTAAAGCGGCGTGCTTGGACAAGCGGCCGCTCCCCTAACAGCGCCGTTCATGGCCCGCAAGCCGTCGCGCCGCCAACAAACATGCTTAACGCTTTGGTAAACAGTCGCGGGCAGATTGCCGCCGAACTGGAGGAAACCGGCGGAAACGGGCATGGACAGCTATTCCGAGCATCCCGGACATCATGATCCCGCGCAAGCGGCCGAAACGGCGGCGTCCGATGAGGTCGCGCTGGCGATCGGCGGCGACGAGCGCCGGATGCATGTGCGGGCAGATAATTACTGGGTCTCGCTGCTTGACGGC
>NZ_JBQTJC010000216.1:0-2192 GCF_052387495.1 Sphingosinicella sp. | reverse complement strand
GCCGTGTCCTCTATATATCTGGCGAATATAGAGGACATAGGAGACGAGTGATGTCGCTCGAATCATTCAAGCAATCCGTGAAAGGTGCGAAGCTGGCGGGCCTCTTCGCGTCCGAAGAGGCGATTCGCCGTATGATCCAGAAATCGGAGGCGGGCCGCCCCGCCGTAGAGGCTATTGGCAAAGAGGTGGAGGCACGGGTTGGCGCGTTGAGCGAAGACGAGAGGAAGCTGGTCGGCCGCTGGGCGAAGGAGGCGCTCGCGCCGCGCGGCTGGCTACCAGATCGGAAGGGACGTGTTTCACCCGGCAATTTCTTTTCGCGCGGAACCGTTTACCGGCGGGCCGGGCCGAGGCGGGCGAAAGGGCACGGACCAGGGAGGTTGGCTGCGGCGCAAGCGATCGTCGCTCGTTTCTCGCAGCCGACTATGAGCTCGGAGCAGCTGATCGAAGAACGGAGCCGGGCTTTTGAGGCCGGCGAGTGAGAACCGTCCTGGACGCCTCCGCGCTTCTCGCCGGATTGCGGAGGGAGCCGGGTGCGGAAAGGGTCGGCGCGGCACTCGACGCCGCCGTCATTTCGACCGTCAACCTCGCGGAAGTCGTCGCCGGCCTCGCCCGGAATGGCGCCACCGAAAAGGAGGTTCGCGCCGCGATCAGGACCGTCTCGGTCACCGCAATCCCGCCCGATGAGGAGATGGCGGTTGACGCGGGCTTGCTGCGCGGCGTCACCGACCGCGCCGGGCTGTCGCTCGGCGACCGCTTCTGCCTCGCGCTGGCACGCCGGCTCGGCGCACCGGCGCTGACCGCCGATCGCAAGTGGGCCGCCGTCGCGGCGGAGGTCGAGGTCGCCGTCGAACTGATCCGCTGACGACTACTCCGCCGCCAGCAGGCGCTCGGCGCCGCCAAGGTCGACGCTGACCAGTCGCGACACGCCTTTTTCGATCATGGTGACGCCGTAGAGGCGGTGCATGCGGCTCATCGTCACCGCATTGTGGGTGACGATCATGTAGCGCGTGTCGGTCTCCCCGGTCATCCGGTCGAGCAGGTCGCAGAAGCGCTCGATATTGGCGTCGTCGAGCGGTGCGTCGACCTCGTCGAGGACGCAGATCGGCGCCGGATTGGTGAGGAAGAGCGCGAAGATCAGGGCGATCGCGGTCAGCGCCTGCTCGCCGCCCGAGAGCAAGGTGAGCGCGGAGAGCCGCTTGCCGGGCGGCTGGGCCATGATCTCGAGCCCGGCCTCGAGCGGATCGTCCGATTCGACCAATTCGAGATGCGCCTGGCCGCCCTCGAACAGGGTGGTGAAGAGGCTGCGGAAATGGCGGTCGACGTCCTGGAAGGCGGCGAGCAAACGGGCGCGGCCTTCGCGGTTGAGGCTGCCGATCGAGCCGCGCAGGCGGTGGATGGCGACGCCCAGTTCCTCGCGCTCGGCCTGGCTGGCGAGGCGGCCTTCCTCCAGCTCGTTGAGTTCGCTTTCGGCGACGAGATTGACCGGCCCGATCCGCTCGCGTTCCTGCACCTGCCGTTCGAGCCGGGCGGATTCGGCCGGCACCTCGACGATCGAGGCGGCGTCGAAGCCGAGCTGTTCCGGCAGCAGAGGCGGCGGGCATTCGAACTTCTCGCCGGAGATGCGCGCCATCTCCTCGCGGCGCGTCTCCTGCGCCTCGGCCCGGGCGGTGGCGCCGGCGCGGGCTTCGCGCGCGGCGGCGAGCGCCTCGGCGACCTCGGCGAGCCGGGTCTCGGTTTCCTTGAGTGCCTCCTCGCCGGCGCGCTCATGCGCGGCCGCGGCCTGCGCCGCCTCCATCGCCGCGGTCGCTTCGGCTTCGAGCGCGTTCAGCCGCGCCTCGATCTCGGCGGGCGCCTCGGCGAGCCGATCGGCCTCCGCTTCGGCCTCGGCGATGCGGCGGCCGAATTCGGCATGGCGCTCGCCCGCCTGGCCGGCGCGGGTTCGCCAATCCGCCTGCTCGGCCCTGGCCGCCTCCGCGCGCTGCTTGTCGGCGCTGACCGCGCGGGCGTGGGTCGCTGCCTCGGCGCGGACCTCGGCCAAAGCCGCCTGGGCGCGCTCGGCGGCGGCGCGCAGCTCGGCGACCTTCGCCTCGGTCGCGGCGGCATCGGGCAGGGTCGCCCAGGCCGCTTCCGCCGCGTCGTGAGCCTTGCGCGCCTCGCTGAGGTCCGCCTCGACAGCCTCGGCGCGCTCGGCG
>NZ_JBQTJC010000215.1:0-1826 GCF_052387495.1 Sphingosinicella sp. | reverse complement strand
TCCTTTGCGAGGACGACCGCGGTTCGCCAATGGTCGTAGCCGGCGCCGAAGGGCGCGATCGAAAGGCGGCCGCGCCAATCGCCCTCAATGTCGATCGAGAGGCCCGGATCGCGCCAGCCGCGGCCGGTCTCGAAGCGGACGAGGCCGTCGCGCAGGGCGGTCTCGGCGGCGCGCTGCATGATCGGGTCGTAGGAGGTGCGGACCCACAGGCCACCGGCATAGACGCTGTTCGGATGGTCGGGCGAGGCGCTCTCGCCGAAGCGCTGGATCAGCTCCCGGCGGACCTCCTCCATGAAATAGCCGCCGACATTGGCGACGCTGTCCGGGCTGCCGCCGCGCACCGTGCCGAGCGGCTGACGGAGCGCCGCGTCGCGCTGGGCGGCGGTGATGAAATTGTTGCGCGCCATCTCATTGAGCACCCAGTTGCGCCGCTCAAGCGCGCGCTGGGGATGGCGAATCGGATCGTAATTGCTCGGCGCCTTGGGCAGGACGGCGAGATAGGCCGCTTCGGCCAGGGTCAGATCGGCCACGTCCTTGTTGAAATAGGCCCGCGCCGCCGCCTGCACGCCATAAGCGTTCCGGCCGAGGAAGATCTGGTTGAGGTAGAGCTCGAGGATCTGCTCCTTGCTCAGGGTCGCCTCGATCCGCCGGGCGAGGAAGCCCTCGCGGATCTTGCGGGTCACCGAATATTCGTTGCCGGTGAAGAAGATCTTGGCGACCTGCTGGGTGATCGTCGAGCCGCCCACCGCGCGCTCGCCCGTGCCGGATTTGGAAAGATAGTCCCAGACCGCGCCCAGAAGGCCCGGATAGTCGATCCCGCCATGCGAAAAGAAGGTGCGGTCCTCGGCGGCGAGGAAGGCGTTGATCAATTGCGGCGGGAATTCCTCATAAGCGAGCTGGACCCGCCGCTCGCGCGCGAAGCTCTGCACCGGCGCGCCATTGATGTCGCGGACATAGGTCGGGAGCACCGGCTCGTAATTGAGCAGCGATTCGGCGGAGGGCAGCCCGCGCGCGAACAGGAACCAGAGGATCGCATAGCCGATGAAGGGCAGAGCGGCGATCACCGCAAGCACCTTCACCCAGCGCTTCTTCCACGCCCGGCGGACGAAGCCCCCGGCGCGCCCCAGATACCCGAAATCGCGGCGCAAGGTGATCCGTTCGGCGGCAGCTTCGGCACTCATGGGCGCGGTCTAGCCGATGCGCCGCGGGCCGTGAAGGCGGGTCTTGCGCCCGCTCGCTCGGGTCAGACTAGATTACCGTAAAGTCGCTGGCGGCGAGCACGGGCGCCCCGCTCAGCACCGCGAACTGGACCGCCGCCCCGGCGCCGTTGCCGTCGGCGTCGAACAGGAGGGCGCCGGAGGCGGGATTGTAGATGATCCGGTCGTCCGCATCGAGCGCGGCGCTGCCGGTGCGGAACGCGCCCGCCGCAAGCGCGCCGTTGGGCAGGTCCGTGAACACCGCATTGTCGATGAAGATCCGGTCGAGCCCGCTGACGAAGTCCTGGATGCGGTCGGCGAGGGCGGGGCCGAACGCGTCCGCGAACACGAACCGGTCGGCGCCCGCGCCGCCGTTCAGGATGTCGTAGCCCGCACCGCCGTTCAATTGGTCGTCGGCGTCGCCGCCGAGCAATATGTCCGACCCGGCGAAGCCCGCGATCACGTCGTTGCCGCCGCCGCCCGACAGCGTGTTGGCGCCATTGTTGCCGAGCACGGTCTGGCCGAATTCGTTGCCGGTCAGGTTGAGCGCGGTCGTCGCCGACAGATCCCGGGTCGAAAGCACCTCCACCTCGCGGCCCGCGCCCAGCGTGTAGCTGACGTTCGACAGGA
>NZ_JBQTJC010000214.1:0-1783 GCF_052387495.1 Sphingosinicella sp. | reverse complement strand
TGCGGGCGGCGCCTTTTCTATGCGGCCGTCTTGGCGGCTTCCTTGGCCCGCTTGCGCTCGGTGAACCAGATCGCGACCAGCGAGACTTCGTAGAGGACGATCAGGGGGATCGCGAGCATGAACTGCGAGATCACGTCGGGCGGGGTCAGCACGGCGGCGGCGACGAAAGCGACGACGATCGCGTAGCGCCGGCCGCGCTTGAGCTGATCGCGGGTGACCAGCCCGGCGCGCTCGAGCAGCATCAGCAGCACCGGCAGCAGGAAAGCGACGCCGAAGCCGAAGATGAAGCGCATCACGAAATCGAGATAATTGCCGACCGCGGGCAGCGCGTCCTGCTGGACCCCGCCGATATCGCCCTGGTAGCCGAGCAGGAAGCGCAGCGCGACCGGCATCGCGACGTAGTAGGCAAGCGAGGCTCCGCCCAGGAACAGGAAGGGCGTCAGCACCAGGAAGGGGCGCATCGCGCGCTTCTCCTTCCCGTAGAGGCCGGGCGCGACGAACTTCCAGAGCTGATTGGCGATCACCGGAAATGAGATCATCAGCGCGGCGAAGAAGCCGATTTTGACCTGGACGAAGAAGGCCTCGAAGATCGCGGTGTAGATCACCCGCTGCTGCCCGGCCTGAAGCAGGGGCTGGACGAGAAAGGCGAAGATCGGCTCGGCGAAATAGAAACAGACGAAGAAGGCGACGACGAAGGTCGCGAAGCTCCACAAAAGGCGGCGGCGGAGCTCGATCAGATGATCGAGCAGGGGCGCCTTGCTCGCGTCGAGATCCTCGTCGGGCGCGGCGCGCTCGAGATCGGTCACGAGCCGTCTCCCGACGGCGGCGGCGACGGCGGGGTCGTGTTCGGGATCGGCGGGGCGGCGCCCGCCTTGCGGGGACGGCGCGCGCGCGTGGGCTTGGGCGGCTCGGGCGGCGCCGGCTCGAACGGCGGCGGCGGATTCTCCGAGCTCGGCAAGGGCTTGCCCCAGTCGGTCTCGGTGCCGCCGTCCGGATGGTCGCGCATGATCCGCTCGTTATTGCTCTTCCAGGCCTTTTCCATGTCCTCGAGCTCGGCCTCGCGCATCATCGTGTCGATGCCGGAACGGAAATGCTTGGCCATGCCGCGCGCCTGGCCCATCCACTTTCCGATCGCGCGCATCGCGCGCGGCAGATCCTTGGGGCCGATCACCACCAGGGCGACCAGCGCGATGATCAGGATTTCGCCGGAATCGATCCCGAACACGTAATGCCCCTCTCAAGCCCCCCGGGGCCGCGGCCTATTGCCGATCGGCCTCGGGCGCCGGAGTGACCGTCGTCTCGGCCGGGCGCGGCTCGGCGGGGCGAGGTTCGGCGGCCCGCGCCTCCGTGATGCGCCGCTGCTCCTGCGCGGCCGCCTCCTCGTCCTCGCTCATGCCCTTCTTGAAGCTCTTGAGGCCCTTCGCGACGTCGCCCATCATGTCGGAGAAGCGGCCCTTGCCGAACAGCAGGAGCACGACCAGGCCGACGATGAGCCAATGCCAGAGGCTGAAACCACCCATTTTGAAAATCTCCTAGCGTCGCAGGGGAACTTAGGCCTCTTCGGCGTCAGTTTCCAGTTCGACCTCTTCGTCCCCGTCCTCGTCGCCCTCCAGGCCGAGCCGTTCGAGCGCGATATCGACCGGATCGAGCAGCCCCGCCGCCTTGAGATCGTCGATCCCCGGCAGGTCGCGGCGGCTCTTTAGCCCGAAATGGGTCAAGAATTCCTGAGTCGTCGCATAAGTGAGCGGCCGGCCCGGCACCTCACGCCGGCCGGCGGGGCGCA
>NZ_JBQTJC010000213.1:0-7417 GCF_052387495.1 Sphingosinicella sp. | reverse complement strand
TCCAGGCGCTGGTCACCGCGGGCCATCTCCGGCGGGTGGAGAACGATCCCTGGGGCCGGCCCTATCTTTACACCGCGCCGGGACAAGGCGGGCAGCCTTATGCGATCTCGACCCTGGGCGCGGACGGACGCGAGGGCGGCGAAGGGGAAAATGCCGACATCGTCAACTGAGGCGGAGCCCCTCGACACGGGGGACGCGGCGGCGCTCGTCTTCGTCGAGGACGACGGAACGCTCGGGCCCGCGCTCGCCGTCGAAGGGCTGAGCGGGGCGGCGCTCGCCGTGCCGGGCACGCAGGTCGCGGTCCATTGGCTGGAGCTGGCCGGCGATTTGACCCATGCGCAGGCGGCGGCGGCGGCGCGGCTGATGCTCGCCGACGCCAGCGCCGAGCCGCTCGACCGGATGCATGTCGCGGTCGGGCGGGTCGAAGGCGGGCTGACCCCGATCGCGCTCGTGCCGAACGCGCGGATGGCCGGTTGGCTGGGAACCGGGCTCGATCCGGACGTGATCCTCCCCTCCCCAATGCTGCTGCCGGTGCCGGGGACGGGGTTCGTCCTCCGCGACGCGGGCGAGACCGCCGACTATCGCGGCCTCGGCGCGGCGTTCAGCATCGAGCCGGAGCTGGCCGGGGCGCTGACCGGCGACGCGCCGGTGGCGGAGATCGACGCGGTGGAATTCGAAGCCGGGCTGAGCGCGATTCTCGCCGCGCCGCCGCTGAACCTGCGCCAGGGACCCTTTGCAAGGCGGCGGCAGTGGAAGCTGGAGGCGGGACGGACGCGGCGGCTGGTGCTGCTCGGCCTCGCCCTCGCCGCGCTCACCTTGCTCGTCCAGATCGTGCTGATTCTCGGCTACACCTTCGCCGCCGACCGGGCCGAGGCGGAGACGGCCGCGCTTTCGGCCACGGGCCCGGAGCGTGCCGACATCCGCCCCGGCTTCGGGCCGACCGCCGCTTTGTTCTTCGAGGCGATCCGCGCCACCCCCAATGTCGAGATGACGCGGCTCGAATACCGCCCGGACGGCAGCCTCACCGCCAGCCTCGCGCTCGACACTCCGGCGACGCTCGCCGCCTTCCGCGGCCGGATCGAGGCGAGCGGGCTGCGTGTGGAAGGCGGTGAGATCACCACCTCGGCGGGGCGCCCGACCACCGAGCTCATTGTGCGGCCGTCATGAGCGAGTGGTGGAGCCAGCGCAGCGAGCGGGAGCGGCGCCTGCTGCTCGTCATGCTCGGCCTGTTCGCATTGCTGCTCGGCTGGCTGCTGGTGGTGCGGCCGCTCGGCGACGCGCTCGATGCCGCCAGGGAGCGGCACGGCGCGGCGGTGGTCGCGCTGGCCGAGGCCAAGGCGCGGACCCAGGTCGCGGCCCCTTCGCCCGCGAGCGCCCCGGCGCTGCCGATCGACGG
The DNA here is from genome assembly GCF_052387495.1 of Sphingosinicella sp. Taxonomy (GTDB): domain Bacteria; phylum Pseudomonadota; class Alphaproteobacteria; order Sphingomonadales; family Sphingomonadaceae; genus Allosphingosinicella. The sequence goes on along the minus strand of NZ_JBQTJC010000213.1, from coordinate 6,021 downwards.
TCTCGTCAGCCGTTCCGCGACCGAGGCGGGCTTTGCCAATGCGCGGGTGGCGGGACAGGGCCCGACGCGGGCGACGGTCGCGATCGACGCGGCGCGGCCGCAGGCCTTGTTCGGCTGGGTGGCGCGGCTCGAGGCCCAGGGCGTCACGGTCGAGTCGCTGCGCGCCCGGGCGAATGCCGACCAGACCCTTGCGGTCGAGGCCGCCTTCCTGGCGCGGAGCGGGCAATGAGATTCCGCCTGCCGATGGGGCGCACCGCCTTCTTCCTCGGCGCCTTCGCCTTCGCGCTGCTCGCCTTGCTGCCGCTTAGGCTCGCGCTCGGCTGGCTGGGAGTCGGCGGCCAGGGCCTTGCCGCGCGAGAGGCGACGGGCAGCGTCTGGCTCGGCGCGCTCCGGGAGGCGCAATTGGGGCCGGTGCCAATCGGCGACGTCAGCGCGCGGCTGAACACGCTCCCGCTCTTCCTCGGGCGGGCGCGGGTGACGCTGGCGCGGGACGACGAGACCAATCCGTTCGAAGGCGCGGCGAGCGTCTCGCGCCACGCCTTCGGCTTCGACGACGTGACCGGCCAGTTCCGCCTCGGCGGCCTGCTCGCGCCGCTGCCGATCGCCGCGCTCGAGCTCGAGCAGTTCAGCGCCGGCTTCGCCAACGGCCTCTGCGCCCGCGCCGAAGGGCGGGTCCGGGCGACCGTCGCGGGCGAGATCGGCGGCCTTGCCATGCCCGCGGGCCTGAGCGGCAACGCGGCCTGCGCGGGCGACGCGGTGCTGGTCCCGCTCGCCGGCCAGAGCGGGATGGAGCGGCTCGTCATCCGCCTCTTCGCCGACGGGCGCTACCGGGTCGAATTGCTCGTCCGCCCGAGCGATGCCACGCTCGGCGCGCGCTTGGTCGCGGTCGGCTTCGCGCAGTCGGGCGGCGGCTTCGTCCGCGTCGTCGAAGGGCAGTTCTAAAAACCGCAATCGCGCCGCCGACGGAGCAAATCCTAACCTAGGTCGTTTTGCGGGCACACAACACTGAACTCAGTGTGAGCGACGGGGGCTTCTCTCCCGGCGAAGCGGAGACGCGCGCCGGATCGGCACGGAGGCCAAGAAATGAAACGGATCATGATCGGAGCGGCGGGACTGCTGCTCAGCACGTCGGCTTTGGCCGGCACCATGCTCGCCAAGGACCCGGCCTATGAGGCCGGCGTCGAGACGAACCAGGCGGTGCAGCTCGCCGCCGCGTCGAGCTGGGACGACGCCTTCGAGGGCGCCGCCAAGACGATGGACGACAAGGCGATCGAGGCGGCGAGCGTCGACGCGACGAGCACGCTCGACACCGCGGCGGTGGACGCCGCGATCGTCGACAAGGGCCAGGAGATGACGCTGGCCGAGGCGGTCGAGGCGGGCAAGCCGCTCGACACCGGCATGGGCGGCCCGCTCGAGACGGCCGACGCCGGCACGCTCGACCTGACGCCGCGCCCGGCGACGCACAATTACCCGCCCTGCGATCCGGGCCCGGGCGACGACAATTGCATCCAGCTCTACGAGCCGGGCGTCGAAGTCGCGCTCGCCAGCTGGAACCAGCCGACCGGCGGCCTTGCGGACGGCAGCCAGGCCATGGCTTCCGCCGACACCTCGGACGAGCTGACCGGCGTCGGCGGCCCCTATGAGGCGGTCGATTCCGATCTCGCGATGGCGGGCGACGGCAAGGTCGACGTCGTGGCGGGCGAAACCGAAGCGGCCGAGCTCGCCTCGGGCGACGGCACCTTCGTCCATGACGGCGTCGGCGGCCCGGTGGTCGAGACGGGCTACCCGCCCTGCTCGGGCAGCCCGAGCGACGACCGCTGCATCCAGCTCTATGAGGCGGGCGTCACCGGCGAAGGCAATTAAGCCCTTGCTCAGTCTCACGTTTCGTAAGGCGGCGCTTCGGCGCCGCCTTCTTTTTCGGCGAGCCAGACGTGCAGCAGGACGATGCTCTTTTCGAGTGCGCGGATGATCGCGCGGACCTGCTCCGGATCGCCGTCCGCGGTCGCGATCTCGGAAATCCACCAGGTCTCGGCCAGCCATTCCTCGCCGTCGTCCCTGTCCGCGACCGAGATGCCGAGAAATGCCTCGCGCGCGTCGACCCATTGCTCGCCCTGCGCCTGGAGCGTGTGGAGGCGGACCTTCGCCTGCTCGAAATCGCCCCGCGCCATGTCGCGCGCCGTCTCCAGGAAGGGCAGGACGGCGGGCCAGGAGAGCTTGGCCTCGGTGAGCATATCGTTCGCCGCGTTGAGGATCAGCTTCTGGGTGACGGTGTGGAAATCGGACGAGGTGAACGAACCGTCCTCGTCCTCTCTCGGCTTGACCGGATCGTCCTCGTCCAGCGGGTCGCGTTCGTCGCTCATGCGCTGCTCTGTCGCATGGCGCGGCGCATGATGCTAGGCCGCCCAAATGCGTGCGGCATGGAGCTTTTCGATCGATCGGGGAGGGACCTTCACCGACATTGTCGCCCAGGCGCCGGACGGGCGGACGATCGTCAGGAAGCTGCTGTCGGATAATCCCGAGCGCTATGACGACGCCGCGGTGGCGGGGATCTCCCAGATTCTTGGCGAGGCGGGCGGCGGGACGATTGGCGCGGTCAAGATGGGGACGACGGTCGCGACCAACGCCCTGCTCGAGCGCAAGGGCGAGGCGGTGGCGCTGGCGATCACCGCCGGGCTCGGCGACGCCTTGCGGATCGGCTACCAGGCGCGGCCCGACATTTTCGCGCGGCAAATCGTACTCCCCGAGCCGCTCTACGGGCGGGTGATCGAAGTGGACGAGCGGGTGCGGGCGGACGGAACGGTCGAGAAGACGCTCGATGAAGCGGCGGCACGGGCCGGGCTGCACGCTGCTTATGACGAGGGCTATCGCGCGCTCGCGATCGTGCTGATGCACGGCTGGCGCTGGACCGCGCATGAGGCGGCGCTGGCGCGGATGGCCGAGGCGATCGGCTTCACCCAGATTTCGACGAGCCATCAGGTCGAACCCCTGATCAAGCTGATCGGCCGCGGCGACACCTGCGTGGTCGACGCCTATCTCTCGCCGGTGCTGCGCCGCTATGTCGACAAGGTGGTGGCCGGGCTGGGCGGCGCCGGGCGGCTGATGTTCATGCAGTCGAACGGCGGCCTCACCGACGCCGCCGCTTTCCGCGGCAAGGACGCGATCCTCTCCGGCCCGGCGGGCGGCATCGTCGGCATGGCCAAGACCGCGCTGGAGGCGGGCTACGACCGCGTGATCGGCTTCGACATGGGCGGCACCTCGACCGACGTCTCGCATTTCGCCGGGACTTACGAGCGGACCAGCGAGCGCGCGGTGGCGGGCGTGCGGGTGCGGGCGCCGATGTTGGAGATCCACACCGTGGCGGCGGGCGGCGGCTCGGTCTGCGGCTTTGACGGCCAGCGCTTCCGGGTCGGGCCGGACAGCGCCGGGGCGGTGCCGGGGCCGGCCTGCTACCGGCGCGGCGGGCCGCTGACCGTGACCGACTGCAACGTCGTGCTGGGCAAGATCCGGGCGGAGCATTTTCCTCGCGTCTTCGGCCCGGACGGCGACCAGCCGATCGACGCCGCCGCCTCGCGCGCGCGGTGCGAGGAGATCGCGGCCGAAGCGGGGAAGTCCCCCGAAGAGGTGGCGGAAGGGTTCGTGCGGATCGCGGTCGAGAATATGGCCAATGCGATCAAGCAGATCTCGATCGCGCGCGGCCACGACGTGACCCGCTACACATTGCAATGCTTCGGCGGCGCGGGCGGCCAGCATGCCTGCCTCGTCGCCGACGCGCTCGGCATCGGCCGGGTGATGATCCACCCCCTCGCCGGGGTGCTCAGCGCCTACGGCATGGGCCTCGCCGACATGGTCGAGCTGAGGCAGAGGAGCCTCGGCGGCGAAGACCTCGATGAGGTCCTCACCGAATTGGCGGCGGAAGCCGTGGCGGCGCTCAAAGCTCAGGGGATCAAGGCGCCCGAGATCCGCCGCCGCGCGGCGTTGCGCTACGAGGGCAGCGACACGACGATCGAGCTGGAGGCCGGGGATTTCGCCGCGATGCGCGCCAAGTTCGATGAAGCGCATCACGCCCGCTTCGGCTTCAGCGCGCCGGAGACGGCGGTGGTGGTCGAGACGGCGATCGCCGAGGCGGTGGGGAAGGGGGAAGGACAGGCTTCTTGTTCCCCGGCTAGGGCCGGGGTCCAGTCCAAAGCAAGGAACGGCGCGGAAGCGCCGCCTGGGCCCCGGCCTTCGCCGGGGAACTTGTATGATCGTGAGGATCTGGCCGAGGGCGATACCGTCACCGGGCCGGCGCTGATCATCGATCCCGCCGCGACCACGGTGGTCGAGCCTGGTTGGCGGGCCGAAGTGGATGCGCTCGGCAACCTCATCCTCACCCGCGCGACCCCGCGCGAATCCGCGCCGGCGATGGGCACCGAGGTCGATCCGGTGATGCTCGAGGTGATGGGCAATCTCTTCATGGCGATCGCCGAGGAGATGGGGGTGGCGCTTCAGAACACGGCCTCGTCGGTCAACATCAAGGAGCGGCTCGATTTTTCCTGCGCCGTCTTCGACCGCGAAGGCCAACTGGTCGCCAACGCGCCGCACATCCCGGTCCATCTGGGCTCGATGGGCGATTCGATCCGGACGATCATCGAGGCACGCGGCGGCGGCAAGGATGGACGCGGGATGCTGTCGGGCGACGTCTATGTGCTGAACGCACCCTATCGCGGCGGTACGCATCTGCCCGACATCACTGTGATCATGCCGGTCTTCGTCGACGATGAGGCCGATCCGGCCTGGTATGTCGCGGCGCGCGGGCACCATGCCGATATCGGCGGGATCGCGCCCGGATCGATGCCGCCGGACAGCAAGAATGTGCAGGAGGAAGGCGTCCTGATCGACAATTTCCTGCTCGTCGACGCCGGCCGCTTTCGCGAGGCGGAGCTGCGGGCGCTGCTCGGCTCGGGCGAATGGCCGGCGCGCAATCCGGGCCGCAATATCGCCGATCTCAAAGCCCAGGTCGCCGCCTGCGCGCGCGGCGCGAGCGAGCTGAAACGGGTCGCGGGCGAATATGGCCGCGCCGCGATCGATGCCTACATGGCGCATGTCATGGCCTATGCGGAAGAGGCGGTAAGACGCTTGATCGACAGGCTTAATGACGGATGTTTTAACTATGAAATAGATAATGGCGGAGTGGTTTCGGTGGCCGTCACGGTCGATCGCGCGGCGCGGACGGCGGTGGTCGACTTCAGCGGCACCAGCGACCAGCAGGAAACCAATTTCAACGCGCCCTACTCGATCTGCCGGGCGGCGACGCTCTACGTGTTCCGCACTTTGGTGGACGATCCGATCCCCCTCAACGACGGCTGCATGCGCCCGATCACGCTGAAGGTGCCGGAAGGCTCGATGCTCGATCCGCGCTTTCCCGCCGCGGTCGTCGCAGGCAATGTCGAGACCAGCCAGGTGATCACCGACTGTCTGCTTGCCGCCTGCGGCGCGCTGGCGCCGAGCCAGGGGACGATGAACAATTTCACCTTCGGCAACGCGGCCCATCAATATTATGAGACGATCGCGGGCGGCGCCGGGGCCGGCCCGAACTTCGACGGGGCAAGCGCGGTGCAGACGCACATGACCAACAGCCGGCTGACCGATCCCGAGATTTTGGAGACGCGCTTTCCGGTCGTGCTGGAGCGCTTCGCGATTCGGCGAGGCTCGGGCGGGGAGGGCGCCCACCACGGCGGCGACGGGGTGGTTCGGAAGATCCGGTTTTTGGAGCCGATGCACGCGGCGATCCTCTCCAACCGGCGACGGGTGCCGCCGCGCGGGATCGAGGGGGGCGGAGACGCGGCGCCGGGGGTGAACTGCGTGCTGCGCGCCGACGGGGGCGAGGAGGCGCTGACCGCGACCGACTCGGCCGAGATGGCGCCGGGCGATGCCTTCGTCATCGAGACGCCGGGGGGTGGGGGTTATGGGAGGCTCTGAAATCCTCCCCGCGATTTCGCGGGGAGGGGGACCAGCCGCAGGCTGGTGGAGGGGCCCCTCCAC
>NZ_JBQTJC010000212.1:0-18429 GCF_052387495.1 Sphingosinicella sp. | reverse complement strand
CCGCGGCGAAGGCGCTGGAGGCGAAGAAGGCGCCGGTCATGTACCGCATCCACGAGCCGCCGAGCCGCGAGAAATTGGTCGCGCTTCGCGACTATCTCAAGACCTTCGAGATCGACTTCGCGCTCGGTCAGGTGGTGCGCCCGGGGACGTTCAATCATATCCTCGAGCGGGTCGCCGAGGCCGACTTCCGGCCGCAGATCATGGAGCAGGTGCTGCGTACCCAGACCCAGGCCTATTACGGCCCGGAGAATCACGGCCATTTTGGGCTGGCGCTCGGCTCCTACGCCCATTTCACCTCGCCGATCCGCCGCTATGCCGATCTCGTCGTCCACCGCGCCTTGGTCCGCCACTACCGGCTCGGTGAGGGCGGCCTGACCGACGAGGAAGCGGCGGCGATGGAGGTGACGGGCGAGCTCATCTCCAACCTCGAGCGCCGGGCGATGGTCGCCGAGCGCGAGACGATGGACCGCTATGTCGCCGCCTATCTCGCCGATCAGGTCGGCGCTTTGGTCAAGTGCCGGATCACGGGCGTCCAACCCTTCGGCTTCTTCGCCACGGTCGAGGAGCTGGGCGGCGACGGGCTGGTCCCCGCGGCGACCCTGGGGAACGAATATTTTCGCCACGACGAGGCGAGCCAGAGCCTGATCGGCAACGAGAGCGGCGAGCGCTACACGCTCGGCCAGCGGCTCACTTTGCGCCTCACCGAGGCCGATCCGGTGAGCGGCGCCTTGCGCTTCGAGCTGCCCGAAGGGTCGTCCGGTCCGAACCGGACGCGGCCCCCGCGCGAGGGCAGGCCGGACAAGCGGATGCAGGGGCGGCGCGGCCGCCCGGCCAACATCCGTCATCAGGGGCGGCGGCGCTAGAGTTGGGCCGCTAGAATCCCGCTGGCAATTTCCCTTTTTCTCGCCGAAGATCGCGCCGATCCGAGGGGAGGACTCCGCATGATCCGCAAGTTGCTTTTGTTCGTCGCCGCGCTCGCGCTGACGCCGGTGATGCTCGCCGCGCAGACCGCGGCCGACTATGCCACTCATATGCAGGGCCTGGTCGGCCAGTCGTTCGGCATCCTCCACATCTCGGAGGTGCGCAGCGAGGGTGACGTGCTCGTCGTCGGCATGGACGGGCCGGTCGGCTGGCGCAGCACGATGTCGCCGGAGCAGGTCACCCAGGAGTTCATCGGCGGCTTCTGCCGGCCGAGCGACGGCAATCCCAATCCGGCCGCCTTCTTCGACGGCCGCATCTCCATCCGGGTCGACACCACCGAGGCCGGCCGCGACAAGCAGATCGGCCGCGCCGTGGATCGCTGTCCCTAGGCTGACGTATTTAGCGTCCCGGCGGACGCCCTAAGACTGAGGTATTCTCAAGCGGTTGCAATGCGGCCGCGAGCGCCGCAACATGGTTAACGCTTCTCGAAGGAGGCCGCCATGAGTCGCTCGCTTGCCGCTTTGTCCCTGTTGATCGCCGGTGGGCTCGGCCTCGCCGCGCTGGCGCCGCCCGGAATCTGCGGCGATGGCGACTATGTCGTCGTGCGCGGCGACACGCTGGGCCGGGTCGCGCGGCGCTGCGGCTCGACCGTGGCGGCGATCGCCGCCGCCAGCCGCATCGCCGACCCGAATCTGATCCTGGTCGGCCAGCGGTTGGTCATTCCGGGCGGCGAGGCCTTCGCTCGTCGGGTGACCCGGTCCGCGCCGGCGACCGACGCCACCGGCCGACTCACTTACGCGATGACTCGCGGCGACACGCTCTATTCGCTGGCGCGCTGGTCGCGGGTCAGCCTGCCGGCCCTGCTCGCCGCCAATCCCGGCATCGATCCGCGCGCCATCGAGATCGGCGACGTCATCCGCCTCCCGAACGGCGCCGCCCGTCCGCAATTCGCCCGGGCGCGCGAGCGCGGACCGCTGCCGCAGGCCGCGCGCCCCGCGCCAGTCGTACGCGACGCGCCCGCGCCCCGTCCGGCGCCGCGCCGCGACGAGGAGCCCGATCCGATCGGCATGTAGCTAGAGTTTGGGGAGCGTGACGCCGCGCTGGCCCAGATATTTGCCGGCGCGGTCGGCATAGCTCGTCTCGCAGGGCTCGTTGCCCTGGAGGAAGAGGAACTGGCAGGCGCCCTCGTTCGCGTAGACCTTGGCGGGGAGCGGGGTCGTGTTCGAGAATTCGAGCGTGACATGACCTTCCCAGCCGGGCTCGAGCGGAGTCACGTTCACGATGATGCCGCAGCGGGCATAGGTCGATTTGCCGAGGCAGATGACGAGCACGTCGCGCGGCACCCGGAAATATTCGACCGTGCGGGCGAGCGCGAAGCTGTTCGGCGGGATGATGCAGCAATTCGTCTGCCGGTCGACGAAGCTGTTGGCCGCGAAATCCTTTGGGTCGACGACCGCCGAATCGACATTGGTGAAGATCTTGAACTCGTCGGCGACGCGGGCGTCATAGCCGTAGGAGGAGAGGCCGTAGGAGATGCAGCCCTCGCGGCGCTGCGATTCGACGAACGGCTCGATCATGCCGTGCGCCTGGGCCTGCTCGCGAATCCAGCGGTCGGAAAGGATCATGTGACGTGGGATGCCGGGGGGTGGCGGGCCACGTCAACCGTCGTCGTCTGCTTGATGTGGAGCACGCAGATCAGGGTGAAGAGCCGGCGCGCGGTGTCGAAATCCGTCTCGACCTTGCCCTTGAGGCACTCCTGGAGCAGCTCCGCCGCCTCGTTGTGCTGGCCGCGGCGGGCCATGTCGATCGCCTCGATCCCGCGCGGATGATCCTGGCGAACGGCTTTGAAATAGGATTCGCAGATCGCGAAATAGTCGCGGATCGGGCGGCGCAGCCGGGCGAGACCGACACGGATCGTGTGGCGGACCGGGCCGTCCTCGCCGAGCAGATCGATCGCGAGCCGGCCTTCCTCCTCGCGCAGGCGGATGCGATGCGGTCCGTCATGGCCGGCGACGTCGAAGTGATTCGCCTCGAGCAGGTCGAAGATCGCGACCCTGCGCTCCTGCTCGATATCGGCGTTGCGCCTCAGGATCGAGCGCTCGTCGAGATCGATGGCGATGATGCGGGGATCGGGCACGCGACGCTGTTAGCGGGCGCGGCATGGCCGCGCCACCCATCGTCATTGCGAGGAGCGAAGCGACGCGGCAATCCAGAGTGACTGGATTGCTTCGCTTCGCTCGCAATGACGAAAAGACGGCAATCCACAGCAGTTCCACAGGCTTGTTGGCTTGTGGCGGCTGGCGGATGGGTTCACAGATTCCGGCATGGCCCAACCGCTGACCCTGATCGAATCGCCCACTCCGACCGCCCAGGCGCTCCCCCACAATGTCGAGGCCGAAGCCGCGCTTCTGGGCGCGCTGATGATCGACAACCGGCTGGCCGAGGACATCCAGCTCAAGCTCCGCCCCGAGCATTTCTTCGAGCCGCTGCACGGCCGAATCTACGAGCAGATATTGCGCCTGCTCGACCGCAACATGATCGCCTCGCCGGTCACCCTGCGCCCCCTGTTCGAAGCCGACGAGGAGATGAAGGAGGTCGGCGGGCCGGCCTATCTCGCCCAGCTCACCGGTTCGGGCGCCGCGATCATCGGCGCGCGCGATTTCGCCGAGCAGATTTACGACCTCGCGCTTCTGCGCGCCCTCGTCGGCGTCGGCCGCGAGATGGTCGAAAAGGCGCTCGACACCTCCGAGGAGGTCGAGCCCAAGGGCCAGATCGAGGCGGCCGAGGCGGCGCTCTACCGGGTCGCCGAGGAGGGCGGCGGCGAGGGCTCGGTGAAGAGCTTCGCCCAGGCCACAAGGCTCGCCGTGCAGATGGCCGAGAAGGCGCTGAACACCGGCGGCGGCCTTTCCGGCATCACCACCGGCTTCGACACGATCAACGCGAAGACCGGCGGCCTCCACCACAGCGACCTGATCATCCTCGCCGGTCGCCCCGGCATGGGCAAGACCGCGCTCGCCACCAACATCGCCTTCAACGCGGCGCGGCGGCTGGTCCAGGACACCGAGGACGAGATCGCCCCGGAGAAGTCGGCCGGGGCGGGAATCGCCTTCTTCAGCCTCGAAATGTCGGCCGACCAGCTCGCCACCCGCATCCTCGCCGAGCAATCCGGGATCAGCTCCGAAGCGCTGCGCATGGGCAAGATCAGCCAGCAGGATTTCCGCAACCTCGCCCGCGCCGCGGCGGATCTCGAATCGCTGCCGCTCTACATCGACGACACGCCCGGCCTCACCATCGCCGCCTTGCGTACCCGCGCCCGGCGGCTGAAGCGGCAGAAGGGGATCGGCGTCGTCGTCGTCGATTATCTGCAATTGCTGCAGGGCACCGGGCGCAATACGAACGAGAACAGGGTCAACGAGATTTCCGAGATTTCGCGGGGCCTGAAGACGCTCGCCAAGGAGCTCAACGTGCCCGTCCTCGCGCTCTCGCAATTGAGCCGCGCGGTCGAGCAGCGCGAGGACAAGCGCCCGCAGCTTTCGGATCTCAGGGAATCCGGCTCGATCGAGCAGGACGCCGACATCGTCCTCTTCGTCTATCGCGAGGAATATTATGTCGCGAGCCGCGAGCCCAAGCGCCCGGTCGAGGGCGACGATTCCAAGATTTTCGAGAATTACGAGCAATGGCAGCGCGACATGGAGCGGGTCTACCAGCTCTCCGAGCTGATCATCGCCAAGCAGCGCCACGGCGCCACCGGCAAGGTCAAGCTCAAGTTCGACGCCAAGATCACCCGCTTCTCCGACCACGCCGAGGCCGAATATCTCCCGGAGCTGCGCGGCTGAGCCTTGCCACCGACTGTTTTGCCGTCTTAGCGTCCCCGCACACCGGGCGGAGGGAAGGATGGCGGTTCGTGGGATGCTTTTGGCGGGGTTGCTCGCGGTGACGGGGACGATGGCGCTGGGGCAGGATTCCGCGCCCACCGACGATCCGTTCACTTGGCTCGAGGAGATCCAAAGCGAGCGCGCGCTGGCCTGGGCGCGGGCGGAGAACGAGCGGACTTTGGGCGAGCTGCAGGCCGATCCGCGTTACCAGCGCTTCTATGATCAGGCGCTCACCATCCTCCAGGCCCGCGACCGCATCCCGACCGTCAGCTTCCGTCCCGACGGGCTCTACAATTTCTGGCAGGACGCCGATCACGTCCGCGGCATCGTCCGCCGCACGACGCTGGCGAGCTACCGCACCGAGAACCCCCAGTGGGAAACCGTGCTCGACGTCGACGCGCTCGCCCGCGAGGAAGGCACATCCTGGGTCTATCAGGGGATGAGCTGCCTGCCGCCCGAGGAGCGGCGCTGCCTCGTCTTCCTCTCCGACGGCGGCCGCGACGCCAATGTCGCGCGCGAATTCGATCTTCGCGAGCGGCGCTTCGTCGATGGCGGCTTCGCGCTCCCCGACGGCAAGCAGAGCGTCGTCTGGGAGGATGCGGACACTTTGCTCGTCGCGCGCGAATGGGGGCCGGGGACGATGACCCAGTCGGGCTATCCCTTCGTCGTCCGCCGGCTGCGCCGCGGCCAGACGCTCGACCAGGCGGTGGAGGTCTATCGCGGCGCCGAGGGCGACGTCAGCGTCCAGCCCTTCGTGCTGCGCGACAGCTCCGGCCGCGCCCATGCGACGGGCGGCTGGCGCGGGCTCGATTTCTTCAATTCCGAGGCCGTGCTGTTCCGCCCGGGCGGCAACGTCACCTTGCCAATCCCGCGCCGGGCCGCGCTCCAGGGCATCGTCGACGGCCGCGTGCTGCTCACCATCGACGAGGCGTGGGAGGTGAACGGCCAGCGCTTCGCGCCCGATTCGGTCCTCTCCTACGGCCTCGCCGAATGGACGCGCGATCCGCTCGCCGCGCGGCCGAGCCTGGTCTGGGCGCCCGGGGAGCGGCAGACCTTGCGCGGCATCGCCACCACCAACGGGCGGCTGATCGTCACGATTCTGGACAACGTCCGGGGCCGCGCCTTCGCCTACGATTATGCGGGCGGCCAGTGGCGCTCGACCGAGCTCGAGCTGCCGCGCAACGCGACCATCGCCGTCTCCGCCGCCTCGGACCAGACCGACCAGGCGATGTTCACGGTCACCGATTACCTCACGCCGCAGACGCTCTGGCTTTACGACGGCGCGAGCGGCGCGCTGGAAACGCTTCGGACGACAGCCGCGCGGTTCGACGCGTCGCGCCACCTGGTCGAGCAGCGCGAGGCGGTGTCGCGCGACGGCACCCGCATCCCCTATTTCCTGGTGCGCCCGCGCGACATGGCGATGGACGGCTCCACGCCGACCCTGCTCTACGGCTATGGCGGTTTCCAGGTCAGCCAGGTGCCAAATTATTCGGGGACGATGGGGCGGCTCTGGCTCGAGCAGGGCAACGCCTATGTCGTCGCCAATCTGCGCGGGGGCGGCGAGTTCGGGCCCGAATGGCATCAGAGCGCCCAGCTCGCCAACAAGCAGCGCAGCTGGGACGATTATATCGCCGTCGCCGAGGATCTGATCCGACGGCGGATCACCTCGCCGCGGCGGCTCGGCGTGGTCGGCGGCAGCCAGGGCGGCCTCCTCGTCGGCACCGCGATCACCCAGCGGCCCGAATTGTTCAACGCCGCGATCATCCAGGTCCCGCTGTTCGACATGCTCCGCTACCACCTGATCGGCGCCGGCGCCTCCTGGATCGGCGAATATGGCGATCCGCGCATCGCCGAGCAGCGCGCCTGGCTCGAGAGCTATTCGCCCTACCAAAGGCTGACGCCGGGGCGGACCTATCCGACGCCGTTCATCCTCACCTCGACCGCCGACGATCGCGTCCATCCCGCGCACGGCCGCAAGGCGGCGGCGCGGCTCCACGCGATCGGCGCGCCCTATTATTATTACGAGAATATCGAAGGCGGCCACGCCGCAGCGGCGAACCTGCGGGAAACCGCCCGCCGTCTCGCGCTCGAATATACTTATGCGAGCCGGCGGCTGGTGGATTAGCCCTCGATGTTCGCCGCCGCCGCCGGATCGGCCAGTCCGATGCCGATCGTCGCGCGGGCGTTCTCGGCCTCGGAGCTGGTCACCGGATAGGCGCTGTAATCGGCGGCGTAATAGGCGCTGGGGCGATGGTTGCCGGAGAGGCCAATGCCGCCGAACGGCGCGTTTGAGGGGGCGCCGTTGGTCGGGTTGTTGCGGTTGATCACGCCGGCGCGGACGTTCGCCCAGAAGCGGTCGTACAGCTCCGGGCTGCCCCCGACCAAAGCGGCGGAGAGGCCGTAGCGGGTCGCGTTCGCCTCGGCGATGGCGGCGTCGAAATCGGCGACGCGGATCAGCTGGAGGACGGGGCCGAACAGCTCGCTGTCCGACCGGCGCTGCACGTCGGTGACGTCGATCAAAGCGGGGGTGAGGAAGGGCCTGTCCGGGTCCTTGCGGTCGAGCCGGCGGATCGCGCGGCCGCCCTTGCCCATCAGGTCGAGGAACGCCTCCTGTAGCGCGTCGGCCGCGTCGTTGTCGATCACCGGGCCCATGAACGGCGCGGGACTGGCGTGCGGATGATCGACGATCAGCCGGTCGGCGAGCCTGACGATCGCCTCAACCAGCGCCTCGTGCTCGCCGTCCCTGACGATCAGCCGCCGCGCGCAGGTGCAGCGCTGCCCGGCCGAGAGATAGGCGGATTGCACCGCGATCGTCGCGGCGGCGTGAATGTCCGCGGCGTCCCAGACGACGAGCGGGTTGTTGCCGCCCATCTCGAGCGCGAGGATCCGGTTCGGCGTCTCGGCGAACTGCTTGTGGAGCGCGAGCCCGGCGCGGGCCGAGCCGGTGAAGAGCAGGCCGTCGAGCCCCGGATGCGCGGCGAGCGCCTTGCCGATTTCGGGCCCGCCCTGGACGCAGCGCACCACGTCCGCCGGCACGCCCGCCTCGTGATAGAGCCTGACCAGCATCTCGCCGGTCGCGGGCGTCTTCTCGCTCGGCTTGAAGACGATCGCGTTGCCCGCGATCAGCGCGGGCACGATGTGGCCGTTCGGCAAATGCGCGGGGAAATTATAGGGGCCGAGCACGGCGAGCACGCCGTGCGGCTTGTGGCGGACGGCGATGCGCGCGCCCATCGCGCCCTCCTGGCGGCGCTGCGCGGTGCGCTCGGCATAGGCCGAGACCGAGATGTCGACCTTCTTGATCATCGCCTCGATTTCGGTGCGCGCTTCCCAGAGCGGCTTGCCGGTCTCGCGCGCGATCAGGTCGGCGAAGGGCTCGATCTGCGCGCGGGCGAGATTGGCGAAGCGGCGCAGCGTCTCGACCCGGACCGCGAAGGGCTTGGCGGCCCATCCCGCCCAGGCGGCGCGCGCGGCGGAGACGGCTTCGTCGGGATCGCCGGCCGCGCCGGTCCACAAGGTTTCGCCGGTCGCGGGCTCGATCGAGGTCAGGCTGGCCATGGCCGCGCATTCATGGCGGGACGGCCGGATTTTTCAAGCATTTGCGTGGGCCTCGCCGGCGCCGGCTGCGCCGGCGCGGCCCGCGTCTCGGCGAGGGAGGAACAGCCCGGCAAGCCTCCGCCACCCGCCTCGCCCTGGTCGGCCGCCGCCGGCGAGGCGTCCGCCTTGCGCCCTTCGCGGTCGTCAAGCATGCAAGAGGTCGAACTCGAAAGCAGACTTCGTGCAGCGTCTTCACGAGCTCAGTGCGGTAGCCGGATCGTCCGCAATCCGGATAACGACCTTGCCGCGGGCACGACCGGATTCCACGCTGGCCATGGCAGCGGGTGTTTCGGCGAACGCGAACACCTGCTCGATTACCGGGCGGATCACGCCGGCATCGACCAGTTTCGCGATCTCGGCGAGCTGTGTGCCATCCGCTCGCATGAACAGGAACGAATAATCGACACCGCGCTTTCTCGCCTTGCGGCGGATTCTGAGGCTCGCAAGGTGCAGCAGCTGGCGCACGATCCAGTTCGCGCCGATCTCGCGCGCAAAGGCTGGATCGGGCGGGCCGGAGATCGAGATCAGCTTGCCGCCGGGCTTCAGCACCGAGAGCGATCTTTCGAGCACGTCGGCGCCGAGCGTGTTGAGGACGACATCATAGCCGCTCAGCCGCTCGGCGAAATCCTCGCTGCGATAGTCGATGACCACATCGGCGCCGAGGCTCCTGACCAGGTCGACATTGTCCGTGCCGGTGGTCGCCGCGACCGTGGCGCCCAAGTGCTTGGCGAGCTGGATCGCGATCGTGCCGACGCCCCCCGAGCCGGCGTGGATCAGCACCTTCTGCCCCGGCTTCACCTGTGCGCGCTCCACCAGCACCTGCCACGCCGTCAACGCGACGAGCGGAAGCGATGCGGCCTCCGTCATGCCAAGGCTGGAGGGTTTGAGGGCCAGGTCTGCCTCGGCGATGGCGATGCGTTCGGCGAAGGTGCCGATGCGATCGTTGTCCGGATGGGCGAAGACCTCGTCGCCGACCTTGAAGCGCCGCGCGCCGGCTCCCACTGCCACCACGGTGCCGGCCAGGTCATTCCCGAGGATCAGAGGCAGCTTGGCCGGCAAGATCGCCTTGAATTCGCCGTCGCGCAATTTCAAGTCGATCGGGTTGACGCTCGCCGCCGCGATTTCGACGACGACGTCGCCTGGCCCTGGGGTCGGGTCAGGCAGCTCTCGCAGGGTCAGTGGACCCTTGTAGCTGTCGATGGCAAATCCCTTCATGACGATCTCCAGTTCGATTTCAGGATCGCAGAGCGCCGCGCCCGCGCGGCTCGACGTCGAACACCAGCAGAGTCGAGGTCGCGGTCGCGCACAGTCGCCCCTCGCCGTCGTGGAGCGTCGCCTCCGCGAAGGCGACGCGCCGTCCGACCGATATGGCGCGGCCGGTCGCGCGGACCGTTCCACTATTCTCGCTGAGGCCGCGCAGATACGAGACCTTCAGCTCGAGCGTCGTGTGTCTGCGGTTGGGGCCGAGCTCGGAATGGACGGCGATGCCGCAGGCGCTGTCGAGCAGCGTCGCCGCATAACCGCCATGCACGGCGCCGAGCGGATTGTAGACGCTGCGGTCGGGCGCGCCCTGAAACACGACCCGGCCCCGTTCGACCTCGACCAGGTCGAAGCCGAGCGTTCGGCCGATCGGCGCCTTCAGCCCGCCAGCCAGCATACCGCGAAGCTGCTCCAGTCCGTCGGGCGCAGTATCGATCTGATCCGGCATCGCGCTCACCAGGGCTCGTGGAACGGGCGGACCTCGGCGAGGAACGACCATGCATCGCGCGGCTGATGCGCGAGATGAAACACCTCGCCGGCGATCGACGCGGGCGAGGTGAAGAAGTCGTCCGCCGCGTCCGGCAGGCGCTCGCGCTGCCATGGCACGTCGATCACGGCGTCGATGACGAGATAGGCAACATGGACGCCTTTGGGGCCCAGGTCGCGCGCTAGGGATTCCGCGAGAATGCGCTGCGCCGCCTTGGTCGGCGCAAAGCCGGCGAAGGCCGCGCGCCCGCGCTGCGCCGAGGTGTTGCCGGTCACGATCAGCGCGCCTTCGCCCGCCGCGATCATCGCCGGCGTCGTCAGCCGCGCCAAATGAAGCAGCGCCATCGTGTTGATCTCGAAATTGCGCTGGAGCGTCTCAGGCTCGATTTGAGTGAAGGTGCCGAACGCGCCGCCGACGGCGTTGTGGACGACGACCTTCGGATCGCCGACCTTCCTGATCGCGCGTTCGAGCGCGACGGCGTCGGACACGTCACACGGCATAGCGATCGATCCCGGGATCTCCTGCTCCAGGGAAGCGAGGCGGCCGGCGTCGCGCGCCAGCATGGCGACACGATAGCCGCCCTCCGCGAAGCGGCGCACGATCGCTGCGCCGGTGCCCGGGCCAACGCCGGTGACGAGCGCGAGCGGCTTGATGGCGGAATCGGTCATGCTGCTTCCTTCAATCGCGCGAGCTCCTCGCGCACGAAATTGAGCCGGTCGTTGCCGAAGAACATCGTGTCCCCGACGAAGATGGTCGGCGATCCGAACACGCCGCGCTCGGCCGCCTCGTCGGTATTGGCGTCGAGTTGCGCGACCACGTCGGGCGCGTCGATCCGCGAGGCGATGGGGGCGGGATCGAGCCCGGCCGCCGCGATCGCGGCGAGGATGTCGTCGGTCGTGGCAAGCGTCTGGCCTTCGCTCCAGCAGGCCCGGTACAGCGCCAGCGTGATCGCGGCGGCTTCGCCGGGCGACCCAGCCGCCAGCACCGCGCGCGAGCACGCGGCGCCGTCGTTGTCGCGCATGTTCGACGGGTTGAGCGTGACGCCGTAGCGTTCCGCCCAGCGCGCCAGGTCCATGCGGGCGTAGCGGCCCTTGGCGGCGCAGGTGATGGTGGTCGGGACGTTGCCGACCTTCTCCATCAGCTCGAGGATCTTCATCGGCCGGAGCGCAATGTCGACGTCCATCCCGCGCAGCTGGGTATAGGCCAGATAGCTGTAGGGACTCCGGAAGTCGTAGAAGAATTCGATCGGCTGGGTCATCGGTTTGCTCCTGCGGCGGGATCGAGAAAACGACGGACGGCCTCGTCCGCACCGGGACCGGGGCGCAACCGGATACGATCGAGAGGCACCGCCTGCCCGGTCTCGGCATCGACGAGCGCGAGGACGAGGGGACGGCCGGTGTCGCGATCGACCGTCTCGACCGTCGGCGCACCGAACCCGGTCGCGTTCCAGCGGTCCCCCCATTCGCGCAAAGCCACGCTCACCTTCCACAAATCACGGCCCTTGGCGGTTAGCCGATATTCGTCGCGGGGCGGTCGCTGCTGATAGCGGACCCGCTCGACGACGCCGGCGGCGGTCAGATGCTTCAGGCGCGCGGCAAGCGTCGCGGCGGGGATGCCCGTGCTGGCGCGCAAGTCGTCGTAGCGACTGAGACCCAGCGAGAGATCGCGGATCACTAGCAGTGCCCAGCGATCCCCGATCAGCTCGAGCGCGCCTGCGATGGAGCAGCGCATTCCGGCGAAGGATTTCGGTTTCATATTCTCACGATTCTTGTAACTTCAATTATTGAAGTATATATGCAGAGTACGAAATGCAAGGGGCTTCTCGGCGACGCGAGGCCGACCCGCCCAGCCGGAGTGATCGAGATGACCGACGTAGCCGCCGCTGCCTTCAAGGACGTTCCTACCCGCCACATTGCCGGGGATGGCGTTCCCTTCGTCTATCGCGACCTGGGGCCGCGGACCGGCATTCCCGTAATCCTCCTCAATCACCTCGGGGCAACGCTCGACAATTATGATCCGCGCGTGGTCGACGGGCTGGCGGCGAAGCACCGCGTGATCGCCTTCGACAATCGCGGCGTCGGCGCGTCCGGCGGCCGAACGCCGACGAACGTAGCCGCGATGGCGCGCGACGCGGTTTCCTTCATCCGCGCCATGGGGTTCGACACGGTGGACCTGCTCGGCTTCTCGCTCGGCGGCTTCGTCGCGCAACAGATCGCGCTGACCGAACCATCGCTCGTTCGCCGGATGATCCTGACCGGAACCGGCCCGGCGGGTGGCGAAGGGATCGACAAGGTGACCGGCCTGACGCTGCGCGCGATAGTGAAAGGGGCGCTGACGCTGAGGAATCCGAAATATTATCTGTTCTTCACCCGCACCGCGAACGGCCGGAGGGCGGCCAAGGCGTTCCTCGCCCGGCTGAAGGAGCGAACCAGGGATCGCGACAGGCCGATGGCGATCCGCTCGTTCCGCGCGCAGCTGACGGCAATCCACGCCTGGGGTAGTCAGGCACCGCAGAACTTGGGAGCCATAACCCAACCGACGTTCGTCGCCAATGGCGACGACGATCTGATGGTGCCGACCGTCAATTCAGCCGATCTGGCCCGGCGTATTCCGGGGGCGAAACTGTCCATCTACGAGGACGCCGGCCACGGCGGCATCTTTCAGCACCATCAAACCTTCGTCGCCGAGGCGCTTGCCTTCCTCGCCTGACGCATTGAAGCGACGAGTAGTCACGGAATGGTTTCCGACCGGCCGTCAACAATCAAATGAGCGCAGGGGCCCGCGCACAAACTGATTCTGCCGGTCTTGCAGTAAGGTATTGCCCATGTCTGCTATCGCCTTCTGACGCTCGGGACCCGACCGACCGTAGTCGGCCAAGAGTTGTACGCCGCTTGTCCTGCCGCCCGGCACGTCATCGGCCGCCGCCATCCCTCATCGCCTCGCCCATTCGTCGCACCGCGGCGACCTTGGCATGAAGCGGGGACCAGTCGTCGTCGCGGTCGATCGCCGACCAGATCGCCTCGACCTCGTCGATATGCATGGAGCAGGGCTCGGGATCGGACCAATAGGGATGGTCGCGGGCGCCGGGCACGGGCTGGTAGGCGTCGATCAGCGCGCGGAGCTCGGCGAATTCGTCCGGCACCGTCGCGGGGCGGCCGCCGCGCCAGTCGAAGAAGAAGCGGTCGATCGTCATCGTCTGCCCGGCGAGCGCCTCCTCGATCGCGGTGAGGACACGCAGGTCCTCGCCGGGTTCGCGCGGGATCAGGCCGAGCCGGGCGAGGATCGCGTCGCGCAAAGCGAGCTGGAAGCGATTCCGGAAGCTTTCGAGGATCGGGTTCAGGTGATCCGCCTCGGCGATCGCGGCGAGCGCGCGGGCGAGCTGGAGCAGGTCCCAGTGGATCGCCTCGGGCTGGCGACCGAAGCTGTAGAGGCCGCCATGGTCGAAATAGGCGGCGGTGAAATGGCCGTCCCAGAAGGGCGTCCAGCGCCACGGGCCGTAGTCGAAGCTCTCGGCGGTGACGTTGATATTGTCCGAATTGAGCACGCCGTGGACGAAGCCGGCGGCGATGTACGACGCGGCGAGCCGGGCGGTGCCTGCCGCGACATGATCGAGCAGGCGGACGGGATCGCCGCTCTCGTCGGCGAAGAACTGGCGCAGGCAATAATCGGTGAGCTTGCGGATATTGTCGGGCTGGTCGAGCGCGGCGAGGCGCTGGAACGTGCCGATCCGGATATGGCCGTGGCTGAGGCGGACGAGCACGGCGGAGCGGGTGGGGGAGGGCTCGTCGTTGCGCTCCAGCGCCTCGCCGGTCTCGACGATCGAGAAGGTCTTCGAGGTCTCCACGCCGAGCGCCTCGAGCATCTCCGTGGCAAGCAGCTCGCGCACCGCGCCCTTCAGCGTGAGCCGGCCGTCGCCGAAGCGGCTGTAGGGCGTCTGCCCCGAGCCCTTGGTGCCCAGGTCCATCAGCCGCCCGGCGCCGTCGCGAAGCTGCGCGAAGAGGAAGCCGCGGCCGTCGCCGATCTCCGGATTGTACACGCGGAACTGATGGCCGTGATAACGTAGCGCCAGCTTCTCGGCGAGATTGTCCGGGAGCGCCTCGAAGCGCGCGAAATGACGAAGCCATTGCGCGTCGCTCAGGTCATCCAGCCCGACCGTCGCTGCCCAGCGGTCGTTGCGGAAGCGCAGCTTCGTAACCGGAAAGTCCGCCGCCTCGACCACGTCGTAGAAGTCGCCGCCCAGCTCGAGGATCGCGGTTTCGGGGCGATAGGCGCTCATCGCGCGATGAATCCGACCCGGTCGAGGTGCAGCCGGCAGCTGTTTCCGCCGGGATCGGCCGCCTTGCTGCCATAGACCGTGACGCGCCGGCCCGGCCCGGCCGCTAGCATCAGCCGGTCCCATTCCTGCCGACTCATGGCGAGATGGGCGCACAAATCGGGAGCGATGTCGACGCGGGCGCCATTTTCGAACGCGCCCGCGAGCGTGCCGTCGATCCGAACCCGCGCGCCGGCCGGCAGAGTTTCCCACTGGCTGACATTCTCACCGACGGCCACCGCCTCGACGCCGTTTTCCCGCGGCTCCGGCGCGCCGCCGCACGCGCCGAGCAAGGCGGGCAGAAGCAGCCATGGCCCAAGCCGCCCCTCTCCGCGGTTGCGCGCAGCCGCGCCAGCGTCGATAGGGCTTGAGGCAAGGTCGAGAGGCGGGTGCATGGCGGGCTGGTCCGATGGCTATTGGTGGTCGAGCGACGGGCTCAGGCTCCACTATCGCGACTATGCCGGCGATGCGAGCCGGCCGCCGATCATCTGCATCCCGGGCCTCACCCGCAACGCGCGCGACTTCGAAGGGGTTGCGGAGCGGCTGGCGGACGACTGGCGGGTAATCTGCGTCGAGCTGCGCGGCCGCGGCGAGAGCGCCTATGCCAAGAATGCGATGAGCTACGTCCCGCTCACCTATTTCCAGGACGTCGAGGCGCTGATCGCGGAGCTGAAGCTGGAACGCTTCGTCCTGTTCGGCACCTCGCTCGGTGGCCTGATCACGATGCTGCTCGCATTGGGCAACCCGACCCGGATCGCGGGCGCGCTCCTCAACGATATCGGCCCGGTGCTGGAGACGCGCGGACTCGACCATATCCGCTCCTATGTCGGGCGCGCGCGCGATTGGCCGACCTGGCTCCACGCCGCGCGCTTTCTCGCCGAGGCGCAGGCCGACCGCTACCCGGACTGGGAGCTCGACCAGTGGCTGGTCTATGCGAAGCGGCTTTGCAAGCTGACCCCGTCGGGGCGGGTCGTGTACGATTACGACATGCGCATCGCCGAGCCCTTCAAGCTGCCCGGCGGCGAGACCGGCTTCGACCTCTGGCCCGCCTTCCGCGCGCTCGCGTATGCGCCGACCCTGCTGCTTCGCGGCGAACTCTCCGACCTGCTGAGCGAGGAGACCGCGGCACAGATGAAGGCCGAGCATTCGAAGCTCGAGATCGCGACCGTCCCCCGCGTCGGCCACGCGCCGACGCTCGACGAGCCGGAGGCCGCCAGCGCGATCGACCGGCTGCTGAAGCGGGTGACGGCGAAGGGGAAGTGAGCGCCGGCCCACTTCCCCGTGTCGCTGCTAGATGCTGAGCCGGAAGGCGAGGAAGCCCGACAGATCGTCGCCTTCGTCGTTACGGACCGAAGTCGATGCCTGGACCTGGAGCGACATGGCGTCGCTCAGGGTGAAGGCGACGCCGCCGGTCAGCCGGCCGTAGACGTCGTCCGGGCGCGCGGGCAGCTGCCATTGGTTGACGATGGTCGGGGCGGCGGTGAGCGCATAGCGGATGGTGCGCGCATCGCCCTCGAACTCGCGCTCGAGCGTCGCCGTCGCATAGGGGCGCACCGCGAGCCCGCCGACGTCCAGCTCGCCGCGCAGCTCCACGCCAGCGCTGCCGACCAGGCTGGTTCGGCTCTGCTCCTGGACGTTGAGCGTGAGCACCGGATCGCCGGTCTCGGTATAGGGATCGAGTTCGACCTCGGCGTAGCGCAGGCCGATCACCGGGCCGACGCGGACGCCGCCCAGGCCGAACAGATAGCCCGCCTGGCCGCCGGCGAAGAGCGCGGTCCCGTCCGCCTCGGCGGCGATGTCGTCGATCACCGCGGTGCGCATGATGTCGTAATCGAGCCAGCCGTAGCCGACATAGCCTTCGACGAAGGCGCCGCCGCCGCTCCAGCCGCCATAGAGGCCGGCCTGCCAGCCGGTCGCCCGGGCGCGGCCGGTCGCCGTGTCCATGTCGGCCTCGGAACGGGAGTAGTTGAGCGCCGCGCCGAGGACGGCGCCGCCCCCGAAATCATATTCGACGCCGGCGCTGCCGCCCGTCGTGTCGAGCTCGTAGCCGAGGCTGCGCTGGGTCGGGTCGCGGTCGACGCTCGCCGTGTTGGCGCTGACGTAGAAGTTGAGCCGCCGGTCGGAGGCGGCGCCGAAGCGCGCATTGGAGAGATCGAGCCGGCCGAGCAGGGTCGAACCGAACGACGAGGCCATCTGCATGCCGACATCGGCCTGCGCCTCGAGATGGAGCGGCGTTTCGAGCTGGCGGACGGCATAGCGGCCGACGATGGCGAAGCCGGCCGAGGTCAGGTGGACCTGATCGACGTAGAAGAGATACTGGCCGAGCAGCTCCGGATTGGTGGTGACGCAGGCGATCGGGCAGGCGCCGGCGCTGGTCAGGCCGAAGGCCGCGAGGTTCGCCTGCACCCGGTCGCCGATCCGGTTGAGATCGAGCCAGTTCACGATCACGCCCTGATCGGCGAGCGCGGCGAGCGGCGCCTGCATGCCCTGATTGTAGGCGCTGGCATAAGCGGTGCCGACCGCGGCGACCGGGAGGCCGGCGACCTCGGGCAGGCGGCCGACGTCGCCGGCGAGGAAGGTGATGTTGCGCGCGCCGGCATTGACCAGCGCATTCAATCCGGTCGTCGTCTCGGTGACGCGCAGCGCCGCCTGGGCGGGCGCGCCGGCGATCAGCCCCTGGATCTGGGCGGCGGTCGGATTGATGCCGAGGCTGCGCTCATAGGCGCGCGCGTCGTTGCCGCCGATCGACACGACGACGAGGTCGTTGGGATCGAATTGCCCGGTCGTGCGCGGGAAGGCGGCCGGTCCGCCCCCGGCGAGGAAAGATTGCCATTCGGTGACAAAGCCGGGGATGCCGGGGCCGTTGATGTTGCCGTTGCCGGTGAAGGCGCCGCCGATCGCGAAATTGTCCACCGGCGTGCCCAGCAGTTGCGCCATCGTGTCGACGAAGTTGGTGCCGTTGCTGAAGCGGCCGTTCGGATAGATCTGGTTCGGCGGGATGCCGAGCAGCTGCCAGAGGTTGCCGTCATCGGCGTAGGAATCGCCGAAGGCGACGATCCGGTCGACGCGCTGGGCACTGGCGGGTGTCGCCATGGCGAAGGCGGCGGCGATGGCGCCCGTGCAGAGCAATGCTTTGGCGAACTTCATGGAATCAGGCCCTCCCCGGCTTCATGACATTATTGTCAGTAATGGATGGCGCGATTCTCCCGGCTTGGCAATCTGGCCCGAGCATCGGTTCGTCACTGAAAAGTCTCATCTTCCCCATTTCCGTCTCGGCGGCGCAACGGATCGGCTCCGGCCGCTTGCGGGTCCGCGCGCCTTTGCGACCAAATGCGCGCAGTAGCGGAAGGGCCGGCTCGTGTTGCGTGAAGAGATTCGGACATCGTCCGGGATTGAGGCCGGCGGCAGGATTGGGCCGGCCGACCTCGCGCTCGGGCTGAGCTTTGTCCGGGCCGCCAACCTCCAGGTCATGCGCCTCCATCTCGCCAAGGAGCGGCAGGACCGGCGCGGCGTGATGGCGGCGATGGACGAGCTGGTCGGCATCGATCGCGAGCTCGGCCGGTTCATCGCCGCGATCCCCGATCCGGCCCTTCACGGGATCGGCTGCGAGATCGAGGCGCAGAAGCGCGACGTGATCGCGCAGCGGCTGGTGCTGGCGCGCGGCAAGATCGGCCCGGCCATCGCGCCCGGCGAGGCCGCGGCGGCGCCCGGGCCGGCAGCCATCGAAAGCGACTATCAGGTCTATGAGCCCGACCGACGTTCCCGCCGCCTCGTGGCGGCGCTGCTCGCCCTTTGCATTGTCGTCGCGGCGATCCTGCTCCTCGGCGAAGGCGCGGCGCAAGCGATCGTCTCCTGGTGGGAGCAGCCGGCATGAGCACAAACCTTCTGCATGGATCGGCCATCGGCGGGGCCGAGCGCGAGGCCCTCGCGCGGGCCGATTCCGACGCGGCGTTCGAGGCGCTCCCCACGCACGCCAAACA
>NZ_JBQTJC010000211.1:0-19919 GCF_052387495.1 Sphingosinicella sp. | reverse complement strand
GTCGTCGGCACCGGTCGCGCCGCCACATTTCCCGACGGAGCGATCGGCGCCGCCCGCTTCCTGTTCGAGCTGATGGCGCGACGCGGCATCGCGCTCGCGCCGGGCCCGTGGATATCCTCCGGCGCGGTGACCGGCGTTCACGACGCACGTCCTGGCCAGCGGATCGAAGCGCGTTTTTGCGACGGCCTCTCGGTCAGCTGCGACCTGGTGGCCGCCCGCCCCGAATAAGGCTCAGTGCGCCCACTCGCGGGTGAGCACGTCGGCCACCCGGCCGTTCCAGCGCACCTCGAGCTTCCGCTCGCCCTGATAGACTTCGTAGATGACGAGCCCGTCGGCCTGGACGCTTTCGATGACGCGGGTCGGGGCGAGCGCGGGGTCGGCGCCGCGCGCGGCGGCCTGGACCGGCGGCGGCGCGGCGGCGAAGTCGATGTCCCGCTGCGTTTCGACGACGCGCCAGACGCCATTCTCCTCCATGATGTCGAACTCGATCTCGGCGCCCTCGGCGGTGCGGCCCTCGATGTCGAAATAGCGCCGCCCCTCGCGCGTCTCCGCCTCGGCCTCGGCCGGGACGAAACCGGGCCGCGCCGCCTGAGCGGCTGCGAGCACCTCAGCCGGAACCTCGGCCAGCGGCACCTCGACCTTGCCCGAAGTCTGGACGCGATTGCTCTCGGCTGCGTTGCCTTGCGGCGCAGCCTCGTTCGCTTCCGGCCGGGCGCAGGCGGTCGCGGTGAGAAGCGCCAGGGCGATAGCCATCCTCATCTCTTCTCTCCTCAGGTGGCGAACCAGCGCGGCAGCGCCAGCGACAGCTCGGGCACGTAGCTGACCAGCAGCAGGGCGACGAGCAAAGCGCCATAGAACGGCCAGATCGTCCTCACCGTGCGCTCGACCGGAATCCCGCCCACCGCAGCGCCGACGAACAGCACCGAGCCGACCGGCGGCGTCACCAGCCCGATGCCGAGATTGAGCATCATGATGATCCCGAAATGGACCGGATCGATGCCTAGCGGCGCGAGCACGGGCAGAAAAATCGGCGTCGTGATCACGATCAGCGGCGCCATGTCCATGAAGGTGCCGAGCAGCAGCAGGATGACATTGACGATGAGCAGGATCAGGATCGGATTGTCGGTCAAAAAGCCGATCAGGCCCGCCATTCCCGCCGGCACCTCGAGGATCGCGAGCGCGAAGCCGAAGGCGGTGGCGGCGGCGATGATTAGCAGCACCATCGCGGTCGTCTTCACCGACTGCAGCGCCGCCGCGAGAAACTGCCGCCAGTCGAGCGTGCGATAGACGAAGAAACCGATCAGGATCGTATAGATGACCGCGATCGCCGAACTCTCGGTGGGCGTAAAGATGCCGCTTAGGATGCCGCCCATGATGATGATCGCGGTCATCAGCCCGGGGATGGCGAAGGTCGCGGCGCGCAGGAAGGGCCGCCAGCCCGGAAAGGTCCCGGCCGGATAGCCGCGCTTCACCGCCACCATCCAGGCCACGACCATCAGCAGCAGTCCAGTGAGGATTCCGGGCACGATCCCTGCGAGGAACAGATCGCCGATCGACACGCCCGTGCCCGAGGCGGCCGCGTAGATGATCATGTTGTGCGAGGGCGGGATGAGCAGGCCGACGATCGCCGCGGTCGCGGTCACGTTCACCGCATAATCGGTGTCGTAGCCCTTCTCCTTCATCAGCGGGATCAGGGTCGAACCCATCGCCGAGGCGCTGGCGATCGCCGAGCCGGAGACCGCGCCGAACAGCATCGAGGCGCCGACATTGACCTGCCCAAGCCCGCCCCGCGCGCGGCCGAACATCGCTTCCGCGACCTGCACCAGCCGCGTCGCGATCCCGGCCCGGTACATGAGGTCGCCAGCGAAGATGAAGAAGGGGATCGCCATCAGGTTGAAGACGCTCACCCCCGCCGCCATCCGCTGGAAGGCGACGACGAGCGGGATATCGAGCACGAAAAAGGCGGCGAGGCTCGCGCCGAGCAGCGCGAAGGCGACGGGCACGCCCAGCGCGAGCAGGACGGCGAGCGTCAGCAGGAGGACGGTCAGCTCCATCGCGCGTCCTCCTCCCGGGCGTCCGCGCTCTCTTCGCCGCGCGCATCCTCCAGGATGAGCTCGGCGGTGAAGAAGACGATGAGCAGGCCCGAAACCGGCAGCGGCAGATAGGCGACGCCGCGCGGCAGGCCGAGCGTCGGGATGACGTGGCTCCAGGTCCGCGCGACCAGCTCGCCGCCCCAGATGGCGAGCGCGACGCCGCAGCCGCCGACGACGAGATGGGCGAGGAGGCGCAGACGGCCGCGCAGCCGGGGCGAGACCGCGCTCTGCACGGCAAGGATGCGGATGTGGAAGCCTTCGCGCACGCCGGCGGCGGCGGCGAGGAAGACGAACCAGATCATCAGGGTCAGCGCCGCCTGCTCGGCCCAGGAGGGGCTGGAGTTGAGCACGTAGCGGCCGAACACCTGCCAGCCGATGATCGCGGTCATCGCCACCAACCCGGCCGCGCCGAGATGGAGCAAGGCCGCGCTCGCCGCGGCGTTCACCCGTTTGAGCCGGTCAAGCACTGCCCTCTCCCATCGCGACGATCGCCGCGACCAGCTCGCGCTGCGCCGGTGTCGTGACGAAGCTCTCCCAGACCGGTCGCATCCGCGCGCGGAAGGGCGCGGGATCGACCAGGTTCGCGCGCACGCCCGCGGCGAGCAACGCTTCGCGCGCCGAGGCCACGCGCGCGTCCCAGAGGCCGCGCATATAGGGCACCGAATCGCGGGCGCTCTCCATCACCACCTCGCGGTCCGCCGGGCTCAGCCGGTCCCAGCGCACCTTCGACATGAGCAGCACCTCGGGTGCCATCACATGGTTGGTCAGGCTGTAATAAGGCGCGACCTCGAAATGGCGGCCGCTCTCATAGGACGGCCAATTGTTCTCCGCCCCGTCGACGACACCCTGGACGAGCCCCTGATAGACCTCCCCCAGATCCATCGGCGTCGCATCGGCGCCAAGCGAGCGGATCATCGCGACGTAGAGGTCGGAATTCTGGACTCGGATCTTCATGCCGCGCAGATCGTCGGGCGTGCGGATCGGGCGGCGCGCATTGTAGAAGGAGCGCGCCCCGGAATCGTAGAAAGCGAGGCCGATCAGCCCATGCGGCTCGAGCGAGGCGAGCACGCGCCGCCCCGGCTCGCCGTCGAGCGCCCGGCGCATATGCGCCTCGCTCTCGAACAGGAAGGGCAGCGACGGCACGATCGTGAGCGACTCGATCGAATTGAGCGGCGCGAGATTGACCCGGTTGAGATCGAGCCCGCCGAAACTGGTGATCTCTAGCGTGTCACGCTCGGCACCGAGCTGGCCGCCGGGAAATAGAGTGAGCCGCAGCCGCCCCTGGGTACGTTCGGCGATCAGGTCGCCGAAATGGCGGAAGGCGCGCACGGTCGGATAGTCGGCCGGGTGGGTGTCAGTGCCGAACAGCCGGTCGCGGCTGCCGCCGCAGCCGGCGAGGCCAAGCGAGGCGAGCCCCGCGAGCAGGGTCCGGCGGTTTACGCGCACCCCGATTCGCTCTCGAATTGTCCTTCGCGCGCCTTCATCCGCACCCGTATCCAGTCCCGTGAGCGCCGCTCTTTCGGCAGCTGATCGGCATGATCTTGGCACAGAATGACACCGGTTACCAGACCCGGGCGACGAAGCAATTCACGGTCCCAGCTTCGCGAGGATGTGCCGCGCGGCGGCGAGATCCTGAACGATGCTGCCGAGCGATTTGTAGATGGTGATGTCGCTCGCGAACGTGCGCCCGGGGAGCGTGCCGGCCATGACGTCGCCGATCTCGCCGAGGACGTGCGAATCGTCGATCAGGCCCAGTTCCCTGGCGCGGAGGAACTCGGCGCCCTGCGCGAGCACGCCGGCGCGGTGATCGGCGAAGAAGCGGGCGCGGGCGACCAGGGCCGGATCGATCTCGACCGGCCCGGCGCGGCTCGAGCCGACCGCGTTGATATGCGTGCCCTCGGCGACCTGATCGGCGAACAGGATCGGCTCCGGGGCGGCGGTGACGGTGCAGACGATGTCCGCCTCGGCGACGGCGTCCGCCACCGAGGCCGTCGCCTCGCCGCCGACCC
Source organism: Sphingosinicella sp. (assembly GCF_052387495.1). Classification (GTDB taxonomy): domain Bacteria; phylum Pseudomonadota; class Alphaproteobacteria; order Sphingomonadales; family Sphingomonadaceae; genus Allosphingosinicella. Next base: position 15,817 of record NZ_JBQTJC010000211.1, on the reverse strand, counting down.
GCTCGGCGAAGGCGCGGGCGTGCTCGCCCGAGCGGCCCCAGATCGTGACTCGCTCGATCGCGCGTACCTCGCGGATCGCGAAGACGTGGCGCAGTGCCTGCTCGCCATAGCCGAGGATGGCGAGGCGCGAGGCGTCGGGCCGGGCGAGCGCGTCGGTGGCGGCGGCGGAAGCGGCGGCGGTGCGGATGGCGGTGATTTCACCGGCCTCCACAACTGCGCTCGGCGCGCCGGTTTCGGGATCGAAGAGGATGACGACGCCCTGGTGCGACATTTTCCCGAGCGCGAAATTGCCGGGGAAGACGCTGACCAGCTTGGCGCCGAAAGCGCCGCCCTCGAACGCGCCGGGCATGACGCCAAAGGCATTGCCCTCGCCCAGGTCCAGGATGCTGCGCAACAATTGGTGGGTGCGCCCCTGCGACAAGGCGATCATCGCCTCGCGCATCAGCGGGATGCACTCGGCATAAGGGAGCAGCCGGGCGACCTCCTCGGCGGAGACGAGCTTGAGCTTCATGTCTCGGCGGCGATCCGCCGCCGCAGCAGCCGGATCAGGATGGTGCCATTCAGGAGCATGATCACGCCGTAGATGTTCTGCGTGACCGCGAGCTCGAGGCTATCGAGGACGGTCAGCGTCAAGAAGATGGCGAGGGTGACGTTCTGCACGCCGATCTCGATCGCCAGGGTCATCGAATCGCGCCGCCCGACCCCGATCGCACGGCCGATGGCGAGGCCGGCCGCCATGCCCATGACGTTGAGCACCCAGATGGCGGGACCGACGCCCGCGAGGTTACGGAGCACCATCTCGAAGGCGACCGCGACCGAAAGTCCGATCACCGCGACGAGGACGACGAAGGCGGTGGGTCGGAGCCAGGGCACCATCCGCTCGGCGAGCGCGGGCCGGAAATGCCTGACGATCATGCCCAGGGACACCGGCAGCACCGTGATCGTGAAGAGCTGCAGCATCGTCGTCGGGATCGAGATGCTCGGCACTTCGCGCGTGCCGGCGAGGAACCAGGGCAAGGCCCAGCTCAGCAGGAAGGGGATGCTGAATACGGTGACGAGGCTGGTCAGCGCGGTCAGCACGATGGCGAGGGCGACATTGCCGCGGCCGACGAAGGTGAGCGCGTTGGAAGTTGTTCCGGCAGGGCAGATCGCGACGATGAACAGGCCGAGCGCCAGCTCCGGCGGCAGCTGAAACAGCGCGCCGATCGCGAGCGCGAGCAGCGGCAAAGCGACGAGCTGACCGGCGAGGCCGGCGCTCACCAGCCGCCCGCTCCTCAGGACCAGGCCGAAATCGCGGAGCTGAAGCGTCAGGCCCATGCTGAACATGATCAGCGCCAGCCCGACCGGCACGATCATCTGGAAGAAGGCGATAGCCTGTTCGCTCATCCGCCCCAGACCTCCCGCGCATAGGTCACGAAATTGCGCCCCATGATCTTCTCAATCCGGCTGCTCGAATAGCCGCGCCGCTCGAGCAGACCGACGAGGTCGCGGAACTGGTTGGGCCCGGAGAGGCGCTCGACAAACGGCAAAGTGTCCGGATTCTCGCCGCGCGCGCCGATGCCCACGGCGCGGCGCTCGGCGATCTCCTCGCGGATGCGGGTGCGATAGGCGGTCATGTCGTCGACCGCGGTAGTGCCGCCGTCGGTGCCGATCCCGACATGATCCTCGCCGCAGACGTTCACCGCATGATCGATATGGGCGACGACGTCCTCCGGCTCAGCGATGCTGTCGGGGCTGAGGAAGGGCATGAAATAGATGCCCACGAAGCCGCCGCCCTCGGCGACGAGGCGAAGCTCCGCGTCGCTCTTGTTGCGCGGCAGATCGGTGAGCGCGCGGCAGCCGGTATGGTTGATCGAGATCGGCACGCGCGAATGACGCGCGGCCTCGAGGCAGGTGCGCTCGCCGCTGTGCGAGAGATCGACCATGATCCGGCTCTCGTTGAGCGCCTCGATCACCTGCCGGCCCAGCGGCGTGATCCCGCGATTCTCCGGCGCCATCGAGCCGTCGCCGACGGCGTTCGCGGGATTGTAGGTGAGCTGGATGACCCGCACGCCGAGGTCCGCGAAAATGCGCGCGCGGCTCGCATCCTCACCGAACATCGCGCTGTTCTGGAAGCCGTAGATGACGCCAATCTTCCGCTCCGCCCGCGCACGAAGAATGTCGGCGGCGGCGAAGACCTTGAGGAGCGCATCCGGGTGGGCTCGGAGGCGCGAATCCCAGAAGGCGATCTCGCGCACCGTATATTCGAACGGCTCCATCTCGCCGGCGACGTAACCCAGGGTGACGTTGACCGCGTCCATGCCAGAGGCGCGGGCATCGGCGAGGACGCGCGCGTCGAGCTCGCGCCGGCGCGGGCCCGAGTCGGGAGGGCGATTGGAGTCGCCGAAGCCGCCCAGCGCGTTGACGATGAGGAGGTCGGCGGGATCGCCTTGCGCGAAGGCAGGCAAGGGCAAGGCGGCGGCGCCGAGCCCGGCGAGAAAGGCGCGACGATGGACTTCGCTCATCGCCCGGTCATGGCCGAAGGACGCGCGCTTGGCGAGCGATTCAGTCGATCCGATCGGCAACCCGCCAAGAGCCGCCGCTGATCGACGCGATCCGGCCGTCGGCATGGCGGGAGAAGCCGAGCAGGCGCTGCCCGTCGTCGCGGACGAACAGGTCCTCCCCAAGCGGCAGCCAGCGCTGGCCCCAGAAACGCAGCGTTCCATCTTCCGCGGCGGTCAGGATAAAGACCTGGCCCGCTGCTTCGGGGCAGGACCGACAGGCCAGACTGGACAGGTAGCGCCCGCCATATTGCGCGAGACGCGGCGCATCTTCAGGCCGGGCCTGTGGCACCGGACGGGGCGCGCCGGGCCAGAATCGGTCGAGCAAAGCTTGACGCACGCGGAATCGCAAATCGCTTCCTTCGCCATGATTGACGATGAAGAATCCGGCATTCTCGTCCGGAAACAGCACGAAAAGCGCGGAAAAGCCGCCAATGTCTCCGCCATGCTCGGCGATCCTGACGCCGTTCGCCAGATCGAGCTGCATGCCGAGTCCCCAGCCCGGCAGTGCCGGATGAATCGTCACCTGCTGCTCGAACATGGCGCGGACCAAGGGTGCAGGAAGAAGACGGCCTCCGCGTGGCGTCCGCCCTTCATCAAGCAGGGTGAGAAGCAGCCGGCCCATGTCGTCCGCCGTCGCAACCATCGAGGACGCCGGTGCGCTGACATAGAATTCGTGCGGCACCGGTCGTGCCTGCACATCGTCCAGCTCATAGCCCTGGGCGATGCCGCGCTCGTCTCCGCGCCGAATCATAAAGCGGCTGCGACTCATGCCGAGCGGCCGCAAGATATTGTCCGTGACATAGGTCTCGTACGGCGTGCCGCTGAGCTCCTCGACGAGGAGCCCCGCGAGCATGATTCCGTAAGTCGAATAGGCAGTCGCCCGGCCGGGTGCGCGGTAGCGTCTGAGGCGGGTGTTCAAGAAGGTGGCCATATCGGGCCGGCTTGCGCCGTCGAACTGGCGCCCGGGCAGTTCGTCCAGGCCGGTCCTATGGGATAATAAATGCCGCAGGGTCATCGGCACTTGTGGGTCGGCCGGCGCCAGAACGCGGCGAAGATGAGGATTGATATCCTCGTCGAGGCCGATTCTGCCCGGAGCCACGAGCTGGAGCGCGGCTATCGCGGTAACGACCTTTGTGATCGACGCGATCGGCCAGACCGTCCGATTCGGATCGGCCGGCACACCTGCGGCAGCATCGGCGAAGCCGTAGCCGCGGCGGTAAACGACGCGGCCATCCCGCACGAAAATGAATGCGGCGCCGGGCATACCGGTCGTGCGGAGTTCGGCCTCGATCAGCGGATCGACGACCGAGGCAATCGTCGCCGCGTCGATCCGGCGACCCGAGGCTCCGGCCGCAGGGTCAACCGTTAGCCAGAGGGAAGCAAGAAAGGCGAGCCACCTCATGCCCACACGTCCGCGCCAAAACCTGGCGTGGGCAAGCGGGGCGTGACGAACGGCGCCGAAAAGTGACGAAGGGTTCAGCCGAAGCGTGCGCCGACGGCTGTCCGATAGGAGCGGCCCACCGGAATCCTTGTCCCGCATCGCAGTATGACGGCTAGCCCTCCGCGTGGACGGCGCTCGACTGCAACGACATTGTCGACCCTCACCATGGCGCGACGGTGGATGCGGACGAATTCCGACGAGAGCATTCGTTCGAGATGTCCCATTGTCGCGCGCACGAGATGACGACCGGTCGCGGTATGAAGCCTCGCATAATTGCCCTGCGAGTCGATCCAATCAATCACGTCGGCGGGAACGTCGCGGCGCAGCGCACCCTCGTGCACCAATAAGGTAGGAGCGGGGTTCGGGGATTCGTGCTTCGCCTTTTCGGAGCGCCGTGCGGCGACAACGTGGGCGATGGCGATCAGCGCCCAGAAGGTGAAGATTTCCGAGGCATAATCCTCGGCGAGAATTTCCCCGAGCCGAAATACGCCGGGACGAAACCAATTGCCTACGACAACGAACATAGCCTCCTTGGCGACGGGCAGCGCCAGACTTGCCGAGAGATAGAGAGGCAGCGCGCGAGACCAATCCGCCGCCGTCAACGGAACACGCCGCGCCAACGCGAGCAGCAAGGGGAAGAAGAGCGAATAGATATACCATTCGCCGAGCCGCGCCTTGAGCAGCCCCAGCCAAGGCACTGTCGAGCCGCCATAATCGAGCCAGAAAGCCGATTGCAGCATTGAAATAAGCGCAAGCCCGGTGGCAATCGCAATCAAGGCAAGCGCCGAAATGCCCGAGCCGGCCCCGGTTTTTGAGACATCAATCCTCATCCGGCATCTCCTCGGAGCTGATCGGGCGGTAGTCGGCGCGGTCGAAGCGGCGGCCGTTCTTCACCGTGAAGAGAACGCTGCGCATGTTCGAAACGTCGGCGGTGGGGTCGCGCTCCAGCACGACGAGGTTGGCGAGATAATCCTCGGCGACGACGCCCATATTCTGCCCCTGCTCCATCGTCATCGCGCCGATCTGGGTGGCGGCGCGGATCGCCTCGAGCGGGGTCAGGCCGGCGCGCTCGACGAGCAGCTCGAGCTCGTCGAAGAGAGCGGGATAAGGCGCATCCCGTGGCGTGTCGCCATCGGTCCCGGCGGAGAGCAGGACGCCGGCGCGATGGGCTTGGGCGGTGAGCCGCGCGGCGAGATCGAGCGTGCAGTAAGGCGGCCGTTCGGGCGTCGCGCGGCGCTCGACCTCGCGATAGACGCGCAACGTGGGATCGAGGATGATTCCGGCCCGGCCCATGTCGCGGAACATGCGCGTCATCACCTGATTGTCGCCGCCCGCGAAGGGCGCGGGATCGATCGGCGAACGCGCCTGGTAGCTTTGCGGCCGCTCGTCCATCAGCTGATAGGCGAGGTAGCAGGTGTGGGAAATCACGTCGGGTCGTGCTGCGATGACCTCGGCGGGCGGGGTCGGAAAGACCATGCCGTGCGCCCAGACCTGCATACCCTGGCGGTGCGCCTCCTCGGTGAGGCTGCGAACCATGTCCGGCGGCAGGTTCGCGTAGATCTTGATCGCGATCGCGCCGGTACCGCGCGCGCGGGCGATGGCGAGGGGAAGATCGGTGGTCTCGTCTGCCGCCTGCATCCACGGCGCCGTGCCGGGCGCGAAACCCGCCGCAGCCGCCGCGGTGCGCGGGTCCTCGAAGAAGCTCGGTCCCGCGAAGATCGCGGCGAAATGGAGGTCGGGCCCGGCGATCTCGCCGGCACGCGCCTCACGGTCTAGCTCGGCGATGGCGCGCAGATCGTCCGCCATGATCCGCACCGCGGTGATCCCGGTGTAGAGCGCGCGCCGCATCAGAGCGGCGGCCTGGGCGCGGTTGGGCGGCGTCGCGAGATGCTGGTGGCTGTCGATCAGGCCTGGGAGGAGGAAGCGGCCGCGAAGATCGACGATCGCCGCGCCTTCAGTCTGCGCGGGCGCGAGCTCGGCTGCCGGAACCACCGCCTCGATCCGCGGCCCGTTGACGATCACCGCCATGTCGCGCCGGGCCGGTCCGCCCGTCCCGTCGATCAAAGTCGCGCCGCGATAGATGGTGCGCTCGCCGGCCTTGGCCGGCGCGAAGGGCGGCGCGGGCCGGGACGGCTGGGCGACCGCGCCGACGGCAAGAGACGCCGCCAACAGGCAGGCGATTCGAGTCAGCAAGGAACGGATCGAACGCACGGGCAGCCCCCTTGGCTGCAGGGATAGCAGGCGAGGCTCGGCTGGCAACGGAACTGAAGCTATTCGACGGTCACACTCTTCGCGAGGTTTCTCGGCTGGTCCACGTCCGTGCCCTTCGCGACCGCGACGTGATAGGCGAGGAGCTGAACCGGGACCGCATAGACGAGGGGCGCGATCAGCGGGTGGACCTTCGGCATCTCAATCGTCGCGATCGCCTTCTCGCCCGCCTCGGCGATCCCTTCCGCGTCGGAGATCAAGACGACCCGGCCGCCGCGCGCCTGCACCTCCTGCATGTTCGACACGGTCTTCTCAAAGAGCGGCCCGGAGGGCGCGATGACGATGATCGGGACATTGTCGTCGATCAGCGCGATCGGGCCGTGCTTCATCTCGCCCGCGGCATAGCCTTCGGCGTGGATGTAGCTGATTTCCTTCAGTTTCAGCGCACCTTCGAGGGCGAGCGGATAATCCTGGCCGCGGCCGAGATAGAGGACGTCGCGTGCCGCGGCGATGACCGGCGCCATCTCGCGAATCTCGTCGTCATGGCCAAGCGCAGCGTTGATTGCGGCGGGCGCCTCGGTGAGGTGGGCGACGATCTCTCGCTCCTCCGCCTCGCTCATCGTGCCCTTGTCGCGCGCGACCTTGGCGGCGAGCGCGGCGAGCACGGCGAGCTGGCAGGTGAAGGCCTTGGTCGACGCGACGCCGATCTCGGGGCCGGCATGGGTGGGGAGCAGCAGGTCCGCCTCGCGCGCCATCGAGCTGGTGGGCACGTTAACGACGACGGCGATCTTCTGCCCCTGCGCCCGGGCATGGCGAAGCGCGGCGAGCGTGTCGGCGGTCTCGCCCGATTGCGAGATGAAGAGCGCGAGCCCGCCCGCCTCAAGCACCGGATCGCGGTAACGGAACTCGCTCGCGACATCGAGGTCGCAGGGCACGCGGGCGAAGCGCTCAAGCCAGTATTTGGCGACCATGCCCGCGTAGAAGCTGGTTCCGCAGGCAACGATGGTGACGCGCGGCACCGGCGCGAAGGAGAAATCCATCTGCGGCAGCGCGACCTTCTGCTCGAGCGGCCGCAGGTACGAGCCAAGCGTCTGCGCGACCACCATCGGCTGCTCGAAAATCTCTTTCTGCATGAAGTGGGCGTGATTGCCCTTTTCGATGCGCACCGCGCTCGCGCCGGATTCGACCGTTTCGCGGGTGACCGGATTGTTGTCCTTGTCGAAGAGGCGGACCTCGTTATGGGTCACGACCGCCCAATCGCCTTCGTCGAGATAGGCGATGCGCTGGGTCAACGCGGCGAGGGCGATGGCGTCCGAGCCAAGATAGTTTTCATCCGTGCCATAGCCGACGGTGAGCGGGGCGCCGACGCGGGCGCCGACGATCATTCCAGGGTGATCGCGGAACAGGATCGCGAGCGCGAAGGCGCCGTGGAGGCGAGGCAGGACGGCGGCGACCGCGGCCTCGGGGTCCTTGCCCTGGCCGAGCTGGTCGGCGACGAGATGGGCGACGACCTCGCTGTCGGTCTCGCTCGAGAAGACGCGGCCCTTGGCCTGCATCTCCTCGCGCAACGCCTTGAAATTCTCGATGATGCCGTTGTGGACGACCGCGACGCCGTCGACGACGTGCGGATGGGCATTGCCGACCGTGGGCGCGCCGTGGGTCGCCCAGCGGGTGTGGGCGATGCCGATGCTGCCGGGGAGCGGCGCGGCGTCGAGCTCGCGCCGGAGATTGTCGAGCTTGCCCTCCGCCCGGCGGCGCTCGAGCGCGCCGTCGACCAGCGTGCAGATGCCCGCCGAATCATAGCCGCGATATTCGAGCCGCCTAAGGCCGTCCATCAGCCGCGGCGCCGCCGCCTCATTGCCGACAATTCCGATGATTCCACACATGGTTACGCTTGTTTCTTCTTTTTCGTTGTCATTGCGTCCCGGAAGCGTTTCGCGAGGCCGGGCTTCTCGGTCTGCTCGCCCCGGGCGAGGGCGATCGCGTCCGGAGCGACGTCGCGGACGATCACCGAGCCGGCGGCCACGAGCGCGCCCTTGCCGATCGTCACGGGGGCGACCAGCGCGCTGTTCGAGCCGATGAAGGCCCCGGCCCCGATCACCGTCCGATATTTGAAGAAGCCGTCATAATTGCAGGTGATCGTGCCGGCGCCGATATTGGCGCCCGCGCCGATCTCCGCGTCGCCGAGATAGGCGAGGTGATTGGCCTTGGCGCCCTTACCGAGCGCGGCCTTCTTGACCTCGACGAAATTACCGACGCGGGCCTCCTCGCCGATTTCGGCACCGGGCCGAAGCCGGGCGAAGGGGCCGATTTGTGCGCCGTCGGCGACGGTGGCGCCCTCGAGATGGGAGAAGGCGCGAATACGCACTCCAGAGCCAATCGTGACCCCGGGACCGAAGAAGACATTCGGCTCGATGATCGTGTCGCGTCCGATCTTCGTATCGTACGCGAACCAGACGTTCCGCGGGTCGATCAAGGTCACCCCGTCCATCATCATCTCGGCCCCACGGATCACCTGCCAGCGCCACTCCAGCTCGGCCAGCTCGTCGCGGGTGTTGACGCCTGCGCATTCGTACGGGCTGACCTCGATCACGGCGGAGGAACGTCCGTCATCGCGCGCGATCATGACGATGTCGGGCAAATAATATTCACCCGCAGCATTGTCGTTCCCGACGCGAGCAAGCAGCGGCCATAAGTCAACGGAACGCACCGCCATCATGCCCGAATTGCACAGGTCGATACGGCGCTCCTCCTCGCTCGCATCCTTCCACTCGACCATCTTTTCGATGATCCCGTCAGGCCCAGCGACGATTCGGCCGTAGCGCCACGGATCCTGCGGACGAAAGGCGACAACAGTCGCCGCCGGCGCGTCGGGAGCATGAAGCCGCTCGATCATCTTGCGCATCGTCTCGGCGCTGACGAAGGGCACGTCGCCGTAGAGGATCAGCACATCGCCTTCGAAGCCGGCCAGCGCGGCTTCGGCCTGCCGGACGGCATGGGCCGTCCCGTGCTGCGGGTCCTGCACGACCACGTCGGCGCCGAGCGGCGCGACCACGGCCTCGACCTGCTCCTTCAATGACCCCGCGATCACGACCTTGCGCGCGGGGCCGAGTTCGTCGACCGCGGCGAGGAGATGCAGCAGCATCGGCCGCCCCGCGATCGGATGCAGCACCTTATGCAGATCGGATTTCATCCGCGTGCCCTTGCCGGCGGCGAGGATCACGGCGGCCAACGGCCTCGTCGTCATGCGGCTCCCATCCCGTCGCGCCCACTGCCACGGAAACCTTGCCATTTCCATAGCCTTGGCCGGACATGGAGCGCTGGCGCCCCGACCGGCAACGAGCTATGCTCGGCCCATGGGGGATCAGGTCGAGACCTTCGACTTCGTGATGATCAAGCCGTCGCACTATGACGACGACGGCTATCCGATCGTCTGGTGGCGGACGATCCTCCCCTCCAACTCGCTCGCCGCGCTGAACGGCCTGACGCGCGACGCCGCCGAACGGCGGGTGCTGGGCCCCGACGTCCGCATCAACCAGTTCCCGATCGACGAGTGCAACCAGCATGTCGTGCCGGCTAAGATCATCCGCGACATCAGGAAGCGCGGGGCGAAGGCTTTGATCGGCCTGGTCGGCGTCCAGTCCAACCAGTTCCACCACGCGCTCGACCTCGCCCGCGAGTTCCGCGCCGCCGGTCTGCCGGTGGTGATCGGCGGCTTCCACGTCTCGGGTTGCCTGTCGATGCTCAAGGACATCCCGGCCGAGATTCAGGAAGCGCTCGACATGGGCTGCTCGCTCTTCGCCGGCGAGGCCGAGGAGGGGCGGCTCGACCAAGTCTTCGTCGATGCCTGGAACGGCGAGCTGAAGCCGATCTACAATTACCTCAAGGACCTGCCCAGCATCGCCAACGTTCCCGTCCCGTGGATGCCGAAGCGATCGCTTGAGCGGAATTCGGGCCAGTGGTCGAGCTTCGACCTCGGCCGCGGCTGCCCATTCCAGTGCAGCTTCTGCACGATCATCAACGTCCAGGGTCGCAAGAGCCGGTTCCGCACCGCCGACGATCTGGAAGGGATCATCCGCGAGAATCTGGCACAGGGAATCAAGGCCTTCTTCATCACCGACGACAATCTCGCCCGCAACAAGGATTGGGAGAGCTTCTTCGACCGGCTGATCAAGCTGCGCGAGGAGGACGGGCTCAAGGCCAATCTCACGATCCAGGTCGATACGCTCTGCCACCGGATTCCCAACTTCATCGACAAGGCAAAGCGCGCCGGGGTGACGCGCGCCTTCGTCGGTCTCGAGAACATCAATCCGGACAATCTGCTCGCCGCCAACAAGCGGCAGAACAAGATCACCGAATATCGCCACCTCTTCCAGCAATTCCACGAGCGCGGCATCTTCACGCTCGCCGGCTACATTCTCGGCTTTCCCGGCGACACCAAGGAATCGATCCTGCGCGACATCGAGATCATCAAGCGCGAGCTGCCGGTCGACATCCTCGAATTCTTTTTCCTGACCCCGCTTCCCGGCTCCGAGGACCACCGCAGACTGCTCGACGCCGGCGCCTGGATGGACCCGGACCTCAACAAATACGATCTCCACCACCGCGTCTCTCACCACGACACCATGTCCGACGCGGAATGGGACGATGCGTACAAGGCCGCCTGGGACGCCTATTTTACCTGGGAGCATATGGAGACCGTGACCCGGCGCCATGCCCGGCTGCAGGGCGGGAGGCCGAAAAAGGCGCTGCAATATCTGATCGAGTTCAGCCTGCTCTACTTCAACGAGCGGGTGCACACGTTGGAAGGCGGCGTGGTCCGCCGCAAGCGCCGCAAATCGCGCCGGCCGACGCTGCCGATCGAGCCGGCCATCCTCTTCTATCCCAATTTCGTCCTGGAGTGCGCGCGCAAAGGCTGGAATTATTGGCGCGGCTTCCGGAAGGCGAAGCAGCTGCTGAAGCGGGTCGTCAACGACCCCGCGCGTTACGACTATAGCGACCTCGCCATCCGCCCGCTCAACCACAACGAGCTCGCCGCCCTCGATCTCTTCCACGAGACGCGCGGCGGCGAGGCGGCGGTCGAGAAGGAGGCGCGTCAGGAGGCGCGGATCAAGGCCGTGCAGGCGACCCACCAGGCCGCCTGACGTTCATCGACGGCGGATTAGCGCGCGCGGCGATAGCGATAGTCGAAGGTCGTGCTCCAGGTCGCGCCATTGTCGCGCGACATTTCGAGAATGCGGCCGCTCTCGTCGTCCGACACGCGCGTCATCGTCATCCGGAAGCGGACCGGCGTGCCGTCGCGCAGCGTGACGTCGCCGCCGAGAACCAGCGGCCAGGCGCCGGGCGGCGAGACCGGACGGAATTCGCGGACCATGTCGGTGGCGCCCACGAACAACTGGGTCCAACCCCCGTCCCGCTCGAAGCGCGCGAACCAGAGCGGCTGCGCCTCCCGCTCGCCGACCCGGCGCTCCTCGTAGAGCATCGCTGCCGGCGCCTGGACGACGACGCGGGAGCGCCCGATCTCAGCGCCGGCGGCATCGTGCAACGTCCATTCGCCGGCGAGGAAATCGAGTTGCGACTCGGCCGGCGCCTGGGCGGCGGCCGGAGCGGCGAGAGCGAAGAGGATGAGAGCGGTGGGCAGGCGCAACATGGTGCGCTCCTTTGAGTTGCGAGCCCAGGCCAGGATGCACGGCTATTCCGGACCGCGCAACCCGCCCACCTCAGCGCGTCGCCTTGATCCAGAGGTGGCGGGCGAGCATCAGCGGCGGCATGCGCAGCCAGTGGCCGCGCAAATAGAAGGCGAAGCGCAGCCACTTGCGCTTCTCCTGGCCCCAGCCGTTGCGGGCGAGCAGCCGGGCGCGGAACAGCGAATCGGTCACGCGCCGCGTCCGCCAGCTCGGCGGGACCGGCGTCGCATAGAGATCGCGCGACAGGGTGACGGCGCGCGCGACGGCGGCGCGAAGCTGATGCCGTTCCGCGCGCCAGCCGAGCTTCGTCCAGAAATCGCGGTCGGCGGCGGCGAACTGGCGGAGCAGCCGGTCGATGTCCCAGAGGTTGCGCAGGCCCCCCGCGAGATCGCCATCCGCGAAGAGATGGGCGGCGGCGTGGATCACCATGTCCTCGGGCGAGAGGATGCGCAGGCCGTTCTCCAGAACGACGCTGTCGGCGATCAAAGCGGTGGCGTCGGGTCTTGGCCGGGCGGTGAGCGGCAGGATGGTGTGATGGACGTCGATCATCCGGTCGCGGGTGCGGTGCACCAGCGGCGGCAGCTCGTGCATCCAGCGCCGGTAATATTGATCGTCATAGCCGTCGGCGGCTTTCATCCGCTCCCAGCCGGCGGCGATCAGCACCGATTCAACCTCTTCGATCCGGTCACGCGGGACGAGAATGTCGAGATCGCCGACCGAGCGGCCGACGCTCGCGTCGAGGCCGGCGGCGTGGAAGGCGGTGCCCTTGAGCAGGATCATGGGCACATTGAGGTCCGCGGTGGCGCGGCGCGCCATTTCGGCTTCCCACAGCGCCTGGGTCCGCGCCTGCGCGGCGTCGCGGCGGGCGGCGGCGAGGATCGCCTCGACGCGGGGCGGCACCGCTTTTCCCTCAAGGCGGAAAGCGAGGCTGCCGATCAACTGCTCGGCGCGCGCGGCGGCGATCAGCGCCGACCAGTCGCACTCGCCGACCGAATCCGGATCGCGCAGTGCGCGGACGAGGAGGCGCGCGTCCTTCATGCCGCCTCGCGCCAGAGCTCTTCGACCAGCTCGATCGCGGTGTCGGTATCGGGATAGTCGATCGCCGCCGACGGGCAGCCCGCAACCAGCCCGGCCAGCGCATCGAAGCCGGCGCGGCCGAGCGAGACGTAATTGGTCGAGGCCTGGGTCAAGCGCATGAAAATCTCGGCCTGGCCGACGGGCCGCACCGCCTCGGCCTCGCCGAAGCGCGGAAAGAGGATCAGGGCAGGCTTGGCCGCCTCGCCCATCCCGGCCAGCGCCTCTGCGTTGGGACGGAGGTGACGGATCGTGCCCTTGGGCGTGCCTTCGAGCGCGGGACCGAATCGCTCCGCCGCCACCTCACCCTCCATCACCCGGATCGCGCCGTTCTTGAGGCTGATCGCGCGGGGGAACGGCCTGAGGCGGCCGTCGTCGAGATCGAGCAGGGCGAATTCATCGCCCATCAGCCGCCAGCCGCGTTCGCCGAGCAAGGCGGCAAGCGTCGATTTTCCGGCCCCCGATTCGCCGGTCATGATCAGCGCGCGGCCGTCCTTCTCTACGCTCGAGGCATGGAGCAGGAGGAAGCGCTTCTGGCCGAGCGCCATCTGCAGGTTCATGCCCATCTCGGCGGCGAGGAGCCCCATGGCGAGCGGCAGAGGCGCGGCGTCGGGGAGGATATAGTCGCCGTGAATCGCGACTGAGGGCCGGACCCAGCGCCGCCACGGCTTTTCGGGTTCGAGCCGGACGGTGAAGTCGCAAATCCCGTCCTCGGGCGCCGGATAGGCGGCGTAGAGGCTGGCGAGCGCATCGAGCGGCGCGCGCCAGGCGGAACCGACGCGGAAGGCGACCGGGCCGACCTGGAAGGCGAGCTGGTGCCTCATGCCCGGCGCACCAGTCCGGCCTGCTCGAGCTCGTCGAGCCGCGCCGCGACGACATCATTCCCGATCTCGTCTTCGAAATCGTAACGCGCCTGGAGCCGCGCCAGTAACTCGGCCACGTCCGCCGGCCCCTCGCGCAAGGCTGCGAGGATCTCCGGCGCGGGCGGGGCGACGATATGGGTCGTGCCCGAGGGCGCGTGGAACAGGATGGAGAGGCCGTCGAGCGCGACGCAGGCGAGCGCCCCTTCCGGATCGGCGATGTAGCGGGGGGCGGCCATCAGCGGCCCGCCCGGATCAGCGCGGCATCTGCAGCGAGGCGTAGCAGGTGAAGCCGCTCATCCCCGACTGCAGGCGCCGAATGTAATTGGCATAGGCCTGAGCGGATTGCGGATTGACCCCCGGCGGCGTCGAGCCGCGCAGCAGCACGCGCGCTTCCTCGCCGCGCAGCGGCCGCGCCAGCGGCGGCACGGCGCCGGGCGTACCGGGCGCGACCAGACTCCCGTCGGCGGCGATATGGTTGCCCGCCGCGTGCGGCCCGGGGACTGGGATTTCGCAATTGAGCACCGAGCCCGCCGTCTGGGCGAGCGCCGGCCGGATCGTGACCACGGTCGAGGCCGCGGCGGCGCCCATGAAGAGGACGGTCCGCCGGCTGGGGACGAGATCGCCCGCTGCTGCCTTGCTGTCGTCAGTGCCGCTCATGAAAAATCCGATACACGCCTGCCATTTAATAAGGGTAAAGCCGGGGCATAGCGAGCGGGGGGCGGAGCCGCGTCCCGCATCGGGACGGAGCGCGGATGACCTCTTACCTGCTTGTCGGATTCGCCGCCGCTTTGCTCGGCGCCGTGATCGCGCTCGCGCTCGGCCGGCGAGCCTCCGACGAGCAGCAGGCGCCGGCCGGCGCCGCGGCGGATGTCGAGCCCGGCGACCCGCGCGCCAGCCTGCTCGCGGCCTTCGAGGAGCCGGTGCTGATCGTCCGCGACCGCAAGGTCGCGGCGGCCAACGACGCGGCGCGCGCGCTGCTCGGCGCCCATATCGAGGGCGTCGACGTCCGCCTCGCCATCCGCCACCCGGCCGCCGCCGAGCGGCTCGCCGGGCCGCCCGCCGACCCGGCGCAGGAGGAAAAGCTCCACGCCGAAATCATCGGCCTCGGCGAGGCCAGCCGACCCTGGCTGATGAGCGTCGCCCCGCTCGGCGACGGCAGCCGGCTGGTCCGTCTCGTCGACCAGAGCCAGGCCCGGGCGGCGGAGCAGATGCGGGTCGATTTCGTTGCAAACGCGAGCCACGAACTGAGAACGCCCCTCGCCACCCTGCTCGGCTTCCTCGAGACGCTTCAGGACGACGAGGCGGGGGGCGACGCCGAAACCCGCGCGCGCTTTCTCAAGATCATGTTCGACGAGGCGACGCGGATGCGCGACCTGCTCGACGACCTCATGTCGCTGTCGCGGATCGAGGCGGAGCGCTTCGCCCTCCCCCGCGAGACGGTCGACCTCGTGTCCCTCGTCGAGCAGGCGAAGGTGGCGCTGAAGCCGCTGCTTAGCGGGCGCAAGCTGGTGCTGGAGAACGAGGCGAGCGGCGCGCGCGTCGCCGGCGACCGCGGCCAGCTCGCGCAATTGCTCAACAATCTCCTCGTCAACGCGCTCAAATATGGCCGGCCCGGCACGCCGGTGCGCGTCCGGATCGCGCCGGACGGAGAAATGGTCCGCCTTTCGGTGATCGACCAGGGCGAAGGGATCGAGGCTGAGCATATCCCGCGCCTCACCGAGCGCTTCTACCGGGTCGACGCCAGCCGCAGCCGTCAGGTCGGGGGCACCGGCCTCGGCCTCGCCATCGTCAAGCATATCGTCCTGCGCCACCGCGGGCGGCTGGAGATCGCCAGCACGATCGGAACCGGAACCGAGGTCAGCGTTTACCTCCCCCGGGCGGATGTAACAGAAACGTCATGAAGCTGACGCCGCTGCGTCACGCACGGCACATAGACGCGTCACCGAACTGACGCGGAGGCATCATGATCGGGCGAATTTTCGGGTTGCTTCTGGCCGGCTC
>NZ_JBQTJC010000210.1:0-5495 GCF_052387495.1 Sphingosinicella sp. | reverse complement strand
GGCGGCAGCGCTTGGCCGCCCGGAGCCGGGCCGCCGAGGCCGCCGAGCGCGCCCATGCCGCCACCGCCGAACATCGCGCCCAGCTTGGCGAGGCCGCCCATCTTCCTGATCTTCTTCATCGCGGTCGCCATTTCCTGGTGCATCTTGAGCAGGCGGTTGACCTCCTGCACGGTCGTTCCCGAACCCTTGGCGACGCGGATCTTGCGTTTGGCGTTCATCAGCTCGGGCTTGCCCCGCTCCTTCGGCGTCATCGAGGTGATGATCGCGTCGAGCCGGCCCAGCACATTGCCTTCGAGCACGCCGCTCTCGTTCACCTGGTTCTTGAGCTTACCTATGCCGGGCAGCATCCCGGCGAGCGCGCCGAGGCCGCCCATGCGCTGCATCTGCTGGAGCTGGGCGCGCAGATCGTTGAGATCGAACTGACCCTTGGCCATCTTCCTGGCCAGCGCCTCGGCCTCTTCGGCCTTGATCGTCTCCTGCGCCCGCTCGACGAGGGAGACGACGTCGCCCATGCCGAGGATGCGGCCCGCCACCCGCTCGGGATGGAAAGCTTCGAGCTTGTCGATCCCCTCACCGACGCCGGCGAACTTGATCGGTCGGCCGGTGACCGCGCGCATCGAGAGCGCCGCGCCGCCGCGGGCGTCGCCGTCCATGCGGGTGAGGACGACGCCAGTCAGGTCGATCTGGTCGACGAAGCTCTTGGCGACATTGACCGCGTCCTGGCCGGTCAGCGCGTCGGCGACGAGCAGCACCTCCCGCGGCCCGGACGCCTCGGCCACCGCCTTCATCTCGTCCATCAAAGCCTGATCGACGTGGAGACGGCCGGCCGTGTCGAGCATCAGCACGTCGAAGCCCTGCAACTTCGCGGCGTTGAGCGCGCGCCGCGCGATGTCGACGGGCTGCTGGCCGGGAACGATCGGGAGGGTCGCGACCTCGGCCTGGCGGCCGAGCACGGCGAGCTGCTCCTGCGCGGCGGGGCGGGCGACGTCGAGCGACGCCATCAACACCTTCTTGCGCTCCTTGTCCTGCAGGCGCTTGGCGAGCTTGGCGGTGGTCGTGGTCTTGCCCGAGCCCTGCAGGCCGACCATCATGATCACCGCGGGGGGCGCGACGGCGAGATCGAGCCCCGCCTCCTCGCTGCCCAGCATCTCGACCAAGGCGTCGTGGACGATCTTGACGACCTGCTGGCCGGGGGTGACCGAGCGCAGCACCTGCTGGCCGACCGCCTCTTCGGTCGCTTTGTCGACGAAGGTGCGGACGACGGGGAGCGCGACATCGGCCTCGAGCAGGGCGATCCGCACCTCGCGCATCGCCGCGCGCACGTCCGCCTCGGTCAGGGCGCCGCGGCCGCGCAGGCGGTCGAATACGCCGGAGAGGCGATCGCCCAGACTTTCGAACATCAAGTCGCTCCTACCTCGCCTCGCAGGCCCCAAACGCAAAAGCGCCGGCGGGCGAAACCTCGCCGGCCAGCGCGCGCGCGTGGCGCTTCAGCACTCGTCCCGTTCGGGATGGCGGCGACATAGTCGCTGAGAGTGGGGAAGGCAAGGTGGACTTGGCGCCTCCCCCACCCTAGATCGCGCGCACCATGACCCGGTTCCGCAAGATGCATGGCCTTGGCAATGACTTCGTCATTCTCGACGCGCGAGAGGGGGCGGTGGCGATGGATGCGTCGCGGGCGCGCCGCATCGCCGATCGGCGGACGGGCGTGGGCTGCGACCAGGTGATCCTGCTCGAGCCGTCGGAGATCGCCGACGTCCGGATGCGAATCTGGAATGCGGACGGCGGCGAGGTCGAGGCCTGCGGTAATGCGACGCGCTGCGTGGCTTTGCTGGGCGCAGAGACGATCGAGACCAAGGCCGGCGTGCTTTCAGCGAAGGCGAACGGGGCCTCGGCGACGATCGACATGGGCGCGCCGAAATTCGGCTGGGAGGATATCCCACTCGCTTACGCGATGGACACGGCGGCGATGCCGGTCGGCTGGGAGAATTTGCAGGAGCCGTTCGCGGTCAATGTCGGCAATCCGCATGTCGTGTTCTTCGTGCGCGATGCCGACGCGGTCGATCTTGCCCGGCTGGGCCCGATCATAGAGCGCGACCCGCTCTTTCCCGAGCGGGTCAACGTCAACACTGCCTCGCTCGAGGGGGACGCGATCCGGCTCCATGTCTGGGAGCGCGGCGCGGGCCTGACCCAGGCCTGCGGCACCGGCGCCTGCGCGACCGCGGTGGCGGCGATCCGGCAGAAGCTGGTGGAAAGCCCGGTCGAGGTGCGGCTTCCGGGCGGTGCGCTGATCATCGACTGGGCGCCGGGCGGGACGATCAGGATGACCGGACCCGCCACCCACGTCTTCTCCGGCGAGCTGCCGGCATGAGCGGGCCGGAGGTGATCACGCTGGGCTGCCGCCTCAATGCCGCCGAGAGCGAGGCGATGCGGGCGCTTGCCGCCGACGCCGACGATCTCGTCATCATCAACAGCTGCGCCGTCACCAACGAGGCGGTGCGCCAGACCCGCCAGGCGATCCGCAAGGCCAAGCGCGCGCGGCCCGGGGCGCGGGTGTTCGTCACCGGCTGCGCGGCGCAGGTCGAGCCGGAAACGTTCGCGCGCATGCCCGAGGTTGATCGGGTGCTGGGCAACCGGGAGAAGTTCGATCCGACGTCATTCCGGCGAAGGCCGGAATCTCAGGGGGGCAGGGCCGAGCTTTTCCGGCTTGGGATCCCGGCCTTCGCCGGGATGACGGACAGGGTCCGCGTCTCGGACATTATGGCGGTGCGCGAGACGGCGCCGCATCTCGTCGCCGGCTTTTCGGAGCGCGCGCGGGCGTTCGTCGAGGTGCAGAACGGCTGCGACCATCGCTGCACCTTCTGCATCATCCCTTATGGCCGCGGAAACAGCCGCTCGGTGCCGGCCGGGCTGGTGGTGGAGCGGATCAAGGCGCTCGCCGGCGAAGGCTTTTGCGAGGTCGTGCTGACCGGGGTCGATGTGACCAGCTACGGCCCGGATCTGCCGGGCGCGCCGACCTTAGGGCAGCTCGTCGAGCGGATTTTGAAGCACGTGCCGGAGCTGCCGCGGCTGCGCCTCTCCTCGCTTGACTGTATCGAGCTCGACGAACGGCTGTTCGAGCTCGCCGCCCATGAGCCGCGGTTCATGCCGCACCTCCATATGAGCTTTCAGGCCGGCGACGACCTCGTGCTGAAGCGGATGAAGCGGCGGCACAGCCGGGCGCAGGCGGTGGAAACGGTGGCCCGGCTGAAGGCGGCGCGCCCCGGGATCGCGATCGGCGCCGACCTCATCGCCGGCTTCCCGACCGAGAGCGACGCGGCCCACGAAAATTCGCTGCGCCTGATCGACGAGTGCGACATCGTGATGGGCCATATCTTCCCCTTCTCGCAGAAGCGGGGCACGCCGGCCGCGCGCATGCCGCAGGTGCCGCCGCCGATCGTCAAGGCGCGCGCGCGGCGGCTCCGCGAGGCCTGCGCCCGGCGCAAGGCGGCGTGGCTGGCGGGGCTGGTCGGAACGCGCCAGCGGGTGCTGGTCGAGAAGGATGGCCGCGGCCACGCCGAGAATTTCGCGCCGGTCCGGATCGATCGGGCTCCGGACGGCGAGATCGTCGAGGCGGTCGTCACCGCTTTTGAGGGCGACATGCTGATCGGAGCCCCCGCGTGAGCGACGCGACCTGGCTCGATCGCATGCGGCTCGGTTTCTCGAAGACCTCGGACCGGCTCGGCGACAATCTCACGGGCCTGTTCACGAAGGCGGCGCTCGACGAGGCGACGCTGGACGGGATCGAGGAGGCCCTGGTCGCCTCCGACCTCGGCCCGGCCACCGCGGCCAAGGTCCGCGCGCGGCTCGCCGAGGAGCGCTTCGAGCGCGGCGTGGACGAAGCGAGCGTGCGCCGGGTCGTCGCCGACGAGCTGGAGAAGATCCTCGCGCCCGTCGCCGAGCCGCTGGAGATCGACGCCTTCCCGCGCCCGCAGGTGATCCTCGTCGTCGGGGTCAACGGCTCGGGCAAGACGACGACGATCGCCAAGCTCGCCCACCTCTTCCAGGAGCAGGATTATTCGGTGCTGCTCGCCGCCGGCGACACCTTCCGCGCCGCGGCGATCGAGCAGCTCCAGATCTGGGCCGACCGCGCCGGCGTGCCGGTGATGAAGGGCCCGGAAGGCTCGGACAGCAGCGCGATCGTCTATGACGGGGTCAAGAAGGCGACCGCCGAGGGGATCGACGTGCTGATCGTCGACACGGCGGGTCGGCTGCAGAACAAGAAGGACCTGATGGACGAGCTCGCCAAGATTCGCCGCGTGCTGGGACGCCTCAACCCGGCCGCGCCGCACGACGTCGTGCTCGTCCTCGATGCGACCACGGGACAGAATGCGTTGGGCCAGATCGAGGTGTTCCGCGAGGTGGCGGGCGTCACCGGCCTGGTGATGACCAAGCTCGACGGCACGGCGCGTGGCGGGGTGATGGTCGCGGCGGCGGACAGATACGGCCTGCCGATCCACGCCATCGGCGTCGGCGAGGGGATGGACGATTTCCGCCCCTTCGATGCGGCCGAGGCGGCGCGGGCAATCGCGGGAGTGCGCGAATGAACGTCAAAACCAGGGCCGGCGAAGCGAAGGGGCCGAGCGCGGGCGCGCGGCTCCTGATCGACCTTGGGCCGCTGATCGTCTTCTTCGTCGCCAATTTCTTCGCGCCGGTGCCCGACTCCCTGAAGATCTTCGTCGCCACCGGGGCCTTCATGATCGCGATGATGGCGGCGATGCTGTTCTCGCAAATCCGCTACCGGCACATCTCGGCCTTGCTCTGGTTCTCGGGGCTGATGGTGGTCGTGCTCGGCGGCCTCACTATCTGGCTGCACAACGAAACCTTCATCAAGATCAAACCGACCATCTATTACAGCCTGGTCGCGGCTTTGCTGATCTTCGGCATGGCCACCGGCCGCAACCTGCTCAAGCTCGTCCTGGGCAGCGCTTATCCTGGCCTGTCCGACCGCGGCTGGCAATTGCTCACCCGCAACTGGGCGGCCTTCTTTCTCGCGATGGCGGTGGTCAACGAGGCGGTCTGGCGCACCACCACGACCGACTTCTGGGTCTCGTTCAAGCTCTGGGGGGCGCTGCCCGCCACCTTCCTGTTCGCGCTCGCCAACGTGCCGATGCTGATGCGGCACGGCCTCGCCACCGAGGAAGCGGCCGAGGAGCCGCCGATCCCGCCGACGCAATAAAGAAAGCGAGCTCATGGACTCGGTCATCTCGATCAAGGGTCTCTCGAAGACCTATGCCTCGGGCCTCGAGGCGCTGAAGCCGCTCGACCTCGACATCGAGCGCGGCGAGATTTTCGCTTTGCTGGGGCCGAACGGCGCCGGCAAGACGACGATGATCTCGATCGTCTGCGGCATCGTCACGCCGAGCGCGGGGACGGTGACCGTCGACGGCTTCGACCACCAGCGCGACTATCGCCAGACCCGACGGCGAATCGGGCTGGTGCCGCAGGAACTGCACACC
>NZ_JBQTJC010000209.1:0-8968 GCF_052387495.1 Sphingosinicella sp. | reverse complement strand
CCGCCGAATCGGCCCCGGCCAGGTCCGCCCGGCGAGCATCCTCCTGGAGCCGGACCAGGCCGACGGGGTGATGCGGCGGTGGACCCGCGCGCGCGCCGGCCTGCCGCCTTCGCTCGCCAACGCGATGACGAGCGAAAACCCGGCGTTCCGCGACCATGCCGGGAGCATCGACTTCCGCCTGCCCGCGGAAGGCGATCGCTTCCCCAAAATCTCGATCGAGGAGCTGGCGGCGATCGAGGAATTGCCGGCCGAGGTGCGGCCGATCATCGAGGCCGCGTTCCGCGACCGGATCGCCGGCCGCTACGTGCTGATCGGCGGCGACATCAACGATCTCGACGATTTCGAGACGCCGATGACCCGCTTCGAGGGCGGCGGCTGGATGAAGGGCCTCGAGGTCCACGCCCAGATGCTCGACCAGCAGCTCGACGGACGGATGCCGACCCGACCGCCGCCGTGGACTATGTGGCTCGCTGCCGTGCTTGCGGTCGGCGCAGGGGCGCTGGCCAGCCTGATCGAGCGCGGCTGGCGGCTGGGCGCAGCCTTGGTGGTGCAGCTCGCCTTGATCGGCGGCCTCCCCTTCCTGCTCCAGCGGCTCGACGTCGAGACGCTCGGCCTGCCCGCCTTCGGCTGGGGCGTCGGCTGGCTGCTCGCTTTCGTCGGAGTCGGCGCGGCGGCGCGCGCGGTGGGCTCGGAGCAGCGCCGCTTCGCCCAGTCGGCGCTCGGCAAATATCTCCCGCCCGACGTGGCGCGCGAGATCATGCGCGATCCCGACCAGCTCTCGCTCCACGGCGAGCGGATGCCGATCTATGCCCTGTTCACCGACCTCGAGGGCTTCACCAAGCTCTCCCACGCCGTCTCGCCCGAGCAGCTCTCCGCCCTGCTCAACCGCTATCTCGACCAGATGAGCGAGATTGTGCTCGCCCATGGCGGCACGATCGACAAGTTCGTCGGCGACGCGGTGGTCGCCTTGTGGGGCGCGCCGATCGCCCGCCCCGACGATGCCGATCGCGCCCTCAAGGCGGCGATCACGATGTACGAAGGCGGCAATCTGTTCGCGGAAGGCGCCGACCCAGATCTGCCGCCGATCGGCGTCACTCGGGTCGGCCTCCACCATGGCGAGGCGGTGGTGGGCAATTTCGGCGGCGAGGGTCGCATCCAGTATACCGCTCTGGGCGACGCGATGAACACCGCCGCCCGGCTCGAATCCGCCAACAAGCAGCTCAGGACGACCGCGCTGGTAAGCAGCGAGGCGAAAGCGGGAACGACGTTCGACGTTTTCCGCCCGATGGGGCGGATCGTGGTCAGCGGACGGGCGACGCCGGTCGAGGTCTGGGAGCCCGTGCCTGGCATGGACTCCGAGCTGCGCGGTCGGCTCAACGCGCTCTGGCTTCGCTTCGACGGCGGCGACGGAGAGGCGCTCGTTCAGCTTCAGGCAATCGCCGATGCGCACAAGACGGATGCGGCATTGGGGTTATTCGTATACAGGATCGGTGAAGCCGGTCCGGGAGGTCATTTTGTCCTTGGTTCGAAATAACGCTCTTCGCCTGGCCCTCACGGCCATTCTCGCCAGCGCGGCCACCGCCGCGAGCGCCAACATTCTCGTCGTGCGCTCCTCCGGCCCGTCGGCGGCGACCTATCCGCCCGGCCGCTCGCTGCCGGACAATAGCCGGGTCACGCTGCGCGCCAACGACGTGCTGGTCGTGCTCGACGGTCGCGGCACCCGCACCTATCGCGGCGCCGGCGCGGTCAACCTGTCGCAGGCCCAGGCCGGAACCCGCACGGTCGTTGCCGCCAACGGCCAGCGCGCCCGGGTCGGCGCGGTCCGCAGCGCCGCCATCTTCCCGTCCAATCCGAGCACCTCGATCTGGCAGATCGACGCGAGCCAGGGCGGCACGGTCTGCCTGCCGAGCGCGGCCGAGGCGACCTTGTGGCGACCGGACGCGACGCGCAGCGGCAGCCTGACGATCGGCGGCCCCGGCGGCGCCTCCCAGCAGGTCAACTGGCCCGCCGGGCAGGCGACTTTGGCCTGGCCGGCCGCGATGCAGATCGCCGACGGCGCCGAATACAGCCTCAGCCAGCCGGGCGTCGCCGTGCCCACCCAGGTTCGCGTCAAGCTGATCGGGCCGATCCCGGGCGACCTGCCCGGCGTCGCCGCGACCCTGATCCGCAACGAGTGCCAGGAGCAGCTCGACCTGCTCGTCGCGGCAGCGCCGATCGATCAGTAGCAATGCCCCGGCCTCGGCCGGGACATTTTCACTCCGTCGGGAAGCCCCGCTTTCTCAGCAGCGCGTTGACGTCCGGGTCGCGGCCGCGGAAGGCGCGGTAAGCCGCGGCGCGGTCGGTCTCGTTGCCGGTCGAAAGCAGGATTTCGGCGAAGCGGCGCGCGGTCGCCGGATCCCAGACATTGCCCGCTTCCTCGAACGCGGCCCAGGTGTCGGCGTCCATCGTCTCCGACCAGAGGTAGGAATAATAGCCGGCCGAATAAGCGTCGGACGAGAAGAGGTGGCCGAATTGCGGCAGTCGGTGCCGCATGACGATCTCGTGCGGCATGCCGATCCGCGCCAGCGTCTCCCGCTCGAACGCGTCGGGATCGACCTCGCCGTCCGGGCGGATGTGCAGCGCCATGTCGACCAGGGCCGAGGAGAGATATTCGACCGTGGCGAAGCCCTGGTTGAACTGCTGGGCGGCCTCGATCCGCTGCACCAGCTCCTGCGGCATCGGCTGGTTGGTCTGGTAGTGGCGCGCGAAGCGGTTGAGGATCTCGGGTGTCAGCAGCCAGTTTTCGTGCACCTGGCTCGGATATTCGACGAAGTCGCGCGGCGTTCCGAGCAGGTTCGGATGGTGCACGTCCGACAGGAAATAATGGATAGCGTGGCCGAACTCATGGAACAGCGTCTCGGCGTCGTCGAGGCTGATCAGCACCGGCTCGCCGGGGCCCGGCTTGGTGAAATTGTTGTTGTTCGAGCCGAGCACGATGTCCTCGCCCAACAGGCCCGAGCGGCTGCGATAGGTGGTCGCCCAGGCGCCCGAGCGCTTGCCGGTGCGGGCGAACATGTCGCCGTAGAAGATGCCGACGTCGCGCCCCTCGCGATCGGTGACGTGCCAGGTCCGGATGTCGGGATGGAAGACCGGCACCTGGCCGGTATTCTCGCGGAACTGGAGGCCGTAAAGCTGGCCCGCCATGTGGAACATGCCCTCGATCATGTTGGAGAGCTGGAAATAGGGCTTGATCTCGTCCTGCGAGAGGTTGAACCGCTCCTGCCGGACCTTCTCCATATAATAGCGATAGTCCCAGGGATCGATCCGGGGGTTGTGGCCGAGCCGGCGCGCGACCGCCTCCTGGTCGCGAACCTCCTCGCGCACGCGCGCGACGGCGGCGGGCCAGACGCGCATCATCAGCTCCTGCGCGCGCGCGGGCGTGCCGGCCATCGTGTCCTGCATCCGCCAGTGGGCATGGCTCTCATAGCCGAGCAGGCGAGCGCGCTGGGCGCGGATGCGGACGATCTGGCGGATCGTGTCGTTGGTGTCGTTGGCGTCATTATTGTCGCCGCGGTTGACGAAGGCGCGCCAGACCCGCTCGCGCAGCGCTTCGTCGTCGGCGAAGGTTAGGATCGGATCGACCGCCGAGCGGGTGTTGACGATCGCGAACTGGCCTTCGGGCAGGTTGCGCTCTCGCGCCGCCGCCGCCGCCGCGTTGCGCACGTCCTGGGGCACGCCGCCGAGCTGCGCCGCGGTGGCGACGATGAAGGTCTGCTCGTCGGCGAGCAGGCGCTGGCTGAACTGGGCGAACAGCCGCGCCAGCTCCTGATTGAAAGCGGAAAGCTGCTGCTTCTGCTCCGGGTTGAGATTGGCGCCGCGGCGGACGAACTGCTCGTAGAGGCGGGTGACGACGCGCTGCTCCTGGGCGCTGAGCCCGGCGCTCTCGCGCGCCTCATAGACCGAGCGGATACGCTGGAAGAGCGCCGGATTGAGATTGATCTCGTCCGATGCGGCGGCGAGCCGCGGCCCCCATTCGCGCTGCAGCGCCTGATAGGCGGGGGTGCTCATATTGCTGGTCATCACGCCGAACACGGAGCCGACGCGGTCGAGCCGCCGGCCGGCGCGCTCCATCGCCTCCACGGTGTTGGCGAAGGTGGGCGCGGCCGGATTGTTCGCGATCGCCTCGATCTCGCGCCGCTGCTCGGCGATGGCGAACTCGAAAGCGGGCGAGAAGAGCTCGGGGGTCACCCGGTCGAACGGCGGCAGGCCGCCATAGGGGCCCGCCCAGTCTGCGAGCAGGATGTTATCGGGAACTGCAACGCTCGCCGCGCCTCCGGGGGCCGCAGCGTCGGGGGTCGCGGTCGTGCACGCCGTGGTCGTGCCAAGCGCGATCAGGGCCGCGCCGGCCAGAAAAATGCTCTTCTTCACGATTCGTCTCTCCGTCTTCGATGGGAGCCGGCGCACGAGCCCGGGGCGCCGGCCGTCTCGGAACCTCCATAGTGGGACAAGCCTGAACCGGATGCAACGCGCCCGCCGGGGTCTTTTCCGCGGGCCCGGATTGGCGCATGGTGGCGCCGGGCTTTTCCCAAACGACCAACGGGGACACGATTGCCGCCGGCCGACGCCTTGCTGCTGCACTTGAGCTATGCGCTTCTGCTCGCGGCGGTACTCGTCGCGCGGCCCTTCACCTTGCGGCTGCTGATCGCTTTGGCTGCGCTTAGCGGGCTCGGCCGAGCGCTCTGGATCGGCGACCTCGCAAGCGCGATCTGGCTGGGCCTGCTGCTCCTCGCCTGTCTCTATCTGCTCGGCCGCAACCTCTACGAGAGCCGCGACGTGCGCTTCAGCGCCGAGGAGAAAGGCATGCTCGACGGCCTCGTCGCCGGTCTCTCCAAAACCCAGGCGCGGCATCTGATCGATCAGGGCATGTGGCTGAACGGCAAGGAAGGCGACGTGCTGACCCGCGAGGGCGAGCCGGTCGAGCATCTCTATTATCTCGCCGAGGGCGAGGCGCGGGTGATGAGTTCGGGCGCACGGGTCGGCACCTGCCGCGCCGGCGACCTGGTCGGCGAGCTCACCGTCCTGTCGGGCGAGGTCGCCAGCGCCACGGTGGTCCTGAACGGCCCGGCCCGCTTCTGGTGCGCGCCGGCCGACGATCTGCGCCCCTATGTCGAGGCGCACGAAGACATCCGCCGCGCCGTCGAGCACGGCTTCGCCACGGCGCTCAAGGCCAAGCTCCGCGCCAGCAATCGGACGATCGCCGAGGCGAGCGGCGCGGCGCCGCCCGCTTAGGTCTCGCATTTGCCTTTTGGCCCTCTTCCGTCGATGCTGGGCCGGGCAGCGGGGGAAAACGATGCTTCTGGACGAGCTCAGAATCGAGCCGACGGCCGGCGAAGCACTGGAGCGGCTGCGGCGGGCTCACCGCAGCTCGGGGACCCGCTTCCCGCCCGAGGATTCGCCGTTCGGCACCTTGTTCGTCGACCTCACCCATCGCTGCAACATGGCCTGCCGCAATTGCTACATTCCGGTGCGGGAGCTGCCCGATCTGCCGGTGGAATGGCTCTACGGCGTGCTTCGGCGCCTGCCCCGCCGGACCCGCATCCGTCTCGCCGGCGCGGAGCCGACCGTGCGCCGCGACCTGCCTGAGATCATCGCCCGGGTGCGCGCGCTCGGCCACATCCCGGTGCTGCTGACCAACGGGCTCAAGCTCGGGCGGCGGTCCTACGTCGCGGAGCTCAAGAGCGCCGGGCTGCGCACGATCCACTATTCTGCCAATGGCGGCCTTCGCGACGAGCTCTACGAGGCGATCGACGGCATGCCCTGCGCCGACCGCAAGCGAGAGGGGCTTGAAAACGCCATCGCCGAGCGGATGAATGTGACTGTCGGCATGATCCTCGTGCCCGGCGTCAACGATTTCCATTTGCCCGAGTTTCTTGGCTGGATGCTCGCCCGGGGTGTGCGCGACATCCATTTCCGGTCGGTGGGCGCGACCGGTCGGCATATGGAAGGCAAGCCATTCACCCTCGACGATTTGGAGGACCGCCTGCGCGAGGCGCTGCCGCCCCGTTCGCCCGCGCTTAGGATGACGGCCGAGGGCGGTTCTAGTCGCGATTATCGTCTCGGCAAGGTCGGCATCCAGCTGACGCAATGGCCCGATCTCGGCAGCCGGGAGCGGGGGCGGGTAACGCCCGAGGCTATGGTCGAGCCTATGTTTGAAAGCATTCTTTCCAATGAATTCCACTATTGAGCCGCTGGACCGGGAGGAGCTTGAGCGCCGGCTGCGCGCCGCGATCGACGCTTGGCCCTACGGCGCGACCCGCTTCTACCGCCTGATCGCGAGCGGCCGCTGCCCGGCGAGCTTCATGCGGCGCTACGCGCGCTCGACCTATTTGTCGGCCAAGCTGTTCTGCGCCAGCATCGCCGAGATGGTGGAGACGGCGCCGGACCCCGAGGCGCGCCTGATCCTGCTCGAAAATCTGCTCGAAGAGGAAGGCGCCGTGCTCCGCCGCGACCGCGGCCTCGTCGTGCGGCCCGATCAGTCCCATCCGGCGCTGGCACTGCGCTTCGTCAAGGCCTGCGACGCCGAGGGCGACGAGGGCGGCGACCCGCTCCATGCGACCGGCGAAGGACGGGCGATGCTGGCGGCGGGCCGCTGGCTCGAGGCTGTCGCCTATCTGCTGGTCGGCCAGGAGCTCAGGTTCGCCGAGACGTCGGGCGCCTTCTTTCGGGCGCTGCGCGACAACGGCTTTGCCGAGCGCGACCTCGCCTTCTTCGCGGTCCATGAGACCGCCGACGCGGCGCACGGCCGGCAGGCGCTGGACCTCGTCATCGACCGCGCCGTCACGCGCGGCCAGCAGGACGCGGCGATCGCCGCCGCGGGCGCCGGCGCGCGCGCATGGTTCGAGGCGCATGGGGGCGGTGCGCGGCTGGCCGAATCCGTCGCCGCCTAGCGGATGAACTTCACCGCCTGGCAGTTCCTGCTGCTTTTCCTGCCGCTCACCGTCGCCGCGTTTCACGCGCTTCGCGGCCCTCGCGCCGCTCCTCTGCGCCAGGCGCTGCTGATCGCGGCCTCCTTGTTCTTCTATGGGGTGTCGGGCCTGGGCAATCTCGGCGTGCTGGCCCTCTCCATGGCGGGCAATTTCAGCGCGGGCCTCTTGCTCGGCGGCGAATCTCTGCGGAACCGCGCGCCGCGCCGGGCGGCGATGTGGACCGGGGTCGCGTTCAACCTCGCGCTCCTGCTCATTTTCAAGCTTCTCGCGCTCGAAGACCCGGCGGAAGACGGCTTTCTCTCGAGCGAGCGAATCCTGATCCCGCTCGCTCTGTCGTTCGTCACCTTCCAGCAGATCGGCTTCGTCGTCGCCTGCTACAAAAGGCAGGTCGTTCGTCCCGGCCTGCTCGACTATCTCTTTTTCGTCGCCTTCTTCCCGCAGCTGGTAATGGGGCCGATCGTCCGCTTCGACAAAGTCGAGGCGCAGCTGAAGGCGGGCGCGCTGGTCCGCGTCACGCGAACCGATTTTGCCGTCGGTCTCGCCATCTTCCTGTTCGGCCTCGCCAAGAAGGTGCTGCTCGCCGATCCGCTGTCAGGGCCGGTCGAGCGGGTCTTCGAAGCCCAGGCGCTGGCCGGCGCGACGACGATCGAAAGCTGGTTCGCGATCGTCGCCTTCCAGCTCCAGCTCTTTCTCGACTTCTCCGCTTATGACGAAATGGCGATCTGTCTGGGCCGGATGTTCTGCATCGAGCTGCCGATAAATTTAGATCGTCCTTTGAACGCGATCAATCGGTTCGACCTCTGGCGGCGCTGGCACATCACCTTCGTCATGTTCATGCGGGTTCATGTCTTCCTGCCGCTGGTGCGCCACGCAAGGCTGCCCGTGGCCGGGGCGCTCGCCGTCACCGGCATTCTCTCGGGCCTGTGGCATGGCTTGGGCTGGACGTTCGTGATCTGGGGGCTGCTCCAGGCTGCGATTTTGTTGCTCGTTCATTACCGCAGCAAATGGCGGCGAGGCGTGGCGAATCCCAAGGGCGCGCGCCGCATCGTCGCCATATTGCTCACCTTTCTCACCAGCGTGTTGATCGGAACGCTGTTCCGGGCGCCGAACCTGGAAACCGCCGAACAGGTTTACGGCGCGCTGCTGCCCTGGAACGGGCTGCCCGGCCCGAGCACCGCGCTGGTCGCCCGCGACTGGCTGATCGCCGCGATCGCCGCCGCCTTCATCTGGGGATGGCCCGACGCCCAGGATTTCTTTCGCCGATACTGGACGGCGATCGATCCGCGCCCCGATCCGCCGCGCCGCCCCGCCGCGCCGTGGGTGCAGTTCGAGTTCAATCGAGCCTGGGCTGTCGCGGGGGGGCTGACAGTCGTCGCGATTCTCCTGATGCTCGAGCAAAGCGGACGGTTCATCTATGTCCAGTTCTGACGCCCGCGCGACATCGGCCCTGGCCTGGCTGTTCGGCACGGTCGCTATTGCAGCGGCGGCGCTGCTGCTTGCCACCTGGCTGGTCGATCCGCTGGGCCAATTGCCCGGTGCTCGGCTCTGCGCGCCGGGCATGAAGCGGCTTGGCGACGAGACGCGTGATGTGCTGGCAGTTATGCGCCAGCCGCAGGAGGCGTTCCTCGGCACGTCGCGCGTCGCGCGCGGCTTCGCCCATGAAGATGTCGAGGCCATGCTCCGCCGGCCGGCGGCCAATCTCGGCCTCTCCGCGGCGAGCATCGAGGACGTCGATCATCTTGCCCGCCACGCGATGCGCGCCGCGCCGGTTGGGCGGCTCTGGATCGGCCTGGACTTCGCTCAGTTCGGTGGGATGGCCGCTCCGGGGCGTACGCTCCGGCTGCCAACGTACGACACGTCCGCGGAGGGCGTCGCGCGGCGCCGCGCCAGGTTCGATGGGGAAGCAAATCGCGCCACCCATCACCTGGCAATAGAGCCCGAGCGGTTAGCGCGGCCGGCGGCCAATCTCGGCCTCTCCGCGGCGAGCATCGAGGACGTCGATC
>NZ_JBQTJC010000208.1:0-10968 GCF_052387495.1 Sphingosinicella sp. | reverse complement strand
CGCCTCCTCGTCCTCGCTCATGCCCTTCTTGAAGCTCTTGAGGCCCTTCGCGACGTCGCCCATCATGTCGGAGAAGCGGCCCTTGCCGAACAGCAGGAGCACGACCAAGCCAACGATGAGCCAGTGCCAGAGGCTGAAACCACCCATTTTGAAAATCTCCTAGCGTCGCAGGGGAACTTAGGCCTCTTCGGCGTCAGTTTCCAGTTCGACCTCGCCGTCCGCGTCTTCGTCCCCCTCCAGGCCGAGCCGCTCGAGCGCGATATCGACCGGATCGAGCAGCCCCGCCGCCTTGAGATCGTCGATCCCCGGCAGATCGCGGCGGCTCTTTAGCCCGAAATGGGTCAAGAATTCCTGAGTCGTCGCATAAGTGAGCGGCCGGCCCGGCACCTCACGCCGGCCGGCGGGGCGCACCCAGCCCGCCTCCATCAGCACGTCCAGCGTGCCTTTCGAGATCTGCACGCCCCGGATCGCCTCGATCTCGGCGCGGCTGACCGGCTCGTGATAGGCGATGATCGCCAGCGTCTCGACCGCGGCGCGGCTGAGCTTGCGGCTCTCCTCGCGCTCGCGCCGAAGGATATGAGCGAGATCGGCGGCGGTCTGGAAATGCCAACGCCCGCCGCGCTCGACCAATTCGACGCCGCGCCCCGCATAATGGCCTTCGAGCTCCGCCAGCGCGGCGGCGACATCGACGCCCTCGCCGACGTGAAGCGCGATCTCGGCTGCGCTCAGCGGCTCTTCCGCCGCGAACAGGGTCGCCTCGACCGCGCGCAGCCCATCCGAAAGCTCCCTCATGCCGCCCTCACATAGAGCGGGGCGAAAATTTCGGCCTGCTCGATCTCGACCCGGCCCAGCCGCGCCAGCTCGAGGGTGGCAACGAAGCTGGAGGCCAATGCTGAGCGGCGGAACTCGGGATCCTGCGTCTCGGGGAGGAAGGCCTCGAGCGCGGTCCATTCGAGCCTGGCGCCGATCATCCGCCCGAGCCGGTGGATCGCCTCGTCCAGCGTCATCACCGGCCGCCGCGCGACGATATGGACCGAAGGCTCGGTGCGGGCGCGGACCACCCCATAAGCGGCGATGAGGTCGTAAAGGTCGGACTGCCAGGCCGAGCGGCGGACTACCTTCAGCCCCTCCGGCGCCGCGCGGCGGAAGACGTCGCGCCCCAGCCGGTCGCGCGCGATCAGCCGGGCGCCCGCCTCGCGCATCGCCTGCAGCCGCTGAAGGCGGAGCTGCAGCCGCATCGCCAGCTCTTCCGGGCTGGGATCGACGTCCGGGTCCTTGGGCAGGAGCAGGCAGGATTTGAGATAAGCGAGCCAAGCCGCCATGACGAGATAATCGGCGGCGATCTCGAGCCTCAGCTTCCGCGCGTCGGCGATGAAGACGAGATATTGCTCGACCAGGGCCAGAATCGAAATTTTGGCGAGATCGACCTTCTGCGCCCGGGCGAGGGTGAGCAACAGGTCGAGCGGCCCTTCCCAGCCGTCGAGATCGAGCGTCAATTGCTCGTCGGCCGCCGCGGGAAGGCTCTCCAGCTCGAATTCGTCGTCGGATTCGGTCACGCGGCGAAGCCTAAGGCGAAGTCCGCCAACTGTCGAAGGCGAATGCGGACTTTTCCACAGGCGGATGCACGGGGAGCCGTTCCGCCACCGAAGCGTTGCCGCCGCATGGCCACTCCCTTGCCCGACGGAATCGGCCGCGAGGCGCTCGCCCTCCACCCTGGACGCGCCCGGCTGCTGAGCCTGCTACCGCTGATCGTGCTCGGCGCCATCCTGCTGCTCGCGCTCGCCGGCCTGTTCGGCGGCAAGGCGACCGACTGGCGCAGCGTCCGAAACGATGCGGTCGAGCTGCAGGCCGCGGTGCCGCAGGTGATGCGCAGCGGCGTGCTGTTCGAGTTCCGCTTCCGGATCACGCCGCGGCGGCGGTTCGAGGACCTCCGCCTTGCCCTGTCGCCCGAGCTGCTGCGCGATTTCACCATCAACACGACGATTCCCGAGCCGGGCGAGCAGGAATCGAAGGACGGCTTGTTCCACCTGTCCTACGGCCCCGCCGAGCCGGGCGAGACGATCGAGGTCAAGATCGACGGCCAGATCAACCCGGCCCTGGTCTGGGGAACGGAAGGGCGGATCGCGGTCTTCGACGGCGATTCCGAGCTCGCCTCGATGCCCCTCGAAATCACGGTGCTGCCCTGATGGATATCGTCCTGCGCGCCACGATCATGTTCTTCGCCTTGTTCGCGCTGCTCCGGCTGATGGGCAAGCGCGAGCTCTCCGAGATGACGCCGTTCGAGCTGGTCCTGCTGGTCGTGATGGGCGATCTCATCCAGCAGGGCGTCACTCATAACGATTTCAGCCTCACCGGCGCAGTGCTCGCCGCCGCGACCTTCGCCTTCTGGGCGGTCGCGCTGTCCTGGCTCACCTATCTCTCGCCGCGCGCCGAGCGAGTGCTCGAGGGCACGCCCGTGGTGGTCGTGCGCGACGGCAAGCTGATTGAGGCGAATCTGCGCCGCGACCGCCTCACCCGCAGCGAGATCGAGGCCGAGATGCGGTTCGCCGGCATCGCCCGGATCGAGGATGTCGACTGGGCGATTTTGGAGACCGAGGGCAAGGTCAGTTTCATCGGAAAATCGCCCACCGGCGAGCCCACCAAGCAGCGGGACGAGCGCGGCGCCGCGTGAACCGGATGTGGGCTTTCCCACGTCCGGGAGTGCGTGGTAGCGGGGCGCGATGAGACGGTGCGTCACCATGCTCGCGATCCTGGCGCTGGGCGCCTGCGCGCAGCGGACGGCGAACGAGGCGCCGGCGCCGCCTCCGCCGCCACCTCCACCCCCGCCGGTTGGGGGTGTGGCGCAGGCCTGCGCGCTCACCATCGTCTTCGGCAGCTATGCGATGGGCATCGATGGCCCGACCCGGACGCGGGTGGAGGCGCTGCTCGTCGCCGACCGGGGCGTCGCGGGCCTCGACACGCGGCGCTGGGGCCGTGAGGGCGAGGTCACCTTGTGCGTGCGCACCCGAAGCGGCGCCGACGCCAACCGCCTGTTCCAGGCCGTGCGGACGATGATCCCGCCCCGCCCGCGCGGCCCGATCACGCTCGGCACGAGCAGTGGCCTCAGCTACGAAACGCCGCCGCCCCGGCGCTAGAGCAGCGCCAGCAGCGCGTCCCGCTTCGCGGCGAGCGCGGCATAATCTCCCGAACCCCGTCCGGCGCGCGCCATCGCCCGCGTCAGACGTTCGCGCGCCTCCGATCCGAGGTCTCGCAGCGCCTCGGCGACCGACTCATTGTCCGCGAGATCGCCCGAGCAATGCAGCGCGAGGTCGCAGCCTGCGGCGACCGCCGCCGCCGCGAGCTCACCCGCCGTGCCGGTCAGCGCGCCCATGGCGAGATCGTCGCTCATCAGCAGGCCGTCGAAGCCGATCTCCCCGCGGATTACCTCGCCGATGATCGTCGGCGAGATGCTCGCGGGGCATTGAGCGTCCCAAGCCGGGTAAAGGACATGGGCGACCATCGCCATCGGCGCGTCCTTGAGCGCACGAAAGGGGGTGAGATCGACCGCCAGCTCGTCCGCGCCGGCGGCGATCACGGGCAACTCCTTGTGGCTGTCCGCCGTCGCCCGGCCGTGGCCGGGGATGTGCTTGACCACGCCGACGCAACCGCCCGCCCCTAGGCCGTCGAGCACGGCGCGCCCGAGCGCGGCGACCCGCATCGGCTCGTCGCCGAGCGCGCGGTCGCCGATAATGTCGTGCGCGCCGGGATGCGCCACGTCGAGCAAGGGCAGGCAATCGACGTTGAGCCCCGCATCGGCGAGGACGAGCGCGATCGCCTGAGCGTTGACCCACGCCGCTTCGATCGCGCTGATCGGCGCTTTTTCGTAAAGCTCGGCGAAGCGCCGCTGGGGCGGAAATTCCGGCCATTCGGGTGCTTGCAGCCGTGCTACCCGCCCGCCTTCCTGGTCGATTAGGATCGGCAGGTCGTCGCGCCCGCTCAAAGCGCGGAGGTCGTCGGTCAGCGCACGGAGCTGCGCGCGGTCGCGGCAGTTGCGGCCGAAGAGGATGAAGCCGGCCGGATCGACGGCGCCGAAGAAGGCGCGCTCGTCAGAGCTGAGGACGGTGCCGGCGAGGCCGAGGATTGCGGGCAGCATCGCGCCGCCATAGCGCCCCGCTACGGCCAAGTGAAAGGGGAGCGCCGACCGGGCGCTCCCCTCCCCCCAAGCGACGGATGCCGGGCCGCAGGCAGGCGCGGCCGGCAGAGCCTACTGGCTGCGGAGTTCGGAAATGTTGAGCTGCGCCGGCTGCAAGCTGGCATTGCCGTAGGTGCCGACCCAGATTTCGTAGCGGCCGGTAAGCGGACGGTTGAACCGAACCATCGGATTGAGGCCGTTCACGCCGCTGTCGTCGTCGCAATACCAGCGCCCGTCCGGCGCATTGACGACCAGCGTCGTATCCGCGCGCGAGGCGACCGAGAGGATCAGCGGGAGCGAGCTGCCACCGGTGAAGCTCAGGCGGACGTCCGGCGCGTTGCTGATGAAGCCGCGGCAATCCGGGCTGATCGACTCCGCGTTGATCTCGCCGCCCGACTGGAGGGCGACGACGCGCGGATCGGGGGTGAAGCCGGTGCGCAGGGTGACCGTGCCGTAATTGGGGCGGCCGTTGACGTTCTGGGCCGAGGCCGGAAGCACGGCGACCGTGGCGGCAAGGGCGGCGGCGATCGCGGCCTTCGTGAAGCGGATGGACATGAAGCAACTCCCACCTTGTCTGTTGAGTCGGAAAGCCGGACGGTGACCCCGCTCGACGGCCAGGATCATTGACCGGCCGCAACGACAAATCAGCCCGGCAGATGTCCGGAAACCCGCCCGACAGATGCCGGGCGAACCACATCCGACAAATGCCGGATGGTCCGCACGCGCGCGGCCGGGATAGAAGGAGGTTTAGGTCTGGACCCGGAAGAGAATGACCGATCGCCCGCTCGACATATTGATTCTGGAAGACCAGGGCCTCGTACGCGCGGGGATGCGCGAGCTCATCCAGATCAGCGAGCCGCACGCGCGAATCCACGAGGCGGCGAGCTATGACGAGGCGGTTGCCGCGGCCGAGACGACGAAGCTCGACATCGCCTTCCTCGACATCGATCTCAAGACCGAGCAGTCGGGGCTCGATTTCCTGCGCTGGCTGCGCGGGCGCGAGCTCGACACCCGCGCGATCATCCTTTCCGGCCGGGCCGACAAGGAGATGGTGATGGCCTGCCTCAACGAAGGGGCGAGCGGCTACATCCTCAAGGACATGGAGAGCGACGGCCTCTTCCGCCGCGCGCTCGATACGGTATTCGAGGGCGGCATTTTCCTGCCCGCCAATGTGATCGGCCGCGGCGGCTTTTCGCCCGCTCTGCCCGCCGCGCCGGCGCGGATCCCGCCGGAATCGCTCGGCATCACCGGCCGGACGCTCGAAGTCCTCTATTATGTCTGCCAGGGGCTGCCCAACAAATCGATCGCGCGCAACATGGGGATCGAGGAAGGGACGGTGCGCAAGGACTATCTCCCCAAGCTGTTCCGCATCTTCCACGTCGTGCGGCGGACGGAATTGCTGGTCGAGGTGTCGCGGCGCGGGATCGCGATCCCTAATCCGCCGCAGCTGGAAGACACAGCGCGCTGATCTCCGCCGCCAGCGTCTCGGGCGAGACCGGCTTGCGCAGCACCCGCCCGGTTCCGAGCCAGAGGCCGCCGTCGAAGCTCTGCATCTCCCCGGTGACGACGATCAGCGGCAGCTCGGTCTCGAAGGCCGCGTTGGCGGCGCGCACCACATCCTCGGCTGTGCGCCCGTCCGGCAGCCGATAGTCGGTGATGAGGAGATCGGGCTCGCGCTCGAAATCGGGCAGCGCCACCTCCATCTCCGCGCAGGAGGCGAAGGCCTCGTAGCGAAGCCCGAGTCCTTCGAAGAGGACGAGCGCCGAATTGCGGACCAAAGCGTCGTCCTCGACATAGAGGACGTAGAGGCCGGAGAGGTCGACCGCGCCGGGCGGGCGGACCGGGCCGGCCAGCACTTCCGGCGCCGCTTGGGCATAAGGCAGTTCGAGCGAGAAGCGCGTGCCCTTGCCCGCGCT
The DNA here is from genome assembly GCF_052387495.1 of Sphingosinicella sp. Taxonomy (GTDB): domain Bacteria; phylum Pseudomonadota; class Alphaproteobacteria; order Sphingomonadales; family Sphingomonadaceae; genus Allosphingosinicella. Next base: position 4,881 of record NZ_JBQTJC010000208.1, on the reverse strand, counting down.
CGAGCGCATGTCGATGCGGTGCTCGTCGAGCAGCGGGATGATCGCGCTGACGATCGAGAGGCCGAGGCCGACCCCCTTCTCCCGGTCGCGCTCGGCATTGCCGAGCTGGACGAACGGGCTGAACACCCGTGCCCAGTCCGCCTCGGCGATGCCGATGCCGTTGTCGACGATATCGATCCGCACCCGCCCCGGCAGGCAGACGATCCCGATCAGCACCGCCTGGCGCTCGCCCTTCCCGGAATCGCTATATTTGATCGCGTTCGAAAGCAGATTGCCGATCACACGGCCGAGCAAGTGCCGGTCGCTGCGCACCGCGATCGGCGGCGCCTCGCGCCAGCGGAAGCGCAGCCGGACGCTGCGCTCCTCGGCCGCGGGCAGACAGCCGGCGGCGGCCTCCTCGATCAGCTCGGGCAGGTCGAAATCGCTCGGCTCGGCGCGGACGAAGCCCGATTCCAGCCGGGAAATGTCGAGCACCGCGTTGAACGAGGTCCGGGTCAGCCGCGAGGCGTCCTGGGCGAGCGCGAGCACCTCGTCGCAGCGCCCGGTGTCGCCGCGCTCCAGCGCATGGCGGGCAGCGCCAAGCAGATTGGTCAGGGCCTGCATCGGCTGGCGAAGATCGTGCGCGGCGTCGGCGAGGAACTTGGATTTGGCGATATTCTGCCGCTCGGCGAGTGCGCGCAATTCGTCCTTGGCCTTGACCAAGGCCTGGGTCTTGGTCCGCGTTTCCTGGCGCGAGGCTTCGAGCCAGAGGTTCCGTTCGGAAAGCTGGCGCTCGCGTTCGAAGGCGTCGCGGGCGCTCCGCTCGAGCTCGACCGCGATCGCGCAGCCGATCAGCGAGAAGGAGGCCAGGAAGATAATCGCCGCGACATTGTAGTAGGAGAGCGACTTGCCGAGAAAGGCGAGCAGGTTCTTCGGCGATTCCGTCTCGGTCGTCTGGGCGAAAAGCAGGAAGGCGATCGTCGCGACCAGGAGCAGCGCCGTCAGCGCGTAGACCAGGCGGCTCTCCAGCCGGAACAGACCGAACAGGAAGACCAGGATCAGCGGCAGGCAGATGTAATAGAAGAGGTAATTGTAGGGGAAGGCCGCGACCGCGATCATCCCCAGCGAGAGCAGATAGAGCGTGACCACGCACAGGGCCGAGGCGGCGCTGATCGCGGCGTAGCTGCGGCGCTTCACGAACAGCAAAGTCGCCGCCCCGGCGATGCACAGGGTGCCCGCCGCGCGCAGGATCAGGATCGTATCGACGGCCGAGCGGAAATTCTGGTTGCGATAGGCGTGGAACAGGTCCCAGCCGAAATAGGAGGTCCAGATCAGGGCGATGAGCAGCACCGCAACGTGGCGCGCCGTGGTCCAGCGGCGCACCGATTCGGCGCGGAATTCCGCCTCGACCCCGGGCTCGAACCGGGCCGGCGGCCAGAACATGTGACGGAAGATGGCGCGCCCGCCCCGGCCGAAGAAGCTCGCCTCGCGCCCGCCCGATTTCACGCTCCCCCTCGCCACGAACGTTCCCCCTTCGCCCTCACCCTAGCGAGGGCGCGGCGCTTTGCGAACCGGCGCCGGGGTCAATCGACGACCGAGCAGGCCTCGCCGGCGATCTGGAGCCGGCGGCAGATGCCCTGGGCGTCGGGGCCGCTGGCGCGGAGGCGATAGAGCGTCCGTCCGCCCGCCTGGACCGGCACCACCGAATGGCTGAGCGGCGCGAGGTAGCGGAAGCGGCCCGAGAGGCTCGTCCAGGCACGGGTCGCGCCGGCCTGGCTCGAAAAGGCGCCGAGCTGGATCGTCGCGCCGCCGGCGGCGGGCGCCGGGCGCGGCGCGGGCGGCGGCGGAGCGGGTGCTTGTGGTTGCGGCTGCGGGCGCGTCACCGGCGCCTCGGGCACCGCGTTGGTGTCGAGTCGGCCGCTCGGCTGGGCGCCCTCGCTCGCGGCATAGGCGGTGTCGCCTTCGCCGGCGACGTTCATTCCGCCCGGATCGTCGGGCCGGACCTTGTAGTCGCCCTCGGGCGCGGCGATGATGTCGCCATTGCCGCCCTCGCGGTTGCGGTTGCCAGCCCAGAACAGGCCGCCGACGACGATACCGATCGCGATCAAGCCGATGACGATCCAGCCCGCCATCTTGGCGAGCGAGGGCCCGTCGCCGTCGTCATCCTCCTCGACCGCCTCGAGCCAGGGCAGCCGGTCCTCGTCGACCGTCTCGTCGCGAAACTCGACGTCGGCGACATATTCCTCCTCGGCCTCGACCTCGGGCGGCGGCTCATCCTGATCGCGGCGGCGCGGCATCACAACATCTCCTCGACCGCCTCGACGCCCATCAGCGCGAGGCCGTTGCGGATAATTTGCCCGATTGCGTCGGCGAGTTCCAGCCGCGCGCGTGTCAAATCGGGATTCTGTGCCAGGAGGAAACGCTTTTCGGGGTCGTCATTGCCCTGGTTCCAGAGCGCGTGGAAGGCGGCGGCGAGATCGCCGAGGTAGAAAGCGATGCGGTGCGGCTCGTGCGCCGCCGCCGCGCTCTCGACGATGCGCGGGAATTGCGCGGCGAGCTTGACCAGCGCGAGCTCGTCTCCCTCCAGCAACGAGAGGTCGGCCTCGGCGGGCAACTCCACGCGCGCCTCCTTCGCCCGCCGGTGCAGCGAGCGGATGCGGGCGTGGGCATATTGGACGTAGAAGACCGGATTGTCCTTCGACGCCTCGACCACCTTGGCGAAGTCGAAATCCATCTGCGCGTCGGCCTTGCGGGTCAGCATGGTGAAGCGGACCACGTCCTTGCCGACTTCTTTGACGACGTCGGCGAGGGTGACGAAATTGCCGGAGCGCTTCGACATCTTGACCGGCTCGCCGGCCCGCAGCAGCCGGACCATCTGGACGATCTTGATGTCGAACGGCGTCCTGCCCTCGGTCAGCGCCGCGACCGCCGCCCGGATCCGCTTCACCGTGCCCGCATGGTCGGCGCCCCAGATGTCGATCAGCTGGTCGGCCGATTGCGCTTTCTGGAAATGATAGGCGAGGTCGGCGCCGAAATAGGTCCAGCTCCCGTCGGACTTCCTGATCGGCCGGTCCTGGTCGTCGCCGAAACGCGTGGCGCGGAACAAGGGCAGCTCGACCGGCTCCCAGTCCTCCGGCGTCTCGCCCTTGGGGGCCTCCAGCATGCCGTCATAAACGAGGTCGCGCTCGCGCAGCCATTTCTCGGCGGCCTCGGGCTTGCCCGCCGCCTGCAGCTCGGCCTCGGACGCGAACAGATCGTGGTGGATGCCGAGCAAGGCGAGGTCGTCCTTGATCATGACCAGCATGTCGGCGACCGCCTCGCGGCGGAACAGCGCGAGCCACTCGCTCTCGGGCGCGCCGACGAACCGGTCGCCATAATGGGTGGCGAGACGGTGGCCGACCGGGACCAGATAGGCGCCCGGATAGAGGCCTTCGGGAATCTCGCCGATCTCCTCGCCGAGCGCCTCGCGGTAGCGGAGGTGCACCGAGCGGGCGAGCGTATCGACCTGACCGCCGGCGTCGTTGACATAATATTCGCGGGTGACCCGGTGGCCCGCATATTCGAGCAAAGCGGCGAGCGCGTCGCCGACGACGGCGCCCCGACAATGGCCCATATGCCTCGGCCCGGTCGGATTGGCCGAGACATATTCGACGTTGACCATCTGGCCGCCGCCCATGGTGGAGCGGCCGTAATCCGCGCCCTCGGCGAGGATCGCCGCGAGCTCCGCCTCCCAGACGCCGCGGCGGAGGCGGATGTTGATGAAGCCCGGTCCGGCGACCTCGGCGCTCTCGACGAAATCGAGCGCGGCGAGCTTCGGCACGATCGCCTCGGCCCGCGCGCGCGGGTTCGGGTCCGCGCCCTTGGCCAGCACCATCGCCGCGTTGGTGGCGAGATCGCCATGCGCCGGATCGCGCGGCGGCTCGACCGCGACCGCCTTGCGCTCCACGCCGGACGCAAGCGCGCCTCCCGCCTCGAGGGCGTCGAGAGCGGCATCGAGCTGCGCGGCGAAACGGGCGTAGAGCGTCACAGAAATTCTCTTCCAGGCACGGGAGGCGCGGCTCTAGCGGATGGGACTAGCGATTTGAAGCGCGGGCGGCCCGATGGAGCCGAAGCACCTCGTCGACCGGGAGCGCCTCGATCCGGCGGCCTTGGTGGCCGGTCATCCCCTCGGCGACGAAGAGCGAGTTCAGCACCGCCTCCTCGGTTGCCTCGACCACCGCCTGGAAAAGCGGCGAGGCGGCTTCGTTGGGCAGCTCGGCCAGCGTCGCTTGGGCTCCGCGACGTGAGGGAGTGCGGCGGACGTCGGCATGGGTCGAGAAAGCGCCGGCATAGTCGCCCGAACCGTTGGTGCTTGGCGAGCCGGTGCGGGCGATGCCGAGAAACGCCCGGCTCGCCAGCCTCTGGAGGTTGCGGTCGGACAGAGGCGCGTCGGTGGCGATGACGATTATCACCGAGCCGTCGCCCGAGCCGCGGCTAGTCTCGTCGCGGAGGTAATATTGCCCCAGCGCCTCGCCGACGCGCACCCCGTCGACGCAGAGCGCTCCGCCATAATTGCTCTGGACGAGCACGCCGACGGTCCAGCCGCCAAGGCTCGCGGGCAGGCGCCGCGAGGCCGTGCCGATCCCGCCTTTCCAGCCGAACGCGATTGTGCCGGTGCCGGCGCCGACCGCGCCTTCCGCGACCGGCCCCTCGCGCGCCGACTCGATCGCGGCGCGGGCATGGGCCGGGGTGACTCGGCGGGCGCGGATGTCGTTCAGCCAGCCGTCATTGGTCTCGCCGACCACGGCGTTGACCGAGCGCACCTCCTCGTTGCCGGGTCGGGCCAGGGTCCAATCGACGATCCCCGCCGCCGCCTCGGGCACGTTCAGCGTGTTGGTGAGCAGGATCGGGGTTTCGATCTCG
>NZ_JBQTJC010000207.1:0-3637 GCF_052387495.1 Sphingosinicella sp. | reverse complement strand
GTCGTGCCGACCGGGAGGATCCGGCCGCCCTTCGCCCGCGCCGCGTGGAGCCGCTCGGCCGTCTCCGCCGCGATCCGCCCCCATTCGTCTTGCCTGACATGGTCCCTGGGGTCGTCCGCCTTGACCGGCAGGAAGGTGCCGGCGCCGACATGGAGCGTCAGCGTCTCGTGGCCGATCCCCGCTTCGGCCAGCGTCGCCATCAGCCCGGGCGTGAAGTGCAGCGCCGCCGTGGGCGCGGCGACTGCGCCTTCCTCACGCGCGAACATCGTCTGATAATCCTCGGCATCGCGCGCGTCGGCTTCGCGCCTGCCGGCGATATAGGGCGGCAGCGGCATCCGCCCGGCCCGTTCGAGCAGCAGTTCGACTGGCTCCTTGCCCTCGAACTGGAGCAAAGCCGAACCGTCCGCCGCCCGCTCCGACGCGAGCGCGGCCACCCCGGCGCCGAACTCGATCCTATCCCCGTCACGCACCCGCCGCGCATTGCGCAGGAAGGCGCGCCAGTCCCGCGGCCCCTCGCGCTTGTGCAGCGTCGCGCCAATCCGCGCCGCCCCTCGTCGGCCTTCCAGCTGCGCCGGGATCACCCGCGTGTCATTGAAGACGAGCATATCGCCCGCCCGGAGCAGCCCCGGCAGGTCGCTGACGACATGGTCCGAGAACGCCCCGCCCGCGACGCGAAGCAGCCGCGCGCTATCGCGCGGGACCGCGGGCCTGAGCGCGATCCGGTCCGGCGGTAGCTCGAAATCGAAAAGCTCGACGCGCATGGGGAGGCCCTAACCTCCAACGCGGCGGTTGCGAAGCCGCCGCGAGGCAATCCGGCTGTCAACGGTCGCGCGCTTGGATCAAGATAGCGAAGAGAGGGTATTTCGGTGTATTTCGGTGTATTTCGGTGCGGATTTCGGTGCCCTGCGGAAGAACAGAACGATGATCGACACGGCGACCACGATCAACGCGAAGCCAGCGAGGACCGGAACAAGTTCGAGGCGGGTCGCCTGCCAGTGTTCGGCGATGAGGTAGACCGCCGCGACGGCTAGCAGGAACGAGAGGCACCAAAGGCTCCACCAGAGCACCTGGAGCTTTTCGTCCGGCTCGTAGGGCATTTCTACTCCGCCGCGATCGCTTGCGCCTCGCCAAGGAGGCGGGCCTCCAGCGCCGCCACCACGGCTTCGATCAGGCGGCAGGCGTCGGCGAAGCCGGGGCCGGGATTCCTGAGCTCGACGTCGAGATAGGCGGATCGGCAGAGCTCGAGCTGGAGGGCGTGGACGCCCGTCTCCGGCCGGCCGTGGCGCCCGACGATATAGCCGCCGGCATAAGGCGCGTTAACGCCGATGCGGTAGCCCAAGCCGCGCGCGGCAGCGACGGCGGCGTCGATCAGCTCCGGGGCGCAGCTCGTGCCATGGCGGTCACCGAAGACGGCGATGCCGTCGCGCCCGCCGTCGGGCGGGGGGCGGGGCGGCATCGAATGGCAGTCGAGCAGCAAGGCGGCACCGAAGCGGTCGCGCGCGGCGGCGAGGGCGGCCGCCAAAGCGGCGTGATAGGGGCGGTGGACGCTGGCGATCCGCCGGTCAAGCTCGGCCTGGGGGATTCGGGCCTTCCAGATCGCGCCGGCGCCGGCGATCCGCGCCGGGATCAGGCCGATGCCGCCGCGGGTGCGCAGCGACTGGACGATCCGCGTCGCCGGCGGCGGCGGATCGATCAAGGCAGCGTCGAGCTCGCGCTCCTCGCGGTTCAGATCGATCTCGGCGCGGGGGGTCAGGGCGACGAAGGCGGTCGCGCCCGCGTCGGTAGCGCGCCAGACGAGCCGGTCGACGAGCCGGTCTTCGAGCGATTCGAGCACCGAGCGATGGAGCCGGGCGGCGGCGAGCAAGGCCGGGCTGTAGGCACGGCCGGCATGGGGGACGGAGAGCACGACCGGCGATTCGGGGCGCGCCGGACCGATCCGGACGAAAGGGACGTCGGCGGGCGCGTCGGCGGACGGCGCGTCTGAGGGCGGCTCGGTCATCTCCGGCAGCAAAGTAGAGCCGGGATGGGACAGGCGCAATCGCGGCCGCGGCGGCGGCTGGAAAATGCGGCCGCCTTCGCGCATAACGCGGCGGACGGCGCGATCAAGGGCCGGACTCGGGACGCACGGATGCTCAGAATCCTCCTCGCCGAAGACGACGATTCGATGCGGGTCTATCTCGCCCGCGCGCTCGAGCGGGTGGGCTACAAGGTGGTCGCGGTCGACCGGGGAACGGCGGCTTTGCCCTTGCTCGAGAGCGAGCCCTTCGACCTCTTGCTGACCGACATCGTCATGCCCGAGATGGACGGGATCGAACTCGCCCAGAAGGCGGCCGAGATCGCCCCCGCGATCCGCGTCATGTTCATCACCGGCTTCGCCGCGGTGGCGCTGAAGGCCGGGCGCAAGACGCCGGACGCCAAGGTGCTGTCCAAGCCGTTCCACCTGAAGGACCTCGTGCTGGAGGTGGAGCGCATGTTCCAGTCGGAGGACCAGCACGGGCGGCTTTAGGGCTTCGCCGCCCTGCGGCGGCTTGACCGCTAAGGCCCCGCCACCTCGCCGATCAGCCAGTCGTGGAAGATGCGCACCGCCGGCCGCTCCAGCGCGCTCTTCCGGCAGACGAACCAATAGGCATAGGGGCTCTCGGTCTCGATCCCGAACAGCCGCGCGAGCCGCGGGTCGTGCGCGCCTTCGAGGTGCATGTCGAACATGAAGGCGACGCCCAGCCCCTCGGCGGCGGCGTCGAGGATGAGCTGGCCCGAATCGAAGGCGTCGATCGCCGCCGGCTCCAGGTCGGGCAGGCCGACCGCCTCGCGCCAGTAAGCGAAGGCGTCGGGCAGGTCGCGGTGAATCAGCACGGTCGCGGCTTCCAGGTCGCGGGGATGGGCGAGGGCGCGCGGCCCTTCGGTGAGCGCTTTCGCGCCGATCGCGACCACCCGCTCGGTGCCGAGCCGCCGGGCGTAGAGCGCGGGGTCGACCGCGCGGGCGAGCACGATCGCCGCGTCCAGCCCCTCGTCGAGCCGGGCGGCGGCATGGGCGGCGGTGTCGATGTCGAGGTGGAGCTCGGGATGGGCGGCACGCAACGAGGCCAAGCCGGGCATCAGCCGGTGCGAGGCGTAGAGCGGGAGCACGCCGAGCCGCAGCCGGAGCAGCTCGGTCTGGCCGCTCGCGGCTTCGAGCGCGCGGCCCAGCTCGTCCAGCGCCGGGCCGAGCTCGGCGAGCAGACGCTCGCCCTCGGCATTGAGGCGCACCGACTGGTGGCGCCGCTCGAACAAGGCGCGGCCGAGATGGCGCTCCAGGCTCTGGATGCGGCGGGTGAGCGCGGGCGAGGACAAAGCGAGCGCGTCGGCGGCGGCCTTGACCGAGCCCAGCCGCGCGGCCTCCACGAACGCCTCGACGGCGGTGAGGGGCGGGAGACGTTTCATCCTCGACCTGCCGTTACGGCCTCCTTGTTTTTGTGCAGTGCACACCGGATCGCCGGCCCGCCTCGCAGAGGGAGAAGCCGCCAATCCCGAGTGCAAAAGCTGCACTTGCCGTTGCTTTCTTCGCACTTGCACAAAAACCGTGCAAGCGCAAAAACGGCCCTGCCTTTTCAGGCATCCTCTCCTAAAAACTTCCAGGCCGGCGGCCCCCCGCCGGCCT
>NZ_JBQTJC010000206.1:0-3672 GCF_052387495.1 Sphingosinicella sp. | reverse complement strand
GGCGGGGCCGGTCCGCGCCGTCGGCGGCGCCTGCGTGCCGGCCGGGCCGCCGGCCTGGAGCGCGGCGGCGACCTCTTCGGGCGTCGGCGGCGGCACGTTGTCCGAGCCGATCGAGGCGCGCACGATCCGGGTCGGCTGGAGCGGCGGCTCGCCCCGGCTGATCGCGTCGACGAAGCTCATCCCGCCGACCACCCGGCCGAACACGGTATAGTCGCGGTCCATCACGGTGCGCGGGGTGAACATGATGTAGAACTGGCTGTTGGCGCTGTTGCGGTCCTGGCCGCGCGCCATCGCGACCGCGCCGCGCATGTGCGGCAGGCCGTTGATCTCGATGTTGAGCGGCGGCAGCTCGGAGCCGCCGGTGCCGTCGCCTTGCGGATCGCCGCCCTGCGCCCTGAAGCCCTCGATGACGCGGTGGAAGGCGAGGCCGTTGTAGAAGCCCCGGCGGGTGAGCGTGCGGATCCGCTCGACATGGTTGGGGGCGCGGTCGGGGCGGAGCTGGATCGTCACCCGGCCGCCGGAGGTGAGGTCCAGCACCCAGCTGTTCTCGGGGGTGAGCGGCGGCGGGATGGGGCTCACCGGCCCCGTCCGGACGGGCGCGGGGTTCTCAGGCGTAGCTTCCTGCGCGGCGGATCCTTCGGCGGGCCGCTGGGCGGGCAAGGCGGCGGCGCTGAACAGGCTGGCCAAGCCGGCGAAAATCGACAACAAACGCATGCGCATAGCTATTCTCTACCCCGGTCCTTCGAACCTCTCTAGAGACGCGACGCGTCCGGCTCAACCGCCCTTGCGGCCGATCTCATCCACCCGCGCCCGCACCTGCGCCGCCACCGCCGGGGTGACGAAGCGGCCGATGTCGCCGCCATAGAGCGCGATCTCCTTGACCAGCTTCGACGCGATCGGCTGCAGCGACACGCCCGCCATCAGGAACACCGTCTCGATGTCGTCATTCAGCTGCTGGTTCATCCCCGCCATCTGAAACTCATATTCGAAATCGGCGACCGCCCTGAGGCCGCGGACGATCATCGCCGCGCCCTCGCGCACCGCGAAATCCATCAGCAGCGAATCGAACGCGACGACGCTGATCCTACCGTCCGCCACGTCGGCCACTTCACGCTTCACCATTTCGAGCCGCTCGTCGACGGTGAACATCGGCGATTTGGACGGGTTGGTGGTGACGCCGATCACCAGCCGGTCGACGAGATGCGCGGCGCGGCGGATGATATCCATATGGCCGAGCGTGATCGGATCGAACGTGCCCGGATAGACGGCGGTCTTCATGGCCGCACCATAGCGGGCTTAGTGGTCCCGCTCCACCGCGAAGCGGGCGACGGCGCGGAGCAGCTCCGCCTCCTCGCCGAACGGGCGGAGATGGTCGATCGCCTGGTCGACGAGGGCGCGTGCCTGTGCCCGGGCCCGCTCGGCACCGAGCAGCGAGACGAAGGTTTCCTTGCCGGCGTCGCGGTCCTTGCCGACCCTTTTGCCTGCGCGCTCCTCGCAGCCTTCGTGATCGAGCAGGTCGTCGGCGATCTGGAAGGCGAGGCCGATGTCGCGGGCATAGCCGCGCAGTCCCGTTCGCCCCTCGGCCGGGGCGCGGCCCATGATCGCCGCCGCCTCGAGGCAGCAGCCGATCAGCGCGCCGGTCTTGAGCTGCTGGAGCCGGGTGACCGCGGCAAGGTCGAGCGCGATCTCGCCCGCCATCAGATCGATCATCTGCCCGCCCGCCATCCCCGCCGGGCCCGAGGCGCGGGCGAGCGCGCCGACCAGCTCGGCGCGAACGAACGGGTCCTCATGCGTCGCCTCGTCGGCGAGCAGCTCGAAGGCGAGCGCATGGAGCGAATCGCCGGCGAGAATTGCGGTGCATTCGTCGAAAGCGCGGTGCAGGGTCGGCTTGCCGCGCCTCAGATCGTCGTCGTCCATGCAAGGCAGATCGTCGTGGATCAGCGAGTAGACGTGGATGCACTCGACCGCGAGGCCGACCCGGATCGAGCGGTCGCGGCCGACTCCGAACAGGTCGCAGCCCGCCACGACCAGCAAGGGCCGCATTCGCTTGCCGCCGCCGATCGCCGAATAACGCATCGCTTCGTAAAGCCGGGCGCGCGCGTCGCCGGGAACGGCGAGCAGCCCGTCGAAGGCGTCGTCGATCTCCGCGCCGATCTCTTTCAGCGCCGCCGCGAGCGATGCCGACTGCGTTTCCACCCGGGGCTCAGTCGCCACCGAAGGGCGCCGTTCCACTCGGCGCCCCGTCGCGGCCGAACTGAATCTGCTCGATCCTGGCCTGCGCCGCCTGGAGCCGGGCCTCGCATTGCTGCTTCAGCTTGTCGCCCTCTTCGTAGAGCAGAATCGCCTCGTCGAGCGACGCCTCGCCGCTCTCCAGCTTGCGGACGATCTCCTCGAGCCGCTTCAGCGCGGCCTCGAAGCTCAGCTCCGCGACGTCAGGTGCGGGTTGGTCAGCCATTGCGGGCCAGATTGAGCGCCGGGCGGGCCGGGGTCAAGCGGCGGCCTGCCGATACCAGGCGACGCCGTCCCGCACTTCGCGCCGGGCGCGCCCGCCGGCCTGGAGATGGCGTAGATGGGCGAGCGCTTCGCCGGTGGCGAGGCCGTAAACGCCGTCGCCGATCGCGCGGCCGAAGAGGATGGAGAAGCAATCGACGGCGCGGCGCGGCTCCGCCAGATGATCGTGCAGCGCGTCGAGGCGGCCGCGATGGCCCTCGGCGAGCGCGTCGAGCCGCGCGTGGAGGCCGGTGAAGGGCTCGCCGTGCGACGGGAGCACGAGGAGATCGTCGGGCAGGCGGCGCAGCTTCGCAATCGAATCGAGCCATTCGCCGAGCGGGTCCGCCTCGGGCTCGCTCAAAGCGAGCGAGACGTTCGAGGTGATCCGCGGCAGGACCTGGTCGCCGGCGATCATCAATTTGCCCGCCTCGTCGACCAGGCAGGCATGTTCGGGCGAGTGGCCACTGCCGACGACGACGCGCCAGTCGCGCGCGCCGATCCGGACCGTGTCTCCCTCTTGCAGCCGGACATAGCTGACCGGCACCGGACTCACCACCGAGGCGAAGCGGCCCCAGCCCTTCTCGGTCTCGGCCGCGATTCGCTCCTCGTCCCAGCCCGCCGCGCGCCAATAGGCGGTCGCCTCCGCCGGCGGCGCGTCGCGCACGTCGGTGGTCAGCATCCGCGCGAACAACCATTCGCCGCGCGTCATCCAGAGCCGCACGCCAAACATTTCGCAGAGCCAGCCGGCGAGGCCGAGATGGTCGGGATGAAAATGGGTGCAGATCACCCGCGTGACGGTCTGCCCCGCCAAAGGCCCTGCGAACAAGGCCTCCCAGGCCTCGCGCGCGGGCGGGATGTCGAGGCCGCTGTCGACCAAAGCGACGCCGTCGCCGTCCTCCAGAAGCCACAGGTTGATATGGTTGAGCGAGCCCGGCACCGGCGAGCGCGTCCAGCCGACCCCGTCGGCGAGCGCCGTAACTTCACCCGCCGCAGGCCCGCTCCGCCCGAGCGGATAGGTCAGCCCCTTATGCGAATAAGGCGTGTCGGCGAGCGATTCGTCCGGCGAGGGCGGCTCAGCTCTTGAAGAGGGTTTCGGCATTCGGCTCGGCGTCGGCCGGGGCTTCGGGCGCGGCTTCGCCGCTCTCCGCGGCGAGCGCCGCCTCGGCCTCGCGGGCAGCGGCC
>NZ_JBQTJC010000205.1:0-6881 GCF_052387495.1 Sphingosinicella sp. | reverse complement strand
CGCACGAGACATTGATCTGGGCGAGCCGCAGCGAGGACAGCCGCTACACCTTCAACTATCGCGCGATGAAGGCGCTGAACGACGAATTGCAGATGCGCTCGGACTGGGTGATCCCGATCTGCGCCGGGGCGGAGCGGGAAAAGACGGAGGGGGTCAAGTCACACCCGACCCAGAAGCCCGAAGCCTTGCTCTACCGGGTACTGCTCGCCTGCACCAACAAGGGCGACGTCGTGCTCGACCCCTTCTTCGGCACCGGCACCACCGGCGCGGTGGCGCGGCGGCTGGGGCGCGAATGGATCGGGATCGAACGCGAGAGCCGCTACATCAAGGTCGCCCGCGAGCGGATCGCTTCGACGCTGGCGCTGGACGAGAGCGCGATGCGCACGATGGGATCGCGCGCCACTCAGCCGAAAGTGCCGTTCGGGGCTTTGATCGAGACCGGGCTGGTGGCGCCGGGCGCGGTGCTGACCGATTCCAAACGACGGTGGCGGGCGCGGGTCGGCGCCGACGCCTCGATCGAGCATGACGGCCAGCAGGGCTCTATCCACAAGATCGGCGCGAGCGTGCAGGGCGCGCCCTCGTGCAACGGCTGGACCTTCTGGCATGTCGAGGAGGCGGGCGCGCTCGTCCTGCTCGACACGCTGCGCCAGAGCTATCTCGCCGCGCGCGCCTGATCTAGAGGGCTGGCATGGCCCGGACCTATCTCCGCCCGACCGGTTTCATCGACGCGCCTTTCGGCCATGATGGCAAGTTCGCGCGGCTCGCGGGCGGGCTGCAATTCTTCGCCAGCGTCGAGATCATCCGGGAGAATAAGGCGGAGCTGGTTCCGGTCGCCGGGATCGAGGAGAGGCTGGACGAGGCGGAGCGCGCGGTCTGGGCGCGGCTGACTTCGCCGCGGCCGACGCTGACGCTTGGCGAACGCGTCGTGCGGCTCGATCAGCCGCAGGTGATGGGCACTTTGAACGTCACGCCCGACAGCTTCTCGGACGGCGGGGTGCACGAGGACGCGGACGTTGCGGTCGCGGCGGGACACAGGATGGCGGCGGCGGGGGCGGCCTTGGTCGACGTCGGCGGCGAATCGACCCGGCCGGGCGCAAAGCCGGTCTGGGAGGGCGACGAGGCGGCGCGGGTCGAGCCGGTGATCCGGCGGCTCGCGGCCTCGGGCACGGCGGTCTCGGTCGACACGCGCAAGGCGGCGGTGATGGAGACGGGGCTCGCGGCCGGGGCGGCGATGGTCAACGACGTCTCGGCGCTGACCTGGGACCCGCGCGCGGCGGAGGTGGTCGCGGCGGCGGGCTGTCCGGCGGTGCTGATGCATCACCAGGGCGATCCGGCGACGATGCAGGACGACCCGCGCTACGACCGGCCGGTGCTGCTCGAAGTCTATGACTGGTTGGAGGCGCGGATCGAGGCTGCGGTCGCGGCGGGGATCGATCGCGCCAGGATCGTCATCGATCCGGGGTTCGGCTTCGGCAAGACCGTCCAGCACAATCTCCAGCTGATGAATGGGCTCGCCATGCTGCACGGACTCGGCTGCCCCGTAATGGTCGGCGCGAGCCGCAAGCGGACGATCGGCGCGCTTTCAAATGAGGCGCCGGCGGATCAAAGGCTGGCGGGCTCGCTGGCGCTGGCGCTCAAGGCGGCGGAGCAGGGCGCGCAGCTCATCCGCGTCCACGACGTGCCCGAAACGCTTCAGGCGCTCCGCGTCTGGCGCGGGCTTCGCGACGCGGCGCTGTCCCCGGCGTGACGTCGCGGCGATAGGGATCGCCGACAAAGACGACGCCGCCGCGCGAGGGCAAAGCGGTGAAGTAGGCGATGTAGACCGGCACCGGCTCGGGAAGGTCGACGCGCTGCTCGGGCGCGCCGCTCGGGCGCGGGACGCGGCCGTTGAACAGCCAGCGCTCGAGCCGGCCCGCATCTTCGAGGCGGACGCAGCCCGAGCTGAAATGGCGGTCGGTAGGGCGGAACAGGCCGCGGTGCGGCGTGTCGTGGAGGTAGATGCCGAGATGGTTCGGCATCATGAACTTGATCCGGCCCATCATATTGTGTGGGCCCGGCGTCTGGCGGAGATTCACCAGACGGCGGCCGGCGGCGACGGCGCGCCAGTCGACCCGGTGGGGATCGAGGCGGCGGGCGTTGGGCGACCAGTCGGAGAGGACCTGGAGGCGCTCGCGCGCCATTGCACGAGCGCCGCCGCGGGCGCGCTCGCGGATCAGGTCCGGAGGCAGGTTCCAATAAGGATTGAGCGTGGCGTAGCGGATCAGCCCGGCCATGACCGGGGTCGGCATGGCGCGCTTGCCGACGATCACCCGCATCGCATCGACGATGCGGCCATGCTCGATCATCCAGAGCCGCGCCGAGGCGGTGTCGACCAGGATGTAGCGTCCGTTGGGATGGGCGGGAATGGCGCTCGCTCGCTCGATATTGGCCTGGATCAGCCGCTCGTAATGCGATGCGCCGTGGTTGAGCGCGGCGACCGTGGCGGCGTCCGCATTTCCGGTGACGGGAAGGCCGTGGACGCGCTGGAATTCGCGCAAGGGGATGCCGCCGAGGCGCCGGCGCAGCGCCTCCGCGCTCGGGCGGCCGGGTAGGTGGATCTGCGGCAGGCGCGACCAGCCGGCGCGATAGGCGGCGAGGCCGCTTGTGAGGCCTTCGACGACCGGGTTGATGCGTTCCACGGCCTCCAGATGGGCGGCGAGCGACGGCGCCTCGGCGGCGACCTCCAGCGCCTCGCCCGTCCCGGGCGTCTCGGGCGCGAGGCCGGGATCGATATAGCGCATCGTGTTGCGCTCCGGCGCGCGATGATAGGTGCGGACATAATCGGCGAAGGCGCGGCTGAGCAGCAGGTCGGCGCGGGTGAGGCGATGCGGATCGCCGCTTCGCGCCGCCGCCACCGCTTCGCGCAGGTTCGGATCGTCGCGGCCGGCCTCATCGAGCATGGCGAGGAGCTGCCCGGCCTCGGGCCGCAGCGCGGAGCCGGTCACCCAGAGCGGCGCGAATCCCCGGTCGCGGTAGAAGCCGGCGATCTCGTCGCCGACGTCGAGCGGCGCGGGCGGCGCGGCGGGCGCGACGGCGCTCGCCTGCCGCGGCGCGCCAATCGGCAGCAGCAGCGCGAAGGCGCCGGCCAGAAGAACCGCCCGGACGAGGCGCACGGGGTCACGCATGGTCCTGCCCTAGGACGAGGCGGCGAGTTCCTTCAACAGGTTCGGACGTCCTGTCCCGCGCTTGCACAGGCGGCGGGCAAGCCTTGCGCGGGCTTAGAGCGAATAGCCACCGTCGCTGACGAGGCAGGCGCCGGTCGTGAAGGCCGAGGCGTCGGAGAGCAGGAAGGCGATCTGGGCGGCGATCTCCTCCGGCTTGGCGTAGCGGCCGAGCGGGGTCGACATGCCGCCCAGCGCCTTGAACGCCGCTTCTTCGCTCCCAGTATTCTTCACGAGATCCTCGAAGAAGGGCAAAGCGGTCCAGATCGGGGTTTCGACGCCGCCGGGCGCGATCGCATTGACCCGGATATTGGCGGAGGCGCCTTCCTTCGCGGCGATGCGGGCGAGGTGGATGACGGCGGCCTTGGAGGCACCGTAGGCGGCGATGCCGGGCTCGGCCTTCACCCCCGCGGCCGAGGCGGTGAGCACGATCGCCCCGCCCGCTCCGCCGGCGCGGATCGCGCGCATCGCCGCCTGGAGCGTGAGAAAGGCGCCGTCGAGGTTGATCGAGAGCACGCGGCGCCATTCCTCGAAGCTCAGCTCCTCGATCGGTGCGCCCGCGCCGATGCCCGCGTTGACGACGGCGTGGGTGAGACCGGTGAGGTCGGCATTCCCCCACAGGTCCGGATCGGCGACGTCGCCGATCAGCATCTGGCGCTCGCAGGGCAGCGAGAATGCGAAGTCGCGCAGGCGATCCTCGTCTCGGTCTGCAAGGATCAGCTTGCGGGCGCCGCCGCCGGCGAGCTCGGAAGCGACCGCCGCGCCGATGCCGGAGGCGGCGCCGGTGACGAGGATGATTGCATCGGTGAAGTCGGACATGGCGGCAGCTTTAGCGATCCCCGTTCGTCATTGCGAGGCGCGAAGCGCCGCGGCAATCTAGAGACTGGATTGCTTCGCTCCGCTCGCAATGACGATGAAGAGCGTGATCGGCTCAGGCAGCTATTTCGCCGATGCCCAGCTCGCCGAGCTTGCGGTAGAGCGTCGAGCGGCCGATGCCGAGGCGGCGGGCGACTTCGGTCATCCGGCCGCGATAGTGGCCGATGGCGAGGCGGATGACGTCGGCCTCGATCTCCTCGAGCGGGCGCAGATTGCCGTCGGACCGGTAGAGGGTGACGCCGGGGCCGTGGGCGAGCGCGGACGTGGCGGATTGGCCGCTCAAGGGCTTGGCATGATAATCGTCGGAGCGCCGGCCGTGGAGCGCCTCGGTCGCGATGTGCGGGAAATCCGAAGCGGTGAGCGCATCGCTCTCGCAGAGCACGGCGGCGCGGAACAAAGCGTTCTGGAGCTGGCGGACGTTGCCCGGCCAGCCGTAGGACATCAAAACGGCGAGGCCGTCGTCGGTAATCGAGAGGTGGCGCATGCCGGGCTGCTCGGCGATCCGGCTGAGCAAATGGCGGGCGAGCGCGGGAATGTCGCTCTGGCGGTCGCGCAGCGGTGGGATCGGGACGTGGACGACGTTGAGGCGATAATAAAGGTCCTCGCGGAAGCGGCCGGCGGCGACCTCGTCGGCGAGGCGGCGGTTGGTCGCGGCGATGATACGCACGTCGACCGTCTGGGTGATGCGGCTGCCGACGCGCTGAATTTCGCCGGTCTCGAGCGCGCGGAGCAGCTTCACCTGGGTGTCGAGCGGGAGCTCGCCGACCTCGTCGAGGAACAGGGTCGAGCCGTCGGCATCCTCGAAGCGGCCGATATGACGGTCGAAGGCGCCGGTGAAGCTGCCTTTCTCATGGCCGAACAGAACCGATTCGACGAGATTCTCGGGGATCGCGCCGCAATTCACTGTGTGCAACTGCTTCTTGCCGCGCGGGGAGGCGGCGTGGATCGCCTGGGCGATGATCTCCTTGCCCGAGCCGCTCTCGCCTTCGATCAGGACGGAGACGCGGGCGCGCGCGGCCTTGGCGGCGACCGCGAGCGCGGCGCGGAAGGCGGGCGCCGAGCCGACGATCTCCTCGAAGCCGAGACTCTTGGCGATCTTCTCGGAAAGCGGGCGCAGCTCACCCGCGCTCTTGCGGCGGTCGGTCGCGGTGTTGAGCGCGGCGAGCAGCCGATCGGGCGCGATCGGCTTGACCAGGAAATCGGAAGCCCCGGCGCGCATCGCGTCGACGGCGCAGGAGACGCTCGACTGGGCGGTCAGGACGAGGAGGGGCAATTCGGGCTTGAGCGCGCGGATCTGGCGGATCAGCTCGGCGCCTTCCTCGCCCGGCAGCCAATGATCGAGCAGGATCGCATCGAATTGCGGCTCCTGCGGATCGGCGAGCATGGCGCGGGCGGCGTCAAGATCGTTGGCGCCGCGCACCCACCAGCCGGCACGCGACCCGATCGCAGTGATCAGGCGCCGCTGGGCGGGCTCCTCGTCGATCAGCAACAGGCTACGGGTCGGATCCGGCCGCATTCATGTCCCCTTCGTCCGAAAGCGGGACCAGATAGACCGGATTGGGTAAAGGGGGGCTTAAGAGGAGATACCAGCGGAACGCCTTGCTCTCGGCATGAGACGCTTGGTAAGGGTGCTCGCGACACAGGGCTTAAGAGGGATCGGACATGGCTGCCACGGGCGACGCGGAACGCGAGGTGCGCACCCACGCCAACACCTATCATTTCTTCACCGGGCTGATGAAATGGGCGACCTTGCTCAGCTTCCTGGTGGCGATGCTCGTCATCTTCGTCATCGCGAACTGAGCGGGGCCGCGGGGGGTGAAGATCGCGGTTCTCAAGGAAAGCGAAGCCGGCGAGCGCCGGGTCGCCGCCACGCCGGAAACGGTCAAGAAACTGGTCGGGCTCGGCGCGACGCTCGCAATCGAGACGGGTGCGGGCGAAGCCGCGAACATCGCCGATGCCGATTATGTGACCGCGGGCGCCGTGGTCGGCCCGCGCGGCGAAATATTGAAGGACGCCGACGCCATCCTCGCCGTGCAGGGGCCGGAGCCGGGCAGTCTCGACGGCGCGAAGGCCGGCGCGTTGCTGATCGGCGCGCTCAATCCCTTCGGCCAGCGCGAGCGGGTCGACGGCTATGCCGCGGCGGGCGTCGAGGCGCTGGCGATGGAGTTCCTGCCGCGCATCACCCGCGCGCAATCGATGGACATGCTGTCGAGCCAGGCCAATCTCGCCGGCTACAAGGCCGTGCTCGACGCCGCTGCGGAATATGGCCGCGCCTTCCCGATGATGATGACCGCCGCCGGCACGATCGCCGCGGCGCGCGTCTTCGTCATGGGCGTCGGCGTCGCCGGCCTGCAGGCGATCGCGACCGCGCGGCGGCTCGGCGGCGTCGTCTCGGCGACCGACGTGCGCGCCGCGACCAAGGAGCAGATCCAGAGCCTGGGGGCGAAGGCGATCTTCGTCGAGGAGGTCGCGGGGATCGAGGGCGAGGGCACGGGCGGCTACGCGACCGAAATGTCGGACGAATATAAGGCGGCGCAGGCCGCGCTCGTCTCCAGCCATATCGCCAAGCAGGACATCGTCATCACGACGGCTTTGATCCCGGGGCGCCCGGCGCCGCGGCTGATCAGCGACGCGCAGCTCGCGACGATGAAACCGGGCAGCGTGATCGTCGACCTCGCCGTCGAGCAGGGCGGGAATGTCGAGGGCAGCCAGGCCGGTGAGGTGGTCGAGCGGCATGGGGTCCGGATCGTGGGGCACAGGAACGTGCCGAGCCGGCTCGCGGCCGACGCCTCGGCGCTCTATTCG
>NZ_JBQTJC010000204.1:0-27444 GCF_052387495.1 Sphingosinicella sp. | reverse complement strand
CACCAAGTCGGCCAAGCCGCGCGAGGTGGAGAAGAAGTGGCATCTGATCGATGCCGACGGGCTGGTGGTCGGGCGGCTCGCCACGATCGTCGCCAATCTGCTGCGCGGCAAGCACAAGCCGAGCTTCACCCCGCATGTCGATTGCGGCGACCATGTCGTCATCGTCAATGCCGGCAAGGTGCGGTTCACCGGCAAGAAGCTCGCCGACAAGATCTATTACAAGCACACCGGCTATCCCGGCGGCATCAAATCGATCACCGCGGGCAAGATGCTCGAGGGCCGGTTCCCGGAGCGCGTGCTCGAAAAGGCGATCGAGCGGATGATCCCGCGCGGGCCGCTGGGACGCGAGCAGATGCGCTCGCTGCACCTCTATAACGGCGCCGAGCACCCGCACGGCGGCCAGAACCCCGAAACTCTCGACGTCGCGGCGATGAACCGCAAGAACAAGGTGGGCGCATAAGATGGCCGACAAAGACAAGAAGTCCCTTTCCGATCTGGCCGCGCTGACCGAGGCGCCCGCCGAGTCCGAAGCGCCGGCCGTCGAGGCTGCCGACGAAGCCGAGACCGCCGAGACCGCCGAGGCGCCTGCTGAAGCCGCGGCTCCGGCCGAGCCGCAGGCGCCCGCCGCCCCGTTGCGCGAGCAGCAGCTCGACAAGCAGGGCCGCGCTTATGCCACCGGCCGCCGCAAGGACGCGGTCGCCCGGGTCTGGCTGAAGCCCGGCAGCGGCACGATCACCGTCAACGGCCGCGACCAGACTGTCTATTTCGCGCGTCCGACCCTGCGCCTGGTGATCAACCAGCCGTTCGGCGTCGCCGGCCGCGAGGGCCAGTATGACGTGATCGCGACCGTTTCCGGCGGCGGCCTTTCCGGCCAGGCCGGCGCGGTCAAGCACGGCATTTCGCAGGCGCTGACCCGCTACGAGCCGGCGCTCCGCGCCGCGATCAAGCTGGCCGGTTTCCTCACCCGCGACAGCCGCGTCGTCGAGCGCAAGAAATACGGCCGCGCTAAGGCCCGCCGCAGCTTCCAGTTCTCGAAGCGGTAGCGCCAGCACCCTTCGTTACGAGAAAGGCGGTCCGGACTTTCTGGGCCGCCTTTCTCGATTCTAGGTTCCTGTCATGTGATGCTTGATCCTATTCGTTCTTCGCATCGGCGGCGCACCCCGATAGATCGGCTGATCCTCATCCCCGAGGCGACCCTCCAGAGCTGGGGCCGCTCGGAGGATCGGCGATCGCCCTCAGCAGTCTGGCCGCCGACTGCCGCAGCTCTGGATCGTCGCTTTGTAGGCCCGCAGTCAGAGCCGGCACCGCCGCCCGGGCCTCCTTCGTCTTCTGCCAGTCAGGGTCGATCCGGCTGAGCAGGAACGCGATCGTATTGCGGGTGGCTCCTTCGTCCCAAGACGGCATCGCATCAGCGTGCATAAGCTTTATGACCAGGGGCTCGATGAGACCTGAATGCGGGAAGTTGTAAAGCGCCCCGCACAAGTAGCCGACGCCGATTTCCGCAGCGAGCAGAGCGTCGGCGACGCGCGGATCGCCAATGGCGCCCAGCGCACGGGCCGCCGCCTCCCGGACGCTGATATCCGCATCGCTGGTGAGAACCGCCAGCAGGGGATCAACCGCCGCTCGATCGGCGAGCTCACCGAGCGCGTCTGCCGCCTCGCATCGAACCGACGGGTCGGGATCTCCGAGCGCCTTCACGAAAAGCTCCGAGAGTCCGGGACTGCGGAGCGCGGCCAACACGTCGATGGCACGTTTGCGCCTTGTCGCCTCGGGCGCTGAGAGGTCCGCCAGCAGCGCCTCCCGCACTCCCGCCTCGCCGATGCGGCGTAGGGCGCGCGCCGCCGCCTCACGGTCCTCCGGCCGGCCCGGGCGGTGGTACATGCTCTTGGCGATCACCACGACCAACGCGTCTGCCGCCTTGCGGCTGCCGATCTCGCCGAGCGCCTCAATCGCGCGTGATCGCAACGCCGGCTCCTCGTCCTCGAGGGCGGCGACCTGCAGCTGGGTGACAGCATGAGGCGTCTTTAAGGCTGCCAGCTCATCGAGGCAAAGCTTCCTGAGCCCCACAGGAAAGTCCGGATAGTAGCGTCGCCGCTCCTCAAGGTCGTCCATCGCGCGCCCCCTGCTCCTGAAAATGGCGTAAGCCTACTCCCGTCCGTCGATGCCAACAACGAGCTCCCGGCCTCAGCTAGCGGCCAATTCTACGGCTGTCTTAGCGGCCGAGATACCTCGACAAACAGCTGATAACATCCGCCGGTTGAAGCCGGGCTCAGGGCCAGGTTACAGTCGATGGCCGCGACCGGCGCTTCGCACGACGGTCAAGCAGGCCGGCTTCCTCACCCGCGACAGCCGCGTCCTCGAACGCAAGAAATACGGCCGCGCCAAGGCCCGCCGTTCTTTCCAATTCTCGAAGCGCTAAGCCTCGGCAGCTTAAGAGAAAACGGGGCGATCCGGTGGAAAACCGGGTCGCCCTTTTCTTTTGCCCGGGCGATTTCCAACGGCTGCTGCTAAAAGCGCCCCATGCGCAAGCTGCTCCCGCTTCTTCTCCTTCTCCCGCTCGCCCTTGGCGGCTGCCTCGCCCGCACTGCGGTCGGCGTCGTCACCCTGCCGGTCCGCGCGGTCAGCGCGGGCGTGGACGCGGTGACCACCAGCCAGTCCGAGGCGGATGAGCGGCGCGGCCGCGAGATTCGCGAGGAGGAGGAACGGCTCGGCCGCGAGGCCCGCCGCCGCGAGCGCGAGGAACGCCGCCAGCGCCGCCGCGACGAGGCGTCCGACGAGCCCGAGCCGGACGCCCACGCGTCGTAAGCTTTCATTAGGCGGCGGCCACAACCGATTCTTAATCCGGATCGCCTATCGCGCTCTCTGTGAGAAGGTGGCGAAGCACTGAATCGGGCGAGAGCGCGGGCGGCGACGAGGCGATGAGCCTCGGCCGGCTGTTCACGCTCGACTTTCGCCGCCTCGACGACGAGCGCGAGGAAAGCGCTCAGGTCGACCGCGTCCGCGCGCTCGATCCGCTGCCGGGCTTCTTCCTGTGCGTCCACCTGGTCGCCGGCGCCGCCTTGCTCTCCACCCTCTGGCCGGCCTCGCCTTTGGCCATTCCGGCGGCGGCCTTGCTGGCCGGTCTCGTCCTGCTCGATGCCGGGCTCTTCCTCTACAGCCGCAAGCGCCCGCTCTCGAGCTGGCCGCCGACCGCGGCGACCCGAGCGGCGGCGGCTTATGCGCTCGTCGCGAGCGGCATTTGGGGCGCGGCCGTCGTCCTGCTCGGTGCCGGCCAGGGCTCGCTGATCGGCGACATCGCGATGCTGGGCGGCCTGCTCGCCGTGCCGCTCGCCTTCATTTCCTCCCCAGCCATCGCCGCGCTGGGCAGCCTGGCGGGCATCGTCGCGGTCGCGCTGCGCTGGGGCGACCCCCTCGCGGTCGGGGCCGCCGCGCTCTTCGCCGGTTGCTTCGTGCGCCTGAGCCTCGGCCGCTTCGCCGATGGCCTCGCCCAGATGAAGCGGCGGATGGCAATCGACTGGAACGCGCAACGCGCCAACCGCTTCATCGAGGAATTCGAGCAGGCCGGGCGCGGCTGGTTCTGGGAGACGACCGGGCGCGGCGCGCTCTCCTACGTCTCCGACCAGCTCGCCGCCGACTTGAAAACCCCGGCCCGCGATCTGATCGGCAGGCCGTTCACCGACCTGATCGGCGCGGACGACAACGCCGGTGCCGAGACCTCGGAGCGGACCTTGGGCTTCCACCTCTCGGCCCGCCTGCCTTTCACCGACATCACCGTCCGCGCCAAGACCACAGCCGACATCTGGTGGTCGCTGTCGGGCACCCCGAGCTTCGACGAATATGGCCGCTTCCTCGGCTTCCGCGGCATCGGCACCGATCTCACCCAGCAGCGTCGCTCCGACGAGGAGATCAACCGCCTCGCCAAATACGATTCGCTGACCGGCCTGCCCAATCGGGCGCTGATGCGCCGTACGCTCGACGAGGCGGTGCAGGCGCAGAACGGCGCGCCCGGCGCCGGCTGCGCCCTCTTCCTGATCGATCTCGACCGCTTCAAGAACGTCAACGACACGCTCGGCCACCCGGTCGGCGATGCGCTGCTGAAGCAGGTCGCCCAGCGCCTCTCGACCGTGATCGGCGAGAGCGGTCAGATTGGCCGGCTCGGCGGCGACGAGTTCAAGGCCGTATTCCGCGGCCTCGACGAATCGGCTTTGTCCGAGCTGGCGAGCCGGCTGATCCAGCAGGTTTCGATGCCCTATATGATCGAGGGGCATAATATCGCGATCGGCGCCTCGGTGGGCATCGCGCTCGCCAGCAACGCCAGTTGCGCCGACGCCCTGATCCGCAACGCCGATCTCGCGCTCTATTCCGCGAAGGCCGCAGGCCGCGGCACCTACTGCTTCTTCGCGCCCGAGATGCACACCGAGGCGCAGGACCGGCAGATGCTGGAGAACGACCTCAGGAAGGCGATCGGCCGGGGCGAGCTGCTCCTCTACTACCAACCCGTGGTCAACGCCGCGACCGAGGAGCTGTCGGGCTTCGAGGCGCTGGTCCGCTGGCAGCATCCCTCGCGCGGCATGATCTCGCCGACGACCTTCATCCCGCTCGCCGAGGAAAGCGGCCTCATCCTCCAGGTCGGCGAATGGGTGCTCCGCACCGCGTGCGAGGAAGCGGCGAAATGGCCGGAGAATATCCGCGTCGCGGTCAATCTCTCGCCGATCCAGTTCACCGATCCGAACCTGCCGGCGATGATCGTCAGCGCGCTCGCCAATTCCCAGATCCAGCCCCGCCAGCTCGAGCTCGAGATCACCGAGGGCGTGTTTCTGGTCGAGAGCGAATCGACCGACGACATGTTCGCCAAGCTGAAGTCGCGCGGCGTCCGCCAAGCCCTGGACGATTTCGGCACCGGCTATTCGAGCCTCGGCTATCTGAAGAAGGCGCCGTTCGACAAGATCAAGATCGACCAGAGCTTCGTGCGCGGCGCCGCCAAGGCGGGCAGCCGCAACGCCGCCATCATCCGTGCCATCGTCACCCTGGCCGAAAGCCTCGACATGGACACGACCGCCGAGGGCGCCGAGACCCACGACGAGCTCACCATGATCCGCGAGCTCGGCTGCAGCCACATCCAGGGCTATATCTTCGGGCGGCCGTTGCCGGCGGAGGAAGCGGGCGCGCTCGCGGCGCAGAACAAGGCGATCACCGCCGACGGCTTCCAGTTCAACCGGCCGCCCCGCCAGGGGCTGCTGAAGGTCGCCAACGTGCAGTGGAACGGGATGAACGTGCCGGTCCGCGTGCGCAATATCTCGACCGGCGGCGCGCTGCTCGAAAGCAGCCGCACCTTGCCTGTCGAAGCCAAGGTCCAGCTCGATCTCCCCGGCTGCGGGCATCTCGGCGCCGAGGTGCGCTGGTGTGAGGGCAAGCGCGTCGGCATCCAGTTCGAGGAAGAATTCGATCTGCGCAAGCTCGCGCCGGGCAAGGGCGCGGGCTTCGGCGCCAAGCTCTCGCAGGGCTACCGGCCGATCGAGCTGTCCCAGCGCGAGGAGAAGCGGGCGCTGAGCCCCGCCGACCTGCGCTACGGCACCCGTCCGTGAGCCGCCGCACCATCGCTTGAAATCGACGGGTCGGCGCCACACGTTGACCGCTCCACAAGGCTTGTGGCAGGCGCGTTTTCGCGCGGGTATGATGTAATGGTAGCCTGTCAGCTTCCCAAGCTGAACGCGCGGGTTCGATTCCCGCTACCCGCTCCAACCTCCTAAGGCCCTGAATCAATAGCGATCGAGCAGCCGATCGACGCTGTCGTGAGCCTTGCCCTTCTTGCCCTTGCGGCCATTCGTCTCTTCCTCGAGCGCCGCGCGGATCTCCTCGATCTGGGCGTCGGTGAGATGCTCGATGCCGATGAACTGGGCGCGCGCCTTGCTCTGGGCGCGAAGCAGCTCGTCGAGCTTCGCCTGCATCGCCGCGGCGTCGCGATTCTGGCTGTTCTGGATGAGGAAGACCATCAGGAAAGTGACGATCGTCGTGCCGGTGTTGATCACCAGCTGCCAGGTGTCGGAGAAGCCGAACAAGGGCCCCGACACCGCCCAGACCAGCACCACCGTAAAGGCGAGGACGAAGGCGAGCGGCTGCCCGACCAGCGCGGACATCCGGCTGGCGAAGGCCGTGAAGATCCGGTCCATGCCGCGCAAAGCGCCCCGTTCCGGCGATTGTTCCCGAGGCACAACGGCTCAGAGCAAGGCTGCGGCCGCTTCGGCGACGGCCCGATCGAGCGGCGCCTGGTCGCGGGCGAGGAAGGCGGGCGCCGCCCCGCGCGCGCGTGCCAGCATCGCGTCGTCGCGATGGACCTGCACGAGCGATTCGGCGAAGGCGCGCGGCTCCAGCGAGGGCAGCGAGACGTGGCCGCCGACGCCCAGCCGGGCGAGGGCGAGGCCGGTGAGCAGCTTCTCCAGGTCGTAGTAGAAGACGACGTGCGGCAGGCCGGCGGCAAGGCACGCGCAGGTCAGGCCGTGGCCGCCATGCGAGACGACCAGCCGCGAGCGCGCCGCGATTGCGGCGAAGGGCAATGGCTCGGGCTCGACGGCGAATCCGTGGCCGACCAGCGCGGCCCGAAGCGAATCCGGCATGCGCGGGACATGCACCCGCATGGGCAACCCGGCCTCGGCCAACCCCCGCCACAAGGGTGAATCCTCAAGCCGCCGCGCGTCGGCATAGACGAAGACTTCCGATCCTTCGCCCACGCTCGCGGCGAAGTCGGGCGGCAGCGGGTGCGCCGGAGGCGCCGGCCGGTGGGCCGCATAAGGATCGAGCTCGGCGAAGGTGACGGGAAGCGCCCGCTCGGCGCGGAATGCGGCGGCCAGCGTCGCCATCGGCTCGGCGTCCGCCTCCGCGAGACCGGCGTTGAGCGCGTCGAGCACCGGTCCCTGATCAACGCCCCGCCCGCCTTCGACGAGGACGGGCAGCTCGGCCAAGTCGGCGGGCGGCAGGCTGAAGCCCGTGCCGACCGCGATGGTCGGAACCCGTCCCCGCGCCGCCATCAGCAGGAAGGGCGCGTAATCGGCGACGACGAGGTCCGGCCGCACGGCAGAGAGCAGGTGCCGCCAGGCGTTGATCATCGCCGCGACCAGCCGCGGATCGTCCATGCCGAGCCGGGCGAGGACGTCGGCGAAGCCGGCCGGTGCCCGGGCCGCCGGCACGGCGCTAAGCAGGCGGGGCGAGACCGGCGCCTGCCAGACCGGCGCGCCGACCGCCTCGCCCGGCGCGAAGGCGTCGAGCCGCTGCACAGCGAAGTGGATCTCGTGGCCCACCGAGCGAAGGATTGCGGCGATGCGAATCATCGGCACGACATGACCGCGATTGGCGCCGAATTCCCAGGCGAGGAGGATGCGCGCCATCGGCCCGGTCAGATGCCTTCCGCGACGACCGGGTATCCGGCCGCATCGAGCCGCGCGACGAGATCGGCGAGGCAAGCCGCGACGGCCTCGGCCTCAACCCCGCGGACGACGAAATTCGCCCCGGCCCGGCCCTCCTTGTAGAAGGGATAGGAGCCGATCTGACAGCCGGGGTGGTCGCGCTCCGTCTGCCCGAGAAGATCGGCGACCTCGCTTTCGGGCACCCAGCAGCCGATCGTGCGCGAAAGCATAGGCCGGCCGCCTTCGAGCTGCCCCGACAGCGCCTCGAGCATCAAAGCCGCGACTTGCGGGATGCCGGCGAGGATGAAGATGTTGCCACAGCGTATCCCGGGCGCGCCCGAGAGGCGGTTCTCGATCAGCTCGGCGCCCTCGGGCACGCGCGCCATCCGAAGGCGCGCTTCGGTGATCCCGCCGCGGCTCGCATAATGCGACTCGAGCAGCGCCCGCGCCTTGGGATGGACGACGACGGCCACGCCGAGCGCGCGGGCGATCGCGTCGACCGTGATGTCGTCATGGGTCGGCCCGATCCCGCCCGTGGTGAAGAGATAGTCGTGCCCGGCCCGGAGCACGTTCACCGCCTCGGCGATCCGATCGAGATCGTCGGGCACCATCCGCACCTCGCCGAGCCTGATCCCCTGCAGGTTGAGCCAGGCGGCGACCGGCGCAACATTGCGATCCTGGGTGCGGCCGGAGAGGATCTCGTCCCCGATCACCAGCAGCGCCGCCGTCCAGATCCGCTCGCTCATGCGGCCAGCGCATAACGCCCCGGGGGTCGCCAAACCAGCCTCCCGGGCCTATATTCCATGCCATGACCGACACGATCCTCGACCGCGACGACAGTGTCATCGGCCGGCACGGCAACATCAAGCTGCATGGGCCCGAAGGCTTCGCCGGGATGCGCGCCGCCGGGCGCTGCGCCGCGGAGATCCTCGACGCGCTCGTCCCGCACGTCGTTCCCGGCGTGACCACCCAGCAGATCGACGAGATCGTCTTCGCCGAGATGCGCGCCCGCGGCGCGATCCCGGCGACTTTGGGCTATCGCGGCTACACCAAGAGCTGCTGCACCTCGATCAACCATGTCGTCTGCCACGGCATTCCGGGCGAGCGGCCGCTCAAGGACGGCGATATCGTCAATATCGACGTCACCCCGATCCTCGACGGCTGGCACGGCGACACCAGCCGCATGTTCCTGGTCGGCGATGTCGGCATCAAGGCGCGAAAGCTCGTCCAGGTCACCTACGAATGCCTGATGCTGGGGATTGAGGCGGCTCGGCCCGGCGCCCGGCTCGGCGACATCGGCCACGCCATCCAGAGCCATGCCGAGGCGCACCGCTATTCGGTGGTGCGCGATTTCTGCGGCCACGGCCTCGGCAAGGTCTTCCACGACGCGCCGGAAGTGGTCCATGCCGGCCGCCCGGGCACCGGCCCGGAGCTCAGGCCCGGCATGTTCTTCACGATCGAGCCGATGATCAACAGCGGCCGCGCCGACTGCAAGGTGCTCGACGACGGCTGGACCGCGGTCACCCGCGACCGTTCGCTCTCCGCCCAGTTCGAGCACAGCGTCGGCATCACCGAAACCGGCTGCGAGATTTTCACCAGGAGCCCGGCCGGGCTCGACGCGCCGCCCTACGCCTGATGGCCGAGCACCTCACCCGCGAAGAACTGGGCCGGGCGCTCGGAGTCGAGGCGGGAAATGTGCCCTTGCCGGTCACGGCCCGCAGCCTGACCCGAGCCGAGATGCGCGCCCGCGAGCGGCGCGGGTTGCTCTGGCTCGGCGGCGCCTATCTCTTGTTCGGCGCGGTCTGCCTGGCCGTGATCCAGCTCGCCGAGACCAGTCCGACCGTGGTACGCTGGCTACCCGCTGGCTTCGCGGTCACCGGGCTCGGCCTAGTCCTCTACGCGTGGCTGCGGCTGCGGCGCCACCGCGTCTACGAGGATCCCGGCCTCGCGGTCGAGGTGGGCGAGGATGCGGTGACGATCAGCGGGCCAAGTGAGAGTGTCGTCCAGCCTTACGACGAGGTCGTCGTCTCGCGGCTGGTCACGCGGAGCCCGCGCAACAGCGTCTATTTCGAAGGGATCGTGCTGGAGACGAAGCTCGGCCCGGTCGCGCTCGGCGATCCCGGCTTCGCCGGCGGCAACGCCGCTGCGGGCGCGATCCTGCGCCGGCTCGACGAACTCGAGCAGTAGCCGGAGCGCGCAGCCTAAAAGCCCCGATGAAGATCACGCCGGCAACGGCCGCCCGGCGGAAGGGCGGGCGGGACCGCGCCGGCGCTATCGCCCCCGGCCTATTGGCCGTCGCGCACCCGGCGATAGGGGACGAACTCGTCGAGGAAGACGATTCCGGTCAGCATGCCCGAATGCGGATCGACCATGCGCACCGTATCGATGCTGCACAGGCGGCTGTCGAACAGACGGCTGACCATCGTGTCCCAGTCCCTCAGGGACTCCACCCCGGCGGTCGGACGCTGCACGTAGATCACGCTGCCGGCGTCGTAGACGATCGCGGTATGATCGATGATCCGGCTCGAGCGGACGCGGCGCAGATCGACGCAGTCGACCGGATCGCCAGCGGCTCTGCCTTCGAGCATGCGCGCGAGCCGGGTTTCGCCGTCCGGGCGATCGGCCGCCTGGGCCGGAGCGCCGAGAATCAGACCGCCGGCGACCGCGAGGAGTGGAAGGAGCTTCTTCATTCATATTCTCCCGAAATTGGCTCTTACGAGCCAATCTACGCGCACGCTTGTGAACAGGGCCTGACTTTCCCTCATTCGTTCCGCGAGCGCAAGGAAAAGACCCCGCCGCGGGTGCGGCGGGGCCTGAAGATCCCGGCTTGCACCGACAGTGCTATTCGCCGGCGGTCAGGTCGACCGTGGCGACTTCGCACAGGTTGACGCCACGTGCGTCAGTGGTGCCGCCGTCGTCATAGGTGGCACGGATGTCCCACTGGCACTGGGTTTCGCCGCGCGCGAAGCTGATCTCCGCCGACTCGCCGTTGGCGAGCACGTCGCGGCCGAGAATGTCCGGGCCCCACTCGTCCTCGTTCGAGGGTGAGACGTTGAGCGTGGTCAGGACGTGGCCGGTATTGTTGTTGATCGTGAAGTTCTGCTGTGCCTGGCCGCCCGCGGCTTCACCGCCGCCCTCGCCGCCTTCGCCGCCCGCCGTCGTATTGCCGGCCGGCGCCGCCGTATTGGCCGGCGCGGCCTTGTTCGCAGTCGTGCCGCCCCCGCCGCAGGCGGCGAGGACGAGCGTCGAGGCGCAAAGCGCGCCAAGCAAGGTGAGTCTCTTCATTTTCCGGTTCCCCCTTCCAATAGGTGGCCGGAGCCTATCCCTTTTTTCTACCCTTGCAATAGGGATTCGCGGGGGCGAAGAGCCGCTTGCGCGCCCTGCCGGCAAGCCTAGGCTGCGGCCCAGCGACGGAGGCTGATTTGAAGAAGATCGAGGCGGTGATCAAGCCGTTCAAGCTCGACGAGGTGAAGGAGGCGCTGCACGATGTCGGCGTCTCCGGAATCACCGTCACCGAGGCCAAGGGGTTCGGCCGCCAGAAGGGCCATACCGAGCTCTATCGCGGCGCCGAATATGTCGTCGACTTCCTGCCCAAGGTGCCGCTCGAGGTCGTCGTCGAAGACGGCCTCGCCGAGCGCGTCGTCGAGGCGATCGCGGCGGCGGCCCGCACGGGGCGGATCGGCGACGGCAAGATCTTCGTCTCGCCGGTCGAGGAGGCATTGCGGATCCGCACCGGCGAGCGAGGCGCCGAGGCGATTTAGGAGTTAGGAGCGCCCGAGTGGACGATCCCCGCCTCGCCTCCATGTCGCCGGACGAATTGAAGTCCGCGATGCGCATCCTGGGCTACAGGACGCAGAACGACGTCGCCGCGGCGATCGGCGTCAGCCGCTCGGCGGTGAGTCTCTGGCTGGACGGCAAGGTCGGCGTCCCCCGCCCCGTGGCAATGCTGCTGAGGATGCTGATCGCCGCCCAGCGCCGCTCCTACTGAGCTTTCCCACGTGAAATATTCACATGGGCGCCGCCCGCGCTGGACGGCCCGGACGCGGCTTGGAATGAAGGCCGCCATCACGAATCCTCCAACCTGGGGCTAGAGTCAGATGGCGAACGACGCGGGCAAGATCCTCAAGAGCATCAAGGACGGCGAGATCGAGTGGGTGGACCTCCGGTTCACGGATCCCAAGGGCAAGTGGCAGCATCTGTCGATGTGCGCGGGCGTGGTCGACGAGGACAATCTCACCGACGGCTTCATGTTCGACGGCTCCTCGATCGCCGGCTGGAAGGCGATCAACGAGAGCGACATGATCCTCAAGCCCGATCTCGACGCTTATTATGTCGATCCGTTCAGCGCCACGCCGATGGCGGTCCTGTTCTGCGACATCGTGGAGCCCGGGACCGGCGAGCTCTACGCCCGCGATCCGCGCTCGACCGCCAAGCGCGCCGAAGCCTACCTCAAGGCGACCGGCGTCGGCGACACCGTCTATGTCGGCCCCGAGGCCGAATTCTTCATGTTCGACGACGTCCGCTTCGAGGACGGCTACAACGCCTCTTCCTTCGCAATCGACGATATCGAGCTGCCGACCAACACCGCCACCAAATATGAGAACGGCAATCTCGGCCACCGGCCGCGCGCCAAGGGCGGCTATTTCCCGGTCGCGCCGGTAGATTCCGCCGGCGACATCCGCGGCGAGATGGTCTCGACGATGATCGAGATGGGCCTCCCGATGGACAAGCATCATCACGAGGTCGCCGCCGCCCAGCACGAATTGGGCCTCACCTTCGGCACCCTGGTCGAGACCGCGGACCGGATGCAGGTCTACAAATATGTCGTCCACCAGGTCGCCGCCGCTTACGGCAAGACCGCGACCTTCATGCCCAAGCCGATCAAGGACGACAACGGCTCGGGCATGCACACTCACATGTCGATCTGGAAGAAGGGCAAGCCGCTCTTCGCGGGCAACGGCTATGCCGGCCTTTCGGAAACCGCGCTCTATTTCATCGGCGGCGTCATCAAGCACGCCAAGGCGCTGAATGCCTTCACCAATCCGACGACGAACAGCTACAAGCGCCTCGTCCCGGGTTTCGAGGCGCCGGTATTGCTCGCTTATTCGAGCCGCAACCGCTCTGCCTCCTGCCGCATCCCCTATGGCTCGGGCGAGAAGGCGAAGCGCGTCGAATTCCGCTTTCCCGACGCAATGGCCAATCCCTATCTCGCTTATTCGGCATTGCTGATGGCGGGCCTGGACGGCATTCAGAACCGCATCCACCCCGGCGACCCGATCGACAAGAATCTCTACGATCTGCCGCCGCAGGAACTGGCCGAGGTCCCTACCGTGTGCGGGTCGCTCCGCGAGGCGCTGCTCGCCCTCCACGCCGACCACGCCTTCCTCACCAAGGGCGACGTCTTCAGCGTCGACCAGATCGAAGCCTATGCCGAGCTCAAATGGGAAGAGCAGATGCGCTGGGAAACCACGCCCAGCCCGGTCGAGTATGATATGTACTATTCGAGCTGAGGCGCAATTGGGAAAGGGAAGCGCCGCCTGGTGCCTCCCTCGTCTCCGACTGGAAGGCGCGTGCTCGGGATGCGCATCAGGTCCGCAATCGTTCTTCCAGGCTCGCGACAACCCGACGATTCCCGCCATGGCATGCCCATCCGTACGGCGTTCCACCCCACAGCTTGTCGACCGCGTCCAGCTTGGCCCCATGGGAAATGAGCAGGTCAACCAGTTCGACATTGTCATGCAGGACCGCCTGATGCAGTGGCTGGCTATGCCGGTGCTGTGAAGAGAACCGGTCTGGATTAGCGCCTGCTTCCAGCGACAGCCGCACCGCCCTTGTCCTGTTGTTGATCACGGCGAGATCAAGCGCCTCGTCCAACTCGATCTGCGTTGCGGAGCGAAGAAGGTCGGGAAAAACGACTAGGCGGTCAAGCGCCGCGGCGATCGGAGCCGTCATCGGGACCCCTTCAGAGACGAGATAATCGACCACTTCGATCTCGCCATGCCCGAGCACGGCGTGAATGTCGCTCACTTCCACATCCGCGCCCGCCGCCACGAGAAGCTTCACGAGCGGGATTTGCAGCCCGTTCGCGCGCGCGCTCGAACTCGTCATGACCAGGCCGAGCGCATAATCGAGATCGCCCTTCGTCACGCCCCGCGCGATCATGGCTTTGGCGATATCCGGCATATTGGCCGGCATCTTGTCGATCAGCGTCGGATTGTTGGCGATGAACCAGAAGAGCTTGGGATCCAGGAAATATTGCTCGCGCGGCGCGTTCCGGTAGCAATCGGGCTCGCGGATGCGCTCGGTGAGCAGGCGAGGCTCAGCGTCGAGAAGGCCCGCGAATCGGGCCAGATCGCCGCCATGCAGCGCATCAACGGCCGCGCGAAATGAGGGGTCGCGGATGACCGGCCTGTCAAGCAGCTCGATCAACTCGGCCTGATGCGTGGATCGGGAGATCCGCGCGATGTCGAGGGCCGAGCGTCCCTTGACGTTCGGCTCCCATTCGATGGCGCCGCGAAGGATCAGGAGCTCGGCCAGTTGCACGGGACCCTGCGCCGCCACGGCGTGCAGCGGCCGCTGTCCGGGAATGGCCTTGCGTGCGCTCGCCCCCGCCTTCAGCAGCATTTCGGCAATGGCGAGCCGCGCCGGGGCCGGCGCCTTCGATGAGCAGGCCTCCCAGAGCGGGCTGGTCTCGGCGCCACCATCATTCGGATCATGCCCTTCGGCAATCAAGCGCCGGACTTGGCCAACGTCGCCAATTGCCGATGCTTCGGCGAGCGCCGAGAGACGCGTTTCCGGCTCAAGCGCGCGCACATGCGCCATGAGTGCCGCCCAGTCGGCAAAGCCGTAGTCCCGCGCAAGCTCATCCTGTGCTTTGGCGAGCTGGACGCCCAGCCGCCTGG
The DNA here is from genome assembly GCF_052387495.1 of Sphingosinicella sp. Lineage (GTDB taxonomy): Bacteria > Pseudomonadota > Alphaproteobacteria > Sphingomonadales > Sphingomonadaceae > Allosphingosinicella. The sequence continues at coordinate 13,142 of NZ_JBQTJC010000204.1, read as the reverse complement.
CAAGGCGTTTGGCCTCCTTGCGCAGAAATTCGGAGGAGGGGTGATCAGGAAGCGCGCGGGATGCGCGATTGTTGGAAGACATTGCCAATCCTTTCCCTACGCCCCGATGTCCGCCGGCGGGGCAGGAAAGGTGAAGATCACCGATCATAGCTGTCTAAAGGAGGGCTTGGCCCTTTCCGCGGACGAGGGGCCGCCTTGCCGGCCTTGCGCCACGTTAATACCACGGGGCGGGTGAGCGCAAGCGGTCCCGCATAGGTGCGAAGCTGGCAGCCTAATCCTCCAAAATAAGGCTGTGCGTCTTCGTATCGCGCATGCTGAGATAGACGATCAGGGACAGGCCGATCATCCCGGCGACGTACCAGTAGAAGGCGCTCTCCATCCCGCGATCCTTGAACCAGAGCGCGACATATTCGGCCGTGCCGCCGAACAGGGTGTTGGCGAGCGCATAGGGCAAGGCGACGCCGAGCGCGCGGATGTGGGCGGGGAAGAGCTCGGCCTTCACCACCGCGTTGATCGAGGTGTAGCCGGTGACGATGACCAGCGCCGCCATCACCAGACCGAAAGCGGCCAAGGGGCTCTGAACCGTCTCCAGCGCGGTGAACAAAGGCACCGTGAAGACCACGCCGAGCACGCCGAAGGTCGCCATCACCGGCTTGCGCCCGATCCGGTCGGAGAGCGCGCCCGACAGCGGCTGCAGGCACATGAAGACGAACAAAGCGGCGGTCATCACCTGGCTCGCCGTCTCGCGGCCGAAGCCCGACGTGTTGACGAGGAATTTTTGCATGTAGGTCGTGTAGGCGTAGAAGGCCAAGGTCCCGCCCGCGGTCAGCGCCATGACGAGGAACGCCTCCTTCGGATGGTCGCGGAACAGGTTGAGGCTGCTCGATTTGGGGGCGTCCGAAGCCTTCGCATTGGCAAAACTCTCGGTCTCCGCCAGCCGCCGGCGGATGTAGAAGACGACCACCGCCAGCTCCGCGCCAATCGCGAACGGGATCCGCCAGCCCCACGCCTCCAGCGCCTCCTCGGACATCGAGAATTGCAGGCTCAGCAGCACCGCGAGCGCGATCAACTGACCAGCGATCAGGCTGACATATTGAAAGCTCGAATAGAATCCCCGCCGCCGGCGCCCGGCCATTTCCGAAAGATAGGTCGCGCTCGCACCATATTCGCCGCCGAGGCTGAGGCCCTGCATCATTCGGGCGAGAACGAGGATCGCCGGCGCCCAGGGCCCGATCGTCGCATAGGTCGGCATCAGGGCGATGATCAGCGAGCCGAGGCACATCAGGCTGACGCTCAGGGAGAGCCCTGCCTTTCGCCCCCGGCTGTCGGCGTAGATGCCCATGATCCACGCCCCGATCGGGCGCATCACGAAGCCGACCGCGAAGATCGCGGCGGTGTTCAGAAGCTGCGAGGTCTGGTCGCCCTGCGGGAAGAAGACCGGGGCGAAATAGAGCGCAAAGGCGGCATAGACGTACCAGTCGTACCATTCGACGAGATTGCCCGCCGAGCCGCCGATGATGTTGCGCAGCCGGTGCCTTGCGGGCGTCGCCTCCGTCATCCCGTCGCGCATGTCAGCGATGCTCCCCCTTCGGTCCGGCCGACGCCGATGATCACCGACATCCCCATTTCCTCCGGGTTCACCTCGCGCGAGTCGCCGACGGCCGCCAAATGGAAGCCTTGGCTGATCAGCACGTCGCGCACGCGCCCGGGCGCCTCGGCAAACAGCACTTCAAAGGCCGAGGCATCGCTCTCCTCGTAGAAGCTGCGGCGCAGCCCGGTAACCCGCAGCCCGTGCCAGACGCCGGCTACATCCAGCTCTGCATTGACCTCGCGGATATCGGCGCCGCCACCGGTCTCGCGGTTTCGCTCGAAGGTCGGAACCAGTGGCCGGTCGAACCCCGCCACCGAGATGGGCCCGCCGCGCCGGCTCTCGAAGGTTTCGGGATCGATGCGCACCATCCGGTCGAAGATGGCAGCCAAGGCGGGGCTTCTTTCGGAGCTGCGCAGGCTGTCCAGGTTCAGCGTCGCGCCGAGATCGACCGGCGCCGGCTCGGCCGGCGGCGCGGGCGCGACCGTCTGGATATTGTTCGTCGCCGCGGGCGCAGCCTCGTCCGGCTCAGCCGCCGGCTGCCGCAGGGCGAGGACAAGCAGTCCGGCCAGCAGGAGCAGAAGCATCGCGCCTCCGACGACGATCGCCCACCCTCTCATCTCCCTTCCCCCTTAATAGTCCCGCGAGACGCGCACGTTGACGCTTTCGCGGCCGATCGTCGAGATGCTGGAGAGCAAGGAGAGCCAGCGGGTGATCTGATATTCCACGGTGGTCGCCGAATAGCCGCGCCCGTCGGTGATCACCTCGACATAGACGCGCCGCCCGAAATAGCGACCCGCCGCGATCGCGGTGCCGGAGCCCTGGGTGACGTCGGCGGGGAGGATGCGCAGCCGGTCGAGCCCGACCGCGCGGCGCACCGCGTTGATCGGATCGAGCCCGCCGCCGGGGTCGTTCAGGGAGGCCACGGCGGCGGCGAGCTGCAGCGCCTCGGGCGCCGAGAGGTTGGTGATCGAGGTCCCGAACAGGATGCGCGAGAGCAATTCGTCCTGTGGCAAGGTGGGCGTGCTGGTGAAGGCGATTTCGGGCCGCTGGCTGCGGCCGGCGACGCGAATCTGCGCGTTGAGGCCCCGCACCCGCGCCTCGGCGGCGATGTCGAGTTGCGGGTTGACCGGGCTTTCGCCCTGGAAACGGATATTGCCGCGGATCAGGTCGAAGCGCCGCCCGGCGAAATCGTAGGTGCCGCGGATCAGCTCGGCATCGCCGGTGATGCGCGGCTCGGTGACCGTGCCGGCGACGCGCAACTCGGCCTGCCACTCGCTGTTCATGCCGAGGCCGGTGACATTCATCCGGTTGGGCGCACTGACGTCGAGCGCCAGCGTCCACGGATCGAGCCGCCGCACGATCGGCCCCATCGCCGCGTCCGCCCGGTTGACCTCGCGCACGTTGAGCCGCGGCACCTGCGCCGAGGCGGTCGCGCTGCCCAGCTGGAAGCGCCCCTGCGTCACCCGCACCGCGCCCGAGATCGAGCCACCATCCCCGTCCGAACGGATCGCGAGGTCGCCGGTCACCGAAGCCTGGATATCGTCGCGGTCGAGCAATCGGGCATTTTCGGCACGCACGTCGAAATTCATGCCGACGCCTTGGGCCGCCGCGAAATCGAGCGCGCCGCTCCCCGCGACCGTGCCGCCGCCCGGAGTCGTTCCCTGGAAGCGCTGCATCTGCAGCCGCGAACCGCCGAAGCGGCCGGTCGACTGGAGATTCTCGATCACCATGCCGGTGACGGCGCTTTCCAGCCGCGCGCCGGCGGTGCGGACCGAGCCGTTGATCAGCGGATTTTCGAGCGTGCCGCGCATGTCGGCGCCGATCGCCGCCGGCCCGGACAGATCGATCAGCTCGATCCCCGTCAGCCGCCAGAGCGTGTCGGCGGCGCCGTTGTAGCGGATTTGCGCCTGCATCGGCGCGCGCATCAGTCGGGTCGCGAGATCGCCCGACTGGCCGATCGGGGAGAGCCGTGCCTGCGCCCGCCCGATCGTCTGCCCCTCGCTCACCACCACCGCGCGCAGCGCCGCGTTGACTCCGTCGAGCCGGGCGTTGAGCCCGACGTCGATCGGCCGCGAGGAGAGCACCAGCCCGGCGCGGGTGAGGCCCCGGATGCGCAGGTTCGCCTCGCCGGTCGGCGGCGCGCCGCCCGACGGCGAATTGTAGCGCAAGAGGCCAGAAGCGACGCCGCCAAGGCCGAGCCGGGGATAGAACATGTCGAGCACCGTCAGCGGCATCGCCTCGAGCCGGGCGTCGAGCTCGGTGCGCTCGCCGAACAGGCCGGCGAGGCTCGCCTCGCCCCCGGCGAAGCGGAATTGGCTGCGCTCCAGCCGCCAGCCCTCGGGCGTGTAGCTGAGCACGGCCGGCGTGATCAGCTCGAACGGTCGCCGGTCGAGCGTGCCCGATGCGCTGATCGTATAGCGGTTCGGCGAGACCTCGGCGCTGACGTTCAAGGCGAAATCCCGTCCGCGCGAGCCGGCGATCCGTCCGGTCACCCGCCCGGTGCCGCCGCGTAAGGAGGCCTGCAGATCGAGATTGGCAAGATAGATCGGCCCGCGCGTCACCCCGCGCCCAACGATCCGCCCCTCGAGCGAGGTGCCCGCCGGATCGAGCAGGATGACGCCGTTGAACGAGCCGCGCGCGACCGTGATCGGCGTCGTCCCCGCGAATGTCGCGTTGCTCGCGGTCAGGTTGACCGCGATCCGCTGGACGTTGCCGACCGGATCGAAGACCAGCCGCCCCGCGATGCCGCCACCGTCCACGTCGAGCCGCCCGGTGAAGCCACCAGGATCAGAGCGCAGCACACCCGTCGCCCGCGTTCCGGACACGTTGAGCGCGGCAACCTGGATCACCGCCGGTCGCCCCGGCGGCAGCAGGATCTGACCCGCGCCGGTGAACGGCCCCAGCGCCGAGCCGCCCGCGGCACGCCAGGCGAAGCCGGCGGGGTTGGGCTCGAGATTGAGCAGCACGTCGGTGAGCCCGAGCGAGGTGATCGGCCGCTCCAGCCGCACCGCGAGCCGCGGCCGCTCCAGCCGCCCGTCGAGGCTGACCCGCAGCGGTCCATATTCGCTGTGCCGCCCCGCCCCTTCGAGGAAGAAGGTGCCGTCGGTGCGCCGGTAGCCGTTCGCCGTCAGCGCGATCTTCGGCGCGCTGATCCGCATGTTGCTGAAGCGCACGATCCGGTCGGGCCCCCGCGCCAGATCGGTCTGCAGCTCGGGCAGTCCGCCCGCCACCCAGGTGAGGAAGCGATTGTCGAGCCGCCGCACCCAGCCGCGCGCCTGGCCGGTGACATAGGTGCCGCGCCCGTCCGGCCCCGGCACCGCGCGCAGCTGGCCGAGCACGTCGACCCGGCCGAAACCCGGAATCTCGTAGCCCGGCAGGCCGCTGGTCGTGGTCACGACATAGGCGCCGGTGCGCAGGTCGACGCCGAGATTGACGAGGCCGCGCAGCTGGTTGGTCGCGAGCACGATCCGCTCGCCGGTGAGTCGGCGCGGGGTAATGCGCAGGAAGCCCTCGGCCCGGGCATTGGCGAGGATCGTCTCGGCCGGCTCGCCCACCCCGGTCACGCGACGCGCGGTGAGCAGCAGCGGCACCGTCACCGGCGACGGCGAGAGCCGGCCGCTTCCGGTGACGCGGACCTCCTCGAACCCCGTATCGTCGAAGGCGATGCGGGGGCTGGTCAGTCGGTAGACGAAGTTCGCCCGGCCGAACGGCCCATCGAGCAAGGCGGTGCCACGCACCTGCCGCCCGGTCATGTTGCGGAACAAGGCCGGCGGGCGGACGAGATCGGCGGCGATGGCGACGTCGCGATAGCGATTCTCGCCGAGGTCAACGATCCCGCGGGCCTCGACGCGCAGACTCGCCGAGCGGAGCGAGAGCCGGCCGTTGATCTTGCGGTCGAGGAAGGCGCCGCTGCCGCCCACCAGAATGCGCGGCGCGGTCAGCCGCTGCAGCTTGCCACGCAGGAACGGCGCGGGCGCCGCCCAGCCGGTCAGGCGGAAGTTGCCCCGGCTCCAGCCGAGCCGAAGGTCCGCCGTCCGCCGCCCCGAGACGTCGAGCAGAGCCTGCCCGGTCCAGCGCGACCAGACGCCGTCGCCTTCGACATCGAGCCGGATCGGCCGGCTCGTGCCGAGCATCGCCCCGATCACACTGTTTTCCGGCGCCCGCACCCTCGCCTCTATGTCGAAGCGGTCGCGGTCGGGCTCGGCGTCGATGGCGAGGCGGAGCTGATCACCGCCATCCCTGATCTGCGCGCGCAGGCCGACCAGCGCCCGGCCGCTCCTGATCTCCGCCTCTCCGGACAGGCTGCCGACCTGCTCGCGCCCGGTCACCGCCGCGCCGATGCGCAGTTGGCGCACGTCGAGCCGGCCGACATGGATATCGTAATCGGGCAGGATCGGCCCCGGCTCCTCGGGCTCGATCAGGTTGGGCAGGCGATGGAGCGTGACCAGCTCGGAATCGAGCTCGTGGATGCGCAGGCTCCCCCAGAGGAAGTCGAGCGGCCGCCAGTTCATCGCGATCTCGGGTGATTCGGCGAACAGCCCGTCGGGATCGTAGAGCCGTACGTCCCGCAGCTGGGTCCGCCCCCAGATCGAGCCGTCGATCCGGCCGATGCGGATGCGCAGGCCCGATTCCGGGGTCATCGCCGCGATCCGGTCGACGATGAAGCGATGGCCGGGGCCGGTGTCGAGGAAAAGCACCAGGGCGACGAAGGCGAGGACCAGACCCAAGAGCAAGGTCGCCAGCGCCTTGAGCAGCTTCCTCGCCCAGAAGCCGCCGCCGCGGCGCCGAACCGGCTCGGCCGGCAGCTCGGCGGCGTCGAGAGCGGCTTCGGCCACGCTCAGAAGGCCTGGCCGAGCGAGACGTAGACCGCGATGCGCGGATCGCCGGGCGCCGGATTGATCGGCGTCGCCACGTCGACCCGGATCGGGCCGAAGCGGGTGTGATAGCGCACGCCCACGCCAGCGCCGAAGCGCAGATTGTCGAAGCGCGGCAGCGGCGAGGTCGAGATGTTGCCCGCGTCGATGAAGGGCACGATCCCGAACGACCCGACCCGGACCCGCGCCTCGATCGCCAATTCGGCGAGGCTGCGGCCGCCGATCGGATCGTCGAACACCGGGTCGCGCGGCCCGATCCGCTGGAAGCCGTAGCCGCGCACCGAGCCGCCGCCGCCGGCATAGAAGCGCCGCGACGGCGCGATCCGGTCGCGGCTCGCGCCGAAGATCGTGCCGAGCCGGGTCCGCCCGGCGATCGTCACCGTCTCGGAAGCGGGCCAGTAGAAGCTGCCGTCCACCTGCGCGCGCAGATAGAAGAAGCTGCCGTCCTGCAGCGACGCTTCGGGCGAGAGCCGCGCGGCCAGCCGGAAACCGCTGGTCGGATCGAGCAGATCGTTCGAGCCGTCATAGCCCAGGAAGGCGGGGATCGCGCCGATGAAGAAGGTGCGCCGCCGAGTCGTGCCGGTGGCGAGATCGATGTCGCGCTCGTCGGACGCGATCAGCTCGGTGCCGAGTGACCAGGTCCAGTCCTTCTGCCAGATGATGTTGGTCTGCCGCTCGATGCCGCCGGCGAGCACCACGGTGCGCGCGTCGAAGGCGGGCCGGTCGACATGGCTGACGGCGATCTGCGCGGTCAGCACCTGGTCGCGCCGGCCGAAATTGTTGCGCCTGAGGATCGCCGAGACGAGCTGCTCGCGCGTCCCGGCGACGCCGCGAAGGGTGAGCGCGCCTTCGGGCGGGAAGAAATTTCGGTGCTGCCAGCTCCCTTCCAGCCTGATCCCCTCGCCCGAGCCGTAGCCGGCCTCGCCCGCGATCGTGCGCATCGGCGCCGGTTCCAGCGCGACGGCCAGATCGACGAGATCGCTGTTCGGCCGCGCGACGGGCCGGATCGTCACCGAGGAGACGAGGCCGGTCGCGACCAAAGCCTGGCGCAGATCCTCGACGAGGGCCACGCGATAGGGTTCGCCCTCGTCGAAGCGGGCGATGGTCTCGATATGGCCGGCGCTGAACAGGGGCGCGCCCTCGACGATCACCCCGCCGAAGCGGCGCGGCCCGCCCGGCTCGACCGGCAGGACGAGAGTCGCCGTCCGCGTGTCGTGGTCGAGGACGATGTCGGGCTCGCCGACCTCGGCGAAGGCGTAGCCCCGCCGCCCCAGCTCGGCGCGCAGGTTCGCCCCGGCCGCCTGGACATTGGCCGCGTCAACCGCTGCCTCCGTGTCGATCGCGAAGGCTTGGCGCAGCGCCTCGGCGTCCGGGCCCAGCGCCTCCTCCAGCCCCGGCAGCTGCACCTCCGCGAAGCGGTAGACCGGCCCCGGCTCGGCGGTCAAAGTGACGAGGAAGCGCCCGTCCGCCTCAGCGCTCACTTCCGTCATCACCTGCGCGTCGTAATGGCCGAAGGCGCGCAGCAGCTCGGCGATCAATTCAGCGTCTGCGCGGGCGCGGCGGTCGACCTGCGCCGCATTGGCCGGCTGGTCGCGATATTCCTCCAGCGTCGAAAGCTCGCGGAAGCGCTGCAGCAAGGCGGCGGATTCGACCGGGTCCACGCCCTCGATCCGGTAACTGTAGGTCCGCGCACGCCCCGCGTCGGTCGCGCCGGACGCCGCCTCGGGCAGGTCAGGAATCTCGTCATCGGGATCGTTGGCCATGTCGGGCCATTCGAGGCCGAGGTCGGGCCAGGGATCGAGCGGCGCCGACGGGTCGAGCGGCTGGTCCTCCCCAGCGGGCGGCATGGCTTCCTGCGCCCGGGCGGGATCGGCACCGAGAATCAGGGCGATAGCGGCCGACAGCGCCGCTGCACGCCGCCCCGCTACGACTTGCAACATGGGAGAGACCTAGCGGGCGGGGCGAGGCCGCGCCAGCCGCGAATTGTCTCGGTTTCTCAGTGGATCGTGTGCTGGGAGCGGTCCGCCGTCATCAGCAGGATCATCCGCTCGATCTGCCGCCACCGGCAATAATGAACGACATTGCCCAGATTCCGGCTTTTCGAGGCGCGCGCGGCGGCCTCGCCGGCGGCGTGCCGACCGAACTCGGCGATCAGATCCGCCGCGTCGGCCGCCGCGGCGCGATCGGGCACATGAACATGTTCGAGCAACGCCAACCCCATCTTCTCTTGTGGAGTCGGCATAGCCCCGGCGCGGTTTCGAAAATGCCTCATGACGATGCTCAACGAGACGTAAACCAGGTTGAATTTCGCTGGCCCCGGCACCGCCCCGCTGCCATGAGCCCGGCATGGACGGACCTCCCCGCAAGCCGATGCGCTCCGGCGGCGCCCTGCTCGCCCTCGCGATCCTCGCCGGCGTCGTCGGCGGCGCGCTTCTGCGCCAGCCGAGCCTCGGCTTCCTGATCGGGCTCGGCGTCGGCCTCGTGCTGCTCGGCCTGGTCTGGCTCGCCGACCGGCGACGCTAGCTCTCGCGCTCCAGCCGCTGCATCGCCGCCTCCCATTCGCCCATCTCGGCGCGCGCGTCCTGGACGAAGCGCGAGCGGCGGATGCCGGAAAGGAAGAGGCCGCCGACGATCCGCCCCAACGGGCCGACCGGGCGGCGGAACTGCATGAGCAGAACGACGCGGGGCTCATCCGTGTCGTTCCACACCTCGTGATGGTTGGTGTCGTCGAAGACGAGGGTCTGCCCTTCCGCCCAGTGCAGCATCTCCTCGCCGACCTGCATCCGGCACTTCTCGCGCTCGCGCGGCACGATCACGCCGAGATGGGCGGTGAGGATCGCCTTGGTGACGCCGCGGTGGCGTGGGATGTGCGCGCCGGGCTCGAGGATTGAGAAGAAGGCGCTGTTCAGCCCCGGCACCTCCATCACTGCCGCGGCGGTGACCGGGCAGCGGCGGATATTCTCCTCGGCGCGATAGCCGTAGCCGATCAGGAAGAAGCTCTTCCACTTGCCCGGCGGGGCGATCCGGCGATGGTCGGGCGAGATGCTGGCGAGCGGCGGGATCGCCTCGCGCAGCGCCAGCACCGCCTCGAGCTCGGCGCGGACCTCGGGCCATTTCACCTCGAGCGCGGCAATCCAGGGGAAGACGGCTGCCGGATAGACCGGCTCGTCCCCGACTTTGGACGAGCGGGCGACGAGCCGGCTCACCCTGTGGCGCAGCTTCTTGCCGATCCGGTACCACGAATCGGGAACCGCGATGCCGCGGCGCGATTTCGCCGGTGAAGAGGGTGTCGTTGCCATGAGCCCGGATAGTCCCTTCGCGGGCATATAGGATTGTGCCGGCGGATGTGAACCGCGCCCGACTCAGCCGATCCGCCGCCCCGCCCAGACCACCCGGCCGACCGGCTCGATCGCGGCGAGGTCGCAATCGGGCCAGCCGGGATAGGCCGGATTGTCGCTGCGGATCGAGACGCTCCGCGCCGCGGGATTGAGCGCGACCCGCTTCACGACCAGAGCGTCGTCGATCCTGAGCACGTAGATGCCGTCGCGCAGCCGTGTCGCGGCGTCGCCGCGGTCGACCAATATCTCGTCGCCGTCGGCCAAGGTCGGCGCCATCGAATCGCCGGCGACTCGGATGATCGACAAAAAGTCCGGGCTGCCCCGCGCCACTCGCCGCAGCCAGGCGGGATCGAAGGCGATATGCGAAGCGGCCCGCTCCTCGGCGCCGAACGCCCCAGCGCCGGCCGAGGCGCCGACGTCGAGTTGCGGCACCCGCACCAGTCCGGCCTCCGCCGGCGCCGCCGTCTCGGGCGCGCCGAGCAAGACTTCGTCCACGCCGAAATAGCGGGCGAGCAGCCGCCGGTCGCGCTCGGCCAGCCGGCGCGGGCTGCCGCGCTTGATATACTGCTGCACGTAAGCGGGGTTGCGGCCGATCAGGCGGGAGAGGCCGGCATAATCCTCGCCTTTCTCCTCGATCAGCCGCTGCAGCGCGGCTCGGGCCTTCTCGTCCGCCATTTTTTTCTCTTAAACGTAGGTTTTTTCCTAGACAAGTAGGAAATGTCCTCCGAACGTGAACATATTGAGAACAGTGATTCGGAGGCGACCATGCTCCTGCGAAAGCGAATCGAGCTCTATCTCAAGCGCGCCGAAATGCCGGCCACCCGCTTCGGCCGCGAGGCGCTGGGCGACCCGCGCTTCGTCCACGACATTCGCCGCGGCCGCGAGCCGCGCCCGGAGACGAGGGCGCGCGTCCACGCCTGGCTCGACCGGAAAGAGGGCGGCACGCCATGGGACTGAAACGCTCTGCCGCAGATGAGCTGCGACGTACCGTCACCTTCGTCACCTTCGCGACAGTCGGCGAGGTCGAGAGCCGGCCCTGGGCCAGCGTCACCTTCACGGGCGAGCGCCATCGCCTGACGCTGACCCTGACGGGGCCGGAGGCCGAGGCTGCGGCGGATTCCTTTCTAAACGGCTTGGGCGAGCGCGACTTCCCGCTGCGCGGCCACATCCTGATCGACATCGCCTGCGTCGGCGACACGCGTGGCGAGGATGACGTGCGCCTCACCCTGGAGGCGTTGACCGTGGAAGCGGATTAGGCGTCGCGCGCGGTGAGGCGTTGCAGGCTCTCGATCGCGCTCTGCAGCCGGTCGTCCGACGCGGACGGGGCGGGCTGGGGCGCCGCCTCCGGAGCCGGCGCGGCGGTGGCGCGGCGGGCGAGGCCCGCCTCGAGCCGGCCCATCAATTCGGTGAGGCTCGACGACGCCGGTGCCTCGGCGGCCGGGGCGGGCGCGGGCGCTTCCAATTCAACGTCGAGCCACGAAGCCACCGGCTGCGGCGGCGCTGGCTCGCCGAGATCGCGGGTCGCCGAGATCGGGCGCCGCGCCGGGGCGTCCGGATGGGTGTCGCGCTTGCGCAGGCGCGGGCTCTCCGCCTCGGATTCGGCGGCCGGCGCGATGCGCGGCGCCGGGCGCGCGCCGAAGCGGTCGAGCCAACGCAGCAGCAGGAAGGCGGCGAAGAAGGTCCCGAGCGCGCCGGCGACCGCGAGGGCGATCCGGGCGGTCGTGCCGAGCGGCGGCTGCGCCGCCTCGAGCAGATTGGGCAGCCCGCTCGCGCCCACCGCCTCGGCGAGCAGATCGGCCGGGATGGTGAAGGCGGCGAAAGCCACCGAAAGCCCGGCCAATGCCGCGACGGGCAAATCGAGCGCGTTGCGGTCGGCGTTGCGGAACAGGTTCGTGAAGGAATGCGTGGCGATCATGCTCTCTTGCCGGTCAGTCGTTGATACAAAGGGGCATAAAGCGAAATGTTTGACGTCCAGTTACGCTCACGCTCGACGAACGCGCGGGCCGTGTCGCGCCGAGCCTCCCATTCGCCGCGTCGCTCGAACAGGCCGGCGAGCGCGTCGGCGAGCGCCCGCGGATCGCCGGCCGGAAAAAGCGTGCCGGTGACGCCGTCCTCGATCAGCTCGCGATGACCGCCGACATTGGACGCCGCGACGAGCTTGCGCTGCGCCATCGCTTCCAAAGGCTTGAGCGGCGTCACCAGCTCGGTCAGCCGCATCGCCTTCCTCGGATAAGCGAGCACGTCGATCAGCGCATAGTAAAGCTCGACCTCGTCATGCGGCACGCGGCCGACGAAGCTGATTCGATCGGCAACGGGCGATGCCGCCGCCTGCGCCTTCAGCGCGCCTTCCATCGGCCCGCCGCCGACGAGCAGCAGCCTCGCCTTGGGGCGGCGCTCGATCAGCAGCGGCATCGCCGCGATCAGATCGTCCAGCCCCTCATAATCGTAGAAGGAGCCGATGAAGCCGACCACGTCCGCCCCCTCCAGCCCGAGCGACCGCGCGAAGGCCGCGTCGGCCGCGGGCGGCGCGCCGAACAGGTCCATGTCGACGCCGTTGGGCGACACCACGATCTTCGCCGGATTGATGCCGCGGCGGATCAGATCCAGCTTCAGCCCCTCGCAGATCACCGCCACCGCGTCGGCGCGGCGCGCCGCGTGGGTTTCGAGCAAACGGGTCAGCCGGTAGCGCGCCGAGCCCTCGCGGCCCGTCCCGTTGCCGACCGCCGCATCCTCCCAAAAGGCGCGGATTTCATAGACCAGCGGCAGGCCGTGGCGCCGCGCCACGGGCAAAGCGGCCAGGGCGTTCAGCACCGGAGAATGGGCGTGGAGCTGGTCAGGCCGCCATTCGCGCACGAGCGCGTCGAGCCGCGCCGAAAGCGCCCGAATCTCGCGCCATTCGCGCAAGGGCGCCGGGGCGGGCGCGGGCTTCGCCGTGCGGTAGAAGGTGATCCCATCGACCGTCTCCGGGTCCGGCCCGTCCTTGGCGTGCCGCGCCCCGGTCAGGCACACCACTTCCCACCCCCGCGCCAGCTGCGCCTTGACGATGGCGCGGGTGCGGAAGGTGTAGCCGCTCTGCAGCGGCAGGCTGTGATCCAGAACATGGAGAACGCGCATGCTTAGGGCCTGCATTCGGGATTGGAGGTGGCCGGGATCGGCCGGAGAAGCCGGCTGGAAAGGAGGGCGGGGAAGGCCGGGCCGGGCAGCCCGGTCGAGCCGGCCGACGCAGCCAGCCGGCTTCTCCGGCCGACCGCACAGCGGCGGGCTGTCCTTTGCCGCCCGGACGGCGTCGCTCGGTCGGTCACGATGGGGTCTCCATCGCTCCCTCCTCGCTCCTTGCCG
>NZ_JBQTJC010000203.1:0-9944 GCF_052387495.1 Sphingosinicella sp. | reverse complement strand
TGCCTGGCGATGCCGAGGCGGAGCGTGCCCGCTTCGCCCTCCTGCTCGGCGAGGGCGCGCAGGAACGCGAAGGAGCCTTCGTCCGGCTTCCAGCTCGCGCGGTAGACGGCCTCGTAATCCGCCCAGGCGTCCTCGTCGAAGCGGTCGTAGATTTCGATCTTGAGGTGGGCCGCCTTGCCGCGGCGCTTGAAGGTGCTGCGCAGCTGGCCGGGCCGCGACGCCCAGTAAGCGGCGAAGTCCATGCCATCGGTCGCGATCCGCCAGTTGCCGGTCTTCTCCGAGACCTGCACCGACCAGCCCGCGGCGCGAAACGCCTCGGCGAGCGGCGCCGGATCCTCGAGCGGTGCCAGCTCGACGCTCGCGATGCCGCCGTCGCGCAAGGTGGCGGCCATTGCCGTCATGACGTCACTCGCGCGATTCCCCACGGCATCGAAGCGCAGCGAGTACCAGGCGGCGAAGGCGCGCGCCCTCCCGCTCTCGATCGCGAGGAAGAGCCACGCCTTGCGCCCCCCCTGCTCCGCTCGGATCACCCTCAGCCGACCCTTCGGTGGGCAATGCGCCGCGATCAGCTGGAACCAGTCGAGCCGGTGGAAGAGGCACGGTTGCGCCGCCCGATCCAGCGCCCCCGCGGCATCGGCGGCAACCTGGTCGAAATGGTCGAACAAAGCGATGTTAACCGTCACGCTTTATGCCCCCTCGCGAGCCTCCTATCATGCCGCTTTCGAAGCAGGAACGACCTTGCCGACGCCCGATCCCACCCCGCGCCCGCTCGATCACCTGACCCTGCAAGGCGCGCCGCAGGCGCCGGCGCTGGTGACGCGCGAAGGCACGCTCGACTTCGCCGGCCTTGAGGCTGCGGTCGGCGCGCTGGCGGCGGGGCTGAAGGCGAGAGGGCTCGGCCCCGGCGAGCGGGTGGCGAGCTGGCTCCCCAAGAGCCGCCTCGCCAGCCTGCTGCCGCTTGCCTGCGCCCGTGCGGGCCTGGTCCATGTCCCGATCAACCCGTTGCTCAAGCGGCTGCAGGCGGCGCATATCCTCGCCGACAGCGGCGCGAGCCTGCTGATCAGCGGCCAGGGCCGTCTCGCGACGCTCGAAGCCGGCGACGCCGCTTGCGCGATTCTCGACGAGGCGGGGAGCGCAGGCCTGTTCGATCATCCCGACCGCATGCCGCCATCGAGCGCGGCGCCGGACCAGCTTGCGGCTTTGCTTTACACCTCGGGCTCGACCGGACGGCCCAAGGGGGTGATGCTGAGCCATGCCAATATGTGGCTCGGCGCAATCAGCGTCGCGCATTATCTCCGGCTGAGCCCGGAGGACCGGGTGCTCGTCGTACTGCCCTTCGCCTTCGATTACGGGCAGAACCAGCTCTTCTCGACCTGGGCGGCGGGCGGCTGCGTCGTCCCGCTCGACTATCTCACCGCGCGCGACGTCATCCGGGCGATCGAAACCCATAAGATCAGTACCTTGGCCGGCGTTCCTCCGCTCTGGGTGCAGCTGGTCGAGGCGCCTTGGCCACCGGCCGCCGCGCTCAGCCTCAGGCGGCTCACCAACAGCGGGGGCAAGCTCGCCCCTTCGGTGATCCGCCGGATGCGCGAGCTTTTTCCGGCCGCCAACATCTATTCGATGTACGGCCTGACCGAGGCCTTTCGCTCGACCTATCTCGAGCCGGAGCTGCTCGACATGCACCCGGATTCGATGGGCAAAGCCATTCCCTTCGCCGAGATCATGGTGATCGGCGCCGACGGCGAGGAAGCGGAGGAAGGCGAACTGGTCCATGCCGGCCCGCTCGTCGCCCAGGGCTATTGGCAGGATCCGGAGCGGACGGCGGAGCGGTTCAAGCCCGCGCCGGCGGGCTCGGCCTTTGGCGGCATGGCGGTCTGGTCGGGCGACCGGGTCCGCCGCGACGTCGAAGGCCTGCTTTATTTCGTCGGCCGCGAGGACGGGATGATCAAGACCTCGGGCAACCGGGTCAGCCCGACCGAGGTCGAGGAAGCGGCGATCGCCTCGGGCGTGGTGCATGAGGCGGTGGCGCTCGGGCTTCCCGATCCACGCCTCGGCGAGGCCATCGCCCTGGTCCTGCGCCCGAACCGACGCGAGCGCGAGGCGGAGCTGCGCGCCTTCCTCAAGCGCCAGCTCCCCAATTTCATGCAGCCCGGCGAGATCCTCTGGCGCGACGAGCTGCCGCGCTCGCCCAACGGCAAGCTTGACCGGGTCGCGCTGAAGCACGAGTTGACCTCATGACCAAGCCGATGGGCCCGATCCCGGCCGGTTTTGCGGCCGATGGCGATGGCATGCTGCTGATCGGCGGCAAGCGCGCCGATGCGCTGGCGGCGCAAGCAGGCGACACGCCGCTCTTCGTCTACTATCTCGGGCTGGTCGAGCGGCAGATCGTCCGCTTCCGCGCCGCGGTTCCGGGTGTCGATCTACATTATGCCATAAAAGCAAATTCTTACCTTCCTTTGCTGAAACATGTCGCAAGCCGAGTCGATGGCCTCGACGTGGCCTCGGGCGGAGAGTTGCGGCTGGCGCTGGAGGCAGGGGCGGATGCGGCGCACATCAGCTTCGCCGGGCCCGGCAAGCGCGACGCTGAGCTGGAGCAGGCGATCGCCGCCGGCGCGACGCTCAATTGCGAGTCCGAGGGTGAGGCCGAGCGGGCGCTGGCGATCGGTGAGCGCCTCGGCTTGCAGCCGAGGATCGCCGTCCGGGTCAATCCGGACTTCGAGATCAAGGGCTCGGGCATGCGCATGGGCGGCGGCGCCAAGCCGTTCGGGGTCGACGCGGCGCGGGTGCCCGCTTTGGTCCGCCGCCTGGTCGAAGCGGGCGCCGACTGGCGCGGCTTCCATATCTTCGCGGGCTCGCAGGCGCTCGCCGCCGACGCCCTGATCGAGGCCCAGCTCGCCACGGTCGCGCTGGCCGCCGAGCTGGCCGAGGCCGCGGGTGAGGAGCCGCCGCTGGTCAATCTCGGCGGCGGCTTCGGCATCCCTTATTTCGGCGGCGAGCAGCCGCTCGCCGTCGAGGCGGTCGGCGCGGCTTTGGCGGAATCGCTCAGCAATCGCGCGCAAGTCCTTGGCCAAACGCGTTTTGCGATCGAGCTCGGCCGCTGGCTCGTGGGCGAGGCGGGGGTCTATCTGACCCGGATCATCGACCGCAAGGAGAGCCACGGCAAGACCTTCCTCGTCACCGACGGCGGCATGCAGCACCAGCTCGCCGCCTCGGGCAATTTTGGCCAGGTCGTTCGCCGCAACTATCCGGTGGCCATCGCCGGCCGCTTCGGCGCCGCGCCGGAGGAGGAGGTGACCATCGTCGGCTGCCTCTGCACGCCGCTCGACCGGCTCGCCGACGATGTCGCCATGCCGCGCGCCGAAGTGGGCGATCTCGTCGCCGTCTTCCTCGCCGGCGCCTACGGCCTGTCAGCCAGCCCGCAGGCCTTCCTCGCCCAGCATCCGGCGACGGAGATGGTCGTCGGCGGCGATTAACACCTGCGCCGGTGCTGTCCCGGATCGGGACGGCGCCCGAGAGCATCCCGTTTCCTAACCGTAACTTAACCTGTTCCGGCGTAGCAGCGCCTTGAACTGCGCACCCGCCACATTCCCGATCCGGGACGGGCGGGCGCCAGGGTCGAGAAGCTGTGAAGAGGAATGAGCATGCGTCTGTCCGCCAAGTCCTGGGCCGCCCTTTTCGCCAGCGTCAGCGCGCTCGCGCTCACTGGCTGCGCCGGCGCCGACCGGGTCGGCCGCAGCCTGCCGGCGGCGAGCTTCGTCGGCTCGTCGGACCAGGTCAGCGAGAATTACCTGATCGGCGCCCTCGACGAGATCACCGTCTTCGTCTGGCGCAACCCGGAGCTCAGCACCACCGTCCAGGTCCGTCCCGACGGCCGCATCACGACGCCGATGGTCACCGACATGATCGCGGTCGGCAAGACCCCGGCCCAGCTCGCCGAGGACGTTCGCGTCGTCCTCGCTCAATATATCCAGGATCCGTTGGTCTCGGTCATGGTGAACCGGCCGCAGGGCACCTTCTCGCAGCAGATCCGCGTCGTCGGCGCGACCGAGCGGCCGGCGGCGATCCCCTATCGCGCCAACATGACATTGCTTGACGCCATGATCGCGGTCGGCGGCCTGTCCGAATATGCCGCGGGCGACCGCGCGCGGCTGGTCCGCACCGACCGCGCGACCGGCCGCCAGCAGGAATATGATTTGAGGATCGCCAGCCTGCTCCGCCGCGGCGACGTGCGCGCCAACGTCCGGCTCGAGCCCGGCGACCTGATCATCATCCCCGAGAGCAGTATCTAAAGCCGCCCCGGCCAACCCAGCCAAGGACGATAGCGCCCGATGGACGGACTCTACGAACAGTTCCGGATCGCCCTGCACCAGGTCTGGCGGCGCCGCTGGCTCGCCATGGCGGTCGCATGGGGCGTGGCCGTGCTTGGCTGGCTGATCATCGCGCTCATCCCCAACAGCTACGAGGCGAAGGCGCGGCTGTTCGTGCAGATGCAGTCGATCCTGCCCAACCAGATCGGGATCACCCCGGACGAGCGGCAGAATCAGCAACTCAGGCTCAAGCAGACGCTGACCTCGAACGAGAATCTCGTCCGCATCGTCCGCCGCACCGACCTCAATTCGCTGGTCGCCAGCGAGCGCGACCTTTCGACCGTGGTCGGGCAGCTTCGCCAGCGCATCGCCATCGTCGCCCAGCCCGACGGGATGATCGAGATCACCGGCAGCTCGAACGTCTCCGGCTTCTCCAACGGCCAGAACGCGCGCACCGCCGCCGCCACCGTGCAGGGCCTGATCGACCTCTTCATCGAGCAGAACCTCTCGGGCGACCGCCGTGAGACCGGCCAGTCGCTCCAGTTTCTTGACGAGCAGCTGCGCCAGCGCGAGACCGCGCTGCGCGAGGCCGAGCAGCGCCGGATGGAGTTCGAGCAGCGTTACATGGGCGGGCTGCCGGGCGTCGGCACGATCTCGCAGCGCATGTCCGCCGCGCGCGCCGAGCTCGCCAATCTCGAGCAGCAGGTGGCGGCGGGTCAGGCCTCGCTCAACGCGATGCGCGGCCAGCTCGCCGCGACCCCGCAATCGATCCCGGGCGCCGGCGGCAGCGACGGCTCGGCGAGCGGCCAGATCGCCGCGATCGAGGGCCAGATCAATTCGAACATGGCGCGGGGCTGGCGCGAATCGCACCCGGATATCGTCGCCGCCCGCCAGCAGATTGCGCGCCTCCGCCCCTATGCTGCCGCCGAGCGGCGCAGCGGCAATACCGGCGGGATCAGCAACCCTTCCTACGTCTCGCTCCGCGCGATGATGGGCGAGCGCGAGGCGCAGCTCGCCGCCGCCACCGCGCGCCGCAACCAGCTCCAGTCCGACCTCGCCCAGCTCTCCTCGGGCCAGTCGACCGAACCCGGCCTCGCCGCCGAACAGGAGCGGCTGGGCCGCGACTATGACGTACTGAAGCAGCAATATGACCAGCTGCTCGCCAATCGCGAGCAGGTCCGGCTGCGCAGCGACGTCCAGGCGCGAACCAGCCCGATCAACGTCCAGGTGATCGAGCCGCCCGTCGTGCCGTCCGCCCCCGCCGCACCGAACCGCCCGATCTTCCTCACCGCAGTGCTGATCCTCGCGCTCGGCGCCGGGGTCGCGGCCGCCTTCGTCGCGGGTCAGCTGCAGACGACCTTCCCGACCCAGAACCGGCTCGCCGCCGTCACCGGCCTTCCCGTGCTCGGCACGCTGAGCGAGGTGGTGACTCCCGACGAGCGCGCCCACCGCCGCCAGCGCCTGCTCTGGCTCGGCGGCACCGGCGCCGCGCTCGCGGGGAGCTGGGCGATCCTGGTCCTGGTCGAATTCTGGCAGCGAAGTTCGGCGGCGTGAGGAGCGACATGAGCAAGCACAGCCCCCTCTCGCTGATCGAGCGCGCCGCCCAGGTCTACGATTTCGGCGCCGCGCTGCGCGCGCCCGCGCCGGTTCCGGCCGCCGATCCCATGTCCAAGCCGGCTCCGGCCGAGCCGGCGCGGGTCGAGGCGCCCAGGCCGGCGCCGCTTGCGGTCGAGGAGATCGTCGAGCTCGCCGCGGCCGCGCCGCAGCCGTTCGACTTCGCCCCGACGGGCATCGCCCGGATCGACCGCGAGGCGCTCGCCGCCAAGGGCTTCGTCGTGCCGGGCGGCGTTCCGACCGGGCTCGCCGAGGAGTTCCGCCTGATCAAGCGGCAGCTCCTCTCCGGCATCGCTCGCCGCGTCTCGCTGCCCGAGGACAAGCGCCGCACCGTGCTGATCTGCTCGGGCCAGCCCGATGAGGGCAAGAGCTTCTGCGCGGTCAACCTCGCTTTGTCGCTCTCCGGCGAGCGCGAGGTCGAGGTACTGCTGATCGACGGCGATTTCTCCAAGCCCGACGTGCTCGCCACGCTCGGCATCGAGAACGGCCCCGGCCTGGTCGAGGCATTGTCCGACCCCGCCGCCAATCCCGAGGATTTCGTCGTGCGCACCGACGTGGCCGGACTTTCCGTCCTCCCCGCCGGGCGCAAGGCCAATAATGTGCCGGAGCTGCTCGCTTCGGACCGGACAAGGGAGGTGCTGGCGAAGCTCGTCGCCGGCAATCGCGAGCGGATCATCCTGTTTGATTCGCCCCCGGCGTTGATGGCGTCCCCAGCGACCGTGCTCTCGGCCCATGTCGGCCAGGTGCTCGTCGTGGTGCGCGCCGACCGGACAACCGAAGCCGATCTCCGCGAGACGATCGGCCTGCTCTCGGGCTGCGATCATGTCGGCCTGGTCCTCAACGGAGCGGGCATCGCCGTCAGCGGACGCAAATTCGGCGCTTATGATGGATATGGCCATGACCAATAAGCTTGCCCGCCGGCTGACGCTGGCGCTCGGCCTCGCTTTCGCCGCCTCGGCGGCCCACGCGCAGGATGCGCCGCCTTCGTCAGGCGTCAATTATGGCGCGCCCGTCACGGAAGGCGCCTCGGCGCCCGAATCCCGCCGCGAGCGGCGTGAGCGGCGCGCCGACATCGCACCCTATCTCGAGGTCGCGCAGGGGATCAGCACCGAGTTCGGCGGTGACACCCTGACCTATACGACCCTCGCCGCGGGCGTGGACGGCAGCGTCCGGACCCGCCGGGTCACCGCCGTCCTCTCCTATCGCTACGATCGGCTGGTCGAATGGAACGGCGATGCCGGCGATACCGACACGCACAGCGGCATCGCCGCGATCAGCGCCCAGGTCGTCCCGGGCGCCGTCAATATCGAGGCCGGCGCGCTCGCCACCCGCACCGGCGGGGAAGGGCGCGCGCTCGGCGTTACCGACCGCGACGCGGCGGTCGAGGTCTATTCGGTCTATGCCGGGCCGACCGTCTCGACCCATGTCGGGCCGGTCGCGGTCAACGCCTCCTATCGCCTCGGCTATGTCGCGATCGACGACGACAGCGTTACCGGCGGACCGGACGACGGCTATGACAGCGCGATCGCGCACAGCGCCACGGCGAGCGTCGGCATGGCGCCGGGGCGGCTGCCGGTCGGCTGGACGGTCGGCGCCGGCTATGCCCGCTCCGAATCGAACAGCGATTTCGACGACGAGTTCGAGGGCGCCTATGTCCGCGGCGACGTCGTCGTTCCGGTCAGCCCCACGCTCGCCTTCACCGCGGGCGTCGGTTACGAAAATATCGAGGCGAGCCAGCTCGACGTCGCCCGCGACGTCGCCGGCGTTCCGATCGTCACGCCCGACGGCCGGCCGGTTCCGGATCCGGCGGCGCCGCGCCTGCTCACCTATGACGTCAGCGGCGTGATCTACGATGCCGGCGTGATCTGGCGGCCGACCCCGCGCACCGAGCTCCAGGCCCGCGCTGGCCACCGCTACGGCGGCACGACCGTGGTCGGCTCGTTCAGCCACCGCTTCAACAGCGAGTCCGGGATCGGCGTCACCGTCTACGACACGGTCGAGACGTTCGGCGGCTCTCTTATTAGCAATCTCAGTAACTTGCCGGATGATTTTGAGGTTGCACGCAATCCGCTGACCGGCGATCTCACCGGCTGCGCCTTCGGCTCGACGCCGGGCACGGGCGGCTGCCTCGGCGGCAACCTCCAGTCGATCCGCGGCGGCACCTTCCGCTCGCGCGGCGGCAGCGCGATCCTCTCGGCCAACCGGGGCCGCTGGAGCTTCGGCGCGGGCGCCGGCTACAATCGCCGCAGCTTCGCCCGTCCGGACGACGCCGTTTTCGACGTCTTCGGCAGCACCGACGAGAGCTTCGCTTTGTTCGCCGGGGCCGGGCGCCAGCTCAGCCGCTCGTCGGAGGTCAATCTCAGCGCCTATGCGAGCTGGTTCGACAGCGACGCGCCGGGCTTCAACCGGGTGTTCAGCACCGGCGGCACGGCGAGCTACAGCCGCCGCCTGCTGCTCGACCGGCTGCAGTTCCAGGCGGCGCTCGGCGTCAACCACAGCGACGACGGGGTCGAGGACAGCACCATTGCCTCGGCCATCGCCGGCCTTCGCTACACTTTCTAAACGAGCGCGGGGCTAGGGAGAGCGCCATGTACAGCGACCATTTCGGCCTCACGGGACAGCCCTTCCAGCTGACCCCGGACGCGCGCTTCTGGTTCGAGAGCCGCACGCACCGGAAGGCGATGGCCTATCTCGGCTATGGCCTCGCGCAGGGGGAGGGCTTCATCGTCGTCACCGGCGAGATCGGGGCGGGCAAGTCCACCCTGGTCGCGCATCTGATGGCGACGATCGACCGCGCCCGCCTGAACGCGATCTCATTGGTCTCGACTCAGGTCGAGGGCGACGACATCCTGCGCCTCGCCGCGCAGGGCCTCGGCGTCGCCACCCGCGGGGTCGAGAAGGCGGCCTTGCTCGACGCGGTCGAGAGGCGGCTCGACGAGGAGACTCGGGCGGGCAAGCGCACCCTGCTGGTCGTCGACGAGGCGCAGAACCTGCCCGTCTCCGCGCTCGAAGAGCTGCGCATGCTCTCCAACTACCAGTTGCGCGGCCGTCCGTTGCTGCAGATCGTCCTCTTGGGGCAGCCCGAGTTCCGCGCCCGGCTCGCCTCGCCGGGGCTGGAGCAGCTCCGCCAACGCGTCATCGCCACCCATCATCTCGACGCGATGGGGTCGGACGAGGTCGAAGCCTATATCCGCCACCGGCTGCAGCTGGTCGGCTGGACCGGCCGTCCGGCCTTCGAAGCCCAGGCCTTCGCCGCGATCCACGAGGCCAGCGGCGGCATTCCCCGCCGCGTCAACCAGCTCGCCAACCGGGTGATGCTGCAGGCCGCGGTCGAGGGCGCCGAGCGGATCGACGCCGCCACCGTCGCCACCGCCGCCGCCGATCTCGCCGCCGATGCGGTCCAGCCCGCGCCGGTCGAGGAGCGGGTCCTCCCGCTGCGTTCGAGCCGGCCGCACGCCGTCGCCGCCAACGAATCCGCCCCACAGCCCGTCGCCGCGGCCGATCCCGCGCTGGAACGCCGCATCGCCGCGCTGGAGGCGCGGGCCGACGAGCATGAGGCGATGATTCGCCGTGTCCTGACCCTGCTCGTCGACTGGGTCGAGGGCGGCCAGGATCAGGCCTACCGCTCGCGCGTGGCCTGAGCGGGAGGGCCGATGACGAATGCCCTCTCCGTCGATGTCGAGGACTGGTTCCAGGTCGGCGCCTTCGAGACCGTGATCGACCGCGCGGCGTGGGATCGGATCCCGCGCCGCGTCGAGCAGAACACGGACAACGTCCTCGCCCTGTTCGAAGAAGCGGGGGTCAAGGCCACCTTCTTCACGCTGGGCTGGGTCGCCGAGCGCCACCCGGCGCTGATCCGCCGCATCGCCGAGGCCGGCCATGAGGTCGCCAGCCACGGCTGGGACCATCGCCGCGTCTTCACTCTGAGCGAGGCCGAGTTCCGCGCCGACATCGGCAAGGCGCGTCCAGCGATCGAAGACGCGGCGGGCACCGCCGTGACCGGTTATCGCGCGCCGAGCTTCT